>CANLIL010000020.1 GCA_947491305.1 Flavobacteriales bacterium | reverse complement strand
TTAAGAGGCGTTTTAGATGACGAATAAAAAAAGGCAGTTTTTCAACTGCCTTTTTTTTGGTTAAAAATATATCATTTTATTATGCGTCTTTTCTTTTGATTACAATATTCAATAACCACATGTTTTTGATTAGTTGACCAATGTTTACAATAACAGAAATAAACCAAGAGACTAAAGTGTTTAAGACAAAAAACACTACTTCTTTTCCAGCTCTCATTCCTATTACTGAAGCATAATAGCTAAATAACATTGTTAATGCTCCAATAGCATCGGCATTATCAGTCATTGAAATGATAGTGATAATTAATCCAATTGGCCAAATCAAAAACATTGAAGCATCAAAAATGAAATTAACAATATAATTAAAGTAAAAATTATAAATTGGATAATTAGAATTTTCTTCATTATATCCAAGTGATTTTGATTCCCACAACATGCTTAAACGTGCTGCTGCTTTTCCCCAAATTGCAAATGGCAAAATGAATGGGATATAGATAATTAAATAATAAAGCGCTGATATTAAAGCTTTAACGAAATGGTTCGAAAAATTAAAATTTTCTGTTTTTTGTTCTGTAGCAATAGTAGTTGTTTCCATAGTAGTATAAATAAAAATAAGCTCCTACTCATAAGGCTTTTCGGATTCCCGCCATTTTTAACCATGTTAAATTTATAGTTAAAATACAGGAAATCAAAATATTTAGTTTAAATTTATTAACAATTAATTGTTTAAAAAGCAGTTTAAGTCTTTTATTACTAGGTTCTTCTCGATGTTAAACTAATAATTTAATACGTTAATGTAAGTTCTGTAGTATCGAATGGAGTCGTAATAACTGATTTCACACCTGTGTCGTTTGGACCAAAAGCAAAATACAAATAGGAGTAGAGCTGGTTTCCATCGTTAATGCAGTAATAACTGGTAGATGTATTAATGGTATATGTTCCGTGTTGACAACTTCCATCTACATTTTCTTTTCCTTGTTGAATGGTATATTCTAATTGATTTCCACCAAAGTTTGGATCGTTAATAAAATTCAATTTCACCCACGCTTTTGCCGTTGTTGAATAATCTCTGATATTATCCGCATTCAATGATAAAGAAGAGAAATAAATGGTTTGATCTAATGGGAAATAGTTTTCTTTTGTAATACGTAAAATGTATTTTTCCATGTTATCACGAGGAAATGTAAATGAGTAGTTCCCATCACTTCCAATCGTTTGAGATGCAACAAATATTTCTTCGGATGTACCAACAATTATTTGATACAAGGAAATAGTTGCACCGTCTAATTTTTTAGAAAAAGTAACATCACTAATCGTTCCTTTTAAAACAAAATTTGCTTTTCCTTTTTCACAAGAAAAAAAAATAATAACTAAGAAAATTAATATAAATGCATGTTTCATGAGAATAAAAATAGATAAAAATTTGTTGGTTACATGAAAATAAAAAGTTATATTTATATTAATATAAACTAAAAACTATTACTTATTATGAAATTTGGAATTAAACATCAAGAATCTTATTCTCGTGGAGAATTACTTTTAAGAACATTTTTTGGAATGTTTTACATTTTATTACCGCATGCTTTTTTATTGCTTTTCGTTGCTATAGGTAGCTTGTTTTTAAATTTCCTTACTTTTTGGATTATTTTATTTTCAGGTAAATTTCCACTTTCCTTTTTTAATTACCAATTAAACATGCAACGTTGGAATTTAAGGGTTATAGCTCGTTTCTCTAATTTATCAGATGGTTATCCTAAATTTGGTTTATCAGGAACAGATGAGAACACGTGGATTGAATTAGAATATCCAGAATCTTCAAGTAGAGGAAAACTATTATTGCGTTTCTTTTTAGGGATTTTTTATGTTTATATTCCTCATTTATTTTGCCTTTATTTCCTGAATATTGCAGCTTCATTTGTACGTTTTGTTGCATGGTGGATTGTTTTGTTTACAGGGAAATACCCAGCTGGAATGCATGGTTTCTCTGTTGGAGTAATGCGTTGGGGATTTAGAGTAAATGCTTACATGGGTTATTTAACAGATACTTACCCTCCATTTTCTTTGGAAGAAGAAGCATAATTCCTTGAGAAAATAATTTGAAAGTCCTTAACATTGTTGAGGACTTTTTTATTTCCAAAAACTCAAGATGAACGCTCAATGTATCTGAATTATTTGTTTGTTTTCATTACATTTGTGAAGTAAATTTCAAACATGACAAATAACGATATATTAAAAAAACTTCGCGTAGCACTTCATTTGCGAAATGATGAAATCATTGAAATCATGAAATTAGTTGATTTCAACGTTACAGCAAGTGAATTGGGTGCTTTATTTCGAAAAGAAGATCATCCAAATTACAAGGATTGTGGCGATCAATTTTTACGCAATTTCTTAAATGGATTAATTATTCATAAAAGGGGACCGCGTGATGAATCTGCAACAAATACAATTGATTAATATAAAAATAAGCATAATATGTCTGACGATAAAAAGGTAATCTTTTCAATGGTAGGGGTTTCAAAATCAACTCCCCAAGGAAAACAAATTATTAAAAACATTTATTTATCATTTTACTATGGTGCCAAAATTGGAATCATTGGTTTGAATGGTTCAGGTAAATCAACTGTTATGAAAATAATAGCTGGTTTAGATAAAACCTATCAAGGGGATGTTGTTTTTTCAGCTGGTTATTCCGTTGGTTATTTGGCTCAAGAGCCAGATTTAGATTTAACTAAAACAGTAAAGGAAGTCGTGCTTGAAGGTGCACAAGAAACAGTTGACGTACTAAAAGAATACGAAGAAATCAATAATTCTTTCATGGATGAAGCGGTATTAAATGATCCTGATAAAATGGACAAACTAATTGCACGTCAAAGCGCCGTTTCGGATAAAATTGATGCATTGGATGCTTGGGAATTGGATTCAAAATTAGACAGAGCGATGGATGCATTGCGATGTCCACCTGATGATCAATTGATTGGCACGCTTTCTGGCGGTGAAAAACGCCGTGTTGCTTTGTGTCGTTTGTTGCTTCAAAATCCTGATATTTTGTTACTAGATGAACCTACCAATCACTTGGATGCTGAGTCAATTGAATGGTTAGAACAGCATTTACAACAATACAAAGGAACAGTAATTGCTGTAACGCACGACCGTTATTTCTTGGATAATGTTGCTGGTTGGATATTAGAATTGGATAGAGGTGAAGGTATTCCTTGGAAAGGAAATTACACATCTTGGTTGGAACAAAAAGGTAATCGTTTAAAAGATGAAGAGAAATCGGAATCTAAACGTCAAAAAATGTTAGCGCGTGAATTGGAATGGGTGCGGATGAATCCAAAAGGAAGACACGCTAAAAACAAAGCACGTATAGCAAACTACGATAAAATGCTTTCAGAAGATGTGAATGCAAAAGAAGCAATTTTAGAAATGCCAATTCCAAACGGTCCTCGATTAGGAAACAATGTTATCGATGCAGAACATGTGGGGAAATCATTTGGAGAAAAATTGTTGTACGATGATTTAAATTTCAAATTACCTCCTGCTGGAATTGTTGGGATAATTGGTCCGAATGGTGCTGGTAAAACGACCATCTTCAAAATGATAATGGGTGAATTAGCTTCTGATAATGGAACGTTTGAAGTGGGTGAAACGGTTAAAATTGGATACGTTGATCAAACACACAAGGACATTCATCCGGATAAAACGGTTTTCGATGTTGTTTCAAATGGATTGGAATTTATAGAGGTGGGAAGTCAGAAATTAAACGCTCGGGCTTATTTATCAAAATTTAACTTCAATGGTTCAGATCAAAATAAAAAAGTTGGAATTCTATCAGGTGGTGAGCGAAATCGTTTGCATTTGGCTATGACCTTGAAAACTGAAGCAAATGTTCTGTTACTAGATGAGCCTACCAATGATATTGATATCAATACATTGCGCGCTTTAGAAGAAGGAATTCAGAATTTTGCAGGTTGTGCCGTTGTAATTTCGCATGATAGATGGTTCTTGGATCGAATTTGCACGCATATTTTAGCCTTTGAAGGAGATTCTCAAGTTTATTGGTTCGAAGGCTCTTACACAGAATACGAAGAAAATAAAAAGAAACGTTTGGGTGACAATGGTCCTAAACGAATCAAGTATAGAAAATTAGTGTAAATTATATCTATGGATCCACTACACGGTGTAAAATTAGAGCAAATTGTAATTGATTTAGAACAAGAGTTTGGTTTTGAGAACCTAGGAAAACTAATACCTATAAATTGTTTTCTTAGTAATCCAAGTGTGAAATCGAGTTTAACGTTTTTACGTAAAACCCCTTGGGCGCGATCGAAAGTAGAAGATTTGTGGATTAATCGAGTTTACAATATTAAAAATAGTTAATAAGCACATAAAGATTATAAAATGTCAGTTAGAAATTTAGAACCAAAAGCCCTTTGGAATCATTTTGCAGATTTGAATGCAGTACCTCGACCATCAAAAAAGGAAGAACGTGTTATTCAATTTATGGTAGATTTTGGAAATCAACTTGGTCTAGAAACTCGCCTTGATCGCATTCAAAATGTAGTGATTAAAAAGCCAGCAACTATTGGAATGGAAAACAGAACAACGTTAATTCTCCAATCTCATTTAGATATGGTTCACCAAAAGAATGAAGAAACTGTTTTTGACTTTAATTCTCAAGGGATTGAAATGCTCGTTGATGGTGATTGGGTAAAAGCAAACGGCACAACGTTGGGAGCAGATAATGGTATTGGCGTTGCTGCAATTATGGCGCTTTTAGCTTCAACTGACATTCAACATCCTGCTTTAGAAGCAATGTTTACTATTGACGAAGAGACAGGCATGACGGGTGCTAAAGAATTAGACGGTTCCTTGTATTCTGGAAAAATATTATTGAATCTAGACACAGAAGATGACGATGAATTATCGATCGGTTGCGCAGGAGGGATTGATACAAATACTTCATATAAGTATAATCAAGTAACTGTTAATAAAGATTTTAAAAAATTAAAAATAGCTATAAAAGGTTTGCTTGGAGGTCACTCAGGAATGGATATTGACAAGGGTAGAGGTAACGCAAATAAATTATTGACTAGGTTTCTTTATCAACTAAGTTCTCTTTTTGAGGTTCAGTTAATTTCATTTGATGGAGGAAGTCTTCGCAATGCAATTCCAAGAGAAGCAAATTGCGTTATTGCTATTAAAAGTGAATTATCGGCTGAAATAAATGAAAAAATTCAAGAATTAGGCGCGGTATTAGTGAATGAATATAAATCTATTGAACCAAATTTCAAATTAAATACAGAATCGATTTCAACGGAAGAATTAGCGATGGATTCAACTGATTTTCAAAAAATAATAAATACACTTCATGGCGTTCAAAATGGTGTATTTAGAATGAGTCCAGAAATTAAGGATTTAGTTGAGGCATCTTCAAGTTTAGCAAGGGTTATAATTAAAGATGGTGAATTTATAACGCAATCTCTTCAACGAAGCAGTGTTGAAACGAGTAAAGATGACGTCGCTAATACTATTCGAGCAGCATTTGAAAATATGGGAGCTTCTGTTGTTCAAAGCGGTGATTATCCAGGATGGCAACCTAATCCATCTTCTCCAATTGTTTCTTTGATGGCTGACTTATACAAAGAAATGTTTCATGAATCCCCACATATTAAAGCTTGTCACGCTGGATTAGAGTGTGGTATTTTAGGGAAGCATTTACCGAATGTAGACATGGTTTCTTTTGGACCAAATATTCGAGCAGCACATTCGCCAGATGAAAAAGTTCAAATTTCTTCTGTTCAGAAGTTTTGGCGCTATTTGTTAGCGACGATCGAAAGTGTCCCATTAACAAATTAAGTTGGAATCTTTTAATTCAAAAGACGAGCTAATCAAATTAGCGAATATGAAAATGCCTTTCGGGAAATACGAAGGGTATTTTTTGATTCATATTCCAGAACATTATTTGGTTTGGTACCGCCAAAAAGGATTTCCTACGGGTAAATTGGGAGAACAATTAGCGCTTATCCTTGAAATTAAAACAAATGGCTTGGAGCAATTAATTTATCCTTTGATAATAAAATAAGTTATTTCTGTTATTTTTTAATTTTAACACAACTAATTGTTTTTCAAGTATTTAATATTCATTTCATCAAGTGAATAATTTAATTTTAGTATACAAATTTCAATTATTTTACATTTTTTGTAACTTTTAGTTTTTTCTTTCCGTAAATGGGAGAGAATTAAGTTTTATTAGTTATGGAAGTAATTGAAAAATATATGATAAACAATACAGTTAAAATCGCTGAGTATAAATTAAACCAACATAGATTGGATGGTACAAGTACTAATTTATCTATTTTCGAAGTAGCGCGATTAATGGATGCTTTGAAATTAGCAGATCAAATGAAAAATTTAAAAACAAATTCAATCTTTCATTCATTTAGTCTGAATTAAATAATTGAATTACAATATTTTAAGGAGCGTTAGCTCCTTTTTTTTGTTCTTATAATTTTAAAGTGTTTAGTAGAGTGTAGATTTTTATTTATATTTGTAAACTAATAACTATTTACAAATGTCAATTCAAGAACGGATTCAATTAATTTTAAAAATGCACGCAATAACACCATCTGTATTTGCAGATAAATTAGGTGTGCAGCGTTCTAATATAAGTCATATTCTATCTGGTAGAAGTAAGCCAAGTTTTGATTTTCTTCAAAAAGTAATCTTAAATTATCCGAGGGTTAATGCAAATTGGCTACTTACTGGAGAGATGAAAGATAAGATTGTATCGACAGTTGATGAAATTCATTCACCAGAAAAATTTAATGAGGAAAAAATTGTTAAAATTATAGAGTTTTACGCAGACGATTCAATAAAAATATATTACCCTAAGAGTGAATAACTCCAGATCCAATTAATTCTTCACCGATATACCAAGCTGCAAATTGACCAGGAGTAATCCCTCTTTCTTTTTCAGGAAATAAAATGTAATTGCCACTTTCTTTTCGAATCAAAGATGCAGGGCGCAATTGTTGACGGTACCGAATGCGAACCAAGCAATCTAATTGTTCTCCTTCAGAAATAGCATATGATTGATTGATCCAATTCATTTGATGATCGTCTAATTTTAAAGCAATCCTGTTCAAGCCTGGGTGTTCATCTGTTTGTCCAGAAAAAACAAGGTTATTAACGGTGTCTGTTCCAATAACAAAAGAGGGAAGTGGTCGACCTCCGATGTGTAAACCTTTTCGTTGACCAATGGTATAGAAATGTGCTCCTTGATGATGAGCTACTTCTTGTCCCATTTCTTGATTATATTCAAAAGGTTTGCAAAGTAGCTCTAGGTTTTCGCATGTTGTAGAAATTTTTCCGTAATCTAAATATTGCTTTAAATCGGTTGGAATTTCAATGACCGCACCTGTTTTTGCAGTTAATTTCTGTTGTAAAAATTGTGGCAGACTAATTTTGCCTACAAAACACAAGCCTTGCGAATCTTTTTTATCTGCTGTAACTAAATCTAGTTCAGTTGCAATTGCTCTAACTTCTGGTTTTAATAATTCACCAATTGGGAATAGTGCTTTACTGAGTTGCTCTTGGTTTAGTTGACATAAAAAATAAGACTGATCTTTGTTAGGGTCTTTTCCTGCCAATAATCCAAAAGTACCATCTGAATGTTCAATTTTTCTGCAGTAATGACCTGTAGCAACATAATCAGCACCAAGTTCTAATGCTGCTTTTAGAAATACATCAAATTTAATCTCACGGTTACAAAGCACATCCGGATTTGGAGTTCTGCCAGCTTCATATTCATTAAACATGTAATCTACAATACGGTCTTTGTATTCTGCACTCAAATCTATGACTTGGAATGGTATGCCAAGTTGTTGTGCGATTAATAATGCATCGTTTGAATCGTCTATCCAGGGACACTCGTCAGAGAGTGTAACAGATTCATCGTGCCAGTTTCGCATAAACATGCCAATGACTTCATATCCTTGCTGAATTAATAAATGAGCTGCAACACTCGAATCTACTCCACCTGACAAACCGACTACGACTCTTTTCATGTTACAAAATTAATCATTTTTATAAGAGATTTAGTAGTTACATTAGTGTGAAAATTTTATTTACAAATGTAAATTAATGATTTTAACAGATATTGTCAATCAAAAAGACACCTATTCTAAACATATTGTATATTTTAGCTTCAATGAAATTAAAATTTTTGTTTTTTATAACAGCATTGATATGTTTCAATAACATTCATGCGCAACAATGCGATAAAGTTTTTGTTACAGGAAAAGTAATCGACTCATTGCGTCCACAAGCGTTTTATAATTTAATGGTGATAAATAAACGAACAGGACAAGGTGTGTTTGGTCAACCTAACGGTACATTTGCAACATATTTATTGAATAATGACACAATTATTCTCTCTGTAAAAGAATATGAATCGGTCTATTTTGTCGTAAAAGCGGATTCTAATTGTCAATATAAAGTTGCAATACCAATTTATCATTTAGCTAAGCAGTTAAGAGAAGTGGTGGTTCGACCTTTAAAATCATTGGAGCAAATAAAAGAAGAAAGAAGTTCTCTTTCTTTAAGAGAAACACGAATGGTGACAGGGATCGAAATGATGCAAAGTCCAATTACAGCTTTATACCAGGTTTTTTCTAAAAAAGAGCGCAACAAAAGATGGATTGCAGAACAACAATACAAAGACAATCAACGAAAAGTTGTTCAAGAACTACTTAGGCTATATGTTGCTAATGATATCATTAATTTAACGGAAGATGAATTTGACGATTTCATTTCTTTCCTAAACATTAACGAAGAGTTTTTAAAAACTGCAACGGAAATGGAATTAATCACCTTTATTCAAGATAAGTATGAGCATTTCATTGGTGTGAAATAAGAAATTAATTCCCTATAGCTTCAACACGTTTTTGACGCTGCATCGGATTTTCTCTAACTGTTTGTTTTTCTTTAAACATGTCAAACCGTGTAGGTTCAACTCTAGCGGGCCAAGAATTGTTATTCAAATCTGTATCTGCAGTTTCAAGAAATGGATCTATTTTAAACGAAATAACTTGCTTGTCGAAAATGAGTACTTTCGAAACTTTTTCTTCATACATTCTCCATATTTCAGCTGGAATACGAACCACTTCTGTTGAATTGTCATCAAATGTTGCTTCAATAATAATCGGTGAAACTAATCCTCCTAAATTTGAAAAACTTAATTCATAAATCTGTTTATTCGAATTTAATAATTTTCGATCTTCATCTGATAACTTAGCGTTAAACACCTCGAATTCTTTCCTGTCTAAAGCATCAACTTTGTATATTGAACGCTTTGCATAGAAATCATCAATTTCGGGGTCGTTTTCGTTAATTGTTTTGGTGATTGCAATTTTATTGCGTGTATCCCCAATAAATTTATCTTTTGCTTTATCCGTTTGTTCTTTGATTCCTTTTTCAATTTCAGGATTCTGTGTGTTTAACTGAAACCATTTTACATTGTCTAAGGAAATATCTACATTATCAGTAGAGTAGAACCAGCCTCTCCAAAACCAGTCTAAATCAACTGCTGAAGCATCTTCCATTGTTCGGAAGAAATCTGCTGGTGTTGGATGTTTAAATTTCCAACGTTCGCAATACATTTTAAACGCATAATCAAATAATTCGCGACCCATAATCGTTTCACGTAAAATATTTAATGCAGTAGCAGGTTTTCCATATGCATTGTTCCCAAATTGAAAAATAGATTCTGAATTGGTCATGATCGGAGAAATGAATTTTTTATCACCGCGCATGTAATCTGCAATTAAATAGGCTGGACCTCTTCTTGAAGGATAGCCGCGTTCCCATTCTTGTTCTGTTAAATACTGAACAAATGTATTCAACCCTTCGTCCATCCATGTCCATTGACGTTCGTCTGAATTTATAATCATTGGAAAAAAGTTATGTCCAACTTCGTGAATGATTACACCCCACATTCCATATTTTGTTTCTTCTGAATACGTTCCATCTTCATCAGGTCGTCCACCATTGAAACAAATCATTGGATATTCCATTCCAATCCATTTTGAATGAACAGAAATTGCTACAGGATATGGATAATCAACAGTATATTTAGAATAGGTTTTTACGGTATGTGCAACCAATTTTGTAGAATATCTTTCCCACATTGGATTCCCTTCTTTCGGGTAGTAGGACATTGCAAGTATGTCTTTTCCATTCACTGTTACTCTTTGGGCGTCCCAAATAAATTTTCGAGAAGTTGCAAACGCAAAATCACGAACATTTATCGCTTTAAAGTTCCATGTTTTGGTTTTATAAATTGGGTTTTTCTCTTTTTCTTCCGCTTCTTTTTGTGTGGTAATTAGAATTGGGGTATCAGACTTTTTTGCTTTTTCAAAGCGATTTCGTTCTTCTGAAGTCAAAACAGCCGAAGCATTTTGTAATTCACCTGTCGCTCCTACAATGTGATCCGCAGGAACGGTAATAGAAACGTCGTAATCACCGAATGGTAATGCAAATTCTCCTTTGCCTAAAAATTGTTTATTCTGCCATCCTTCGATATCACTATAAACACACATTCTTGGAAAGAATTGAGCAACGGTATAAAGATAGTTTTTATCCTTTTCGAAGTATTCATATCCTGAACGACCACCAACTGCCATTCGATCGTTGATGTTGTACCACCATTTAATAGTAAAAGAAATAGATGAATGTGGTGCTAAAGGTTTGCTTAAATTTATGCGTAACATTGTTTTATTGATGGCATAACTCATTTTTTGACCTGAAGTAGTTGTGATTGCATCAATTTTAAAACCACCATCGTAATAGAACAATCGTTTCTTTACGTCACCAATAGACTTGAAATCTTCCATTTTTTCGATTTCAATTAATTTTGTCTCTGAATCTTGATTGTAGATATTTTGATCCAGTTGTAACCATAAAAACTCCAAATAATCAGGAGAATTATTGGTGTACGTAATTGTTTCAACCCCAGATAACTTCTGTGTTTTATCATCAATTGTAAGCGCAATTTTATAATCCGCTTTTTGCTGGTAATACGCGTGACCTGGTCCGCCAGAAGCATTTCTGTATTCATTTGGAGTAGGCAGCAATTGATCGAGTTGAGCGAATTTAGATTGTGCTAAAAACAATCCCGGAATAAAAACGATGATTAGTAGTAATTTCTTTTTCATAGCAATTGTATTTCTTTTGTTGGTTGTGTGTTTAAAAACACTTCCGTAAACGTTTTATTTTTGAAATAGATGGTAACTTTATTTTGTTGGTTTTGAAAAACGGGCATCAACAAATTAAAAGAAATGTTGAGTAACGTTGGATTTTCAATTTTATTCGTAGTGAAATGAATGTACGATAATCCATTTTGTAATTTTTCAAAACCGATAAGAGATAGCGTGAGTTGTTGCTTATTTCCTTCAATGGTAAAGCCTGTTCCAACAACTGCTTGAATCGTGTTTAATAGTATTGAATCACTTGAAAAGGTAGGTAATTCATTCGTTAATATTTTTTTTGATTGCAAAAGATGCTCAAAATCATGGGAAGAAACTAGGATTGTTCCTTCAAATTGTTGATTGAAATCGTTGTACTTCAACTCAGCAAATGCAAAATAGTATTCGTGAGAAAAGCTTGTTAGCCCAATCATTAAAAAAATAAATACAACTAGTTGGCGCATTTGTTAAAATAAAGCATCTAAAATAATGAATTTATTTCAAACAATGAATTTCATCTTCAATCACTTTAAACTTTGTAGACAATGCAATTGATATTCATTCCTGCTCCAACAGATGCAAAAATCAATAAATCATTTATATGAATAGAATGTTCTTTAAGTTTCCCTTTAACAATCATATCGTAAAGAGTTGGAACAGTAGCTACTGAGCTGTTTCCTAAACGTTCAATAATCATGGGCATAATTCCTTTTGGAGGTGTGTCAATTCCTGCATTTTTGTACAAGCGTTCAATGATTGCTTCATCCATTTTTTCATTGGCTTGATGAATTAAGATTTTATTGATTTCTTTTAATGGTAAATCAATTTTATCCAAACAAAATTGAATGGCTTTTGGAACTTGAATCAAGGAATAAGAATAAATTCGATGTCCTTTCATTTTAATGTACTTGGTAGTGTCTTTTCCAAAACGATTAAAACTTTCACCAATATATAAATAGTCTTTTTCTTGCTGTGAATGGGAAACAGTTGCATGCGAAATAATTCCTCTTTTTTCTGATTCTTCAACACCTTCAATAATTGTTGCACCAGCGCCATCAGCAAATATCATCGTATCACGATCGTAAGGATCAACAACGCGTGAAAGTACTTCCGAACCAATGACTAAACATTTTTTAGCTTCTCCTAATTGAATAAACATGTGTGCTTGAATCATTCCTTGAATCCAACCTGGACAACCAAATATTAAATCATACGGAACACAAAATTCATTTTTAATTCCCAATTCATGTTTAACACGTGATGCAATACTTGGAACAATATCCGTTTGATTAGAGCCACTGATTACATCACCAAAATTATGCGCAACTATGATCATGTCTAATTCTTCCGGATTGATACCTGCGTCTTCGATTGCTCGCTTAGCGGCGATTGCTGCAATTTGAGAACACGATTGGTCTTCATTCACATATCTACGAGATTGAATACCGGTAATTTCTTGAAATTTATCAATTACGTGCTGGTTGTCATTCTGAATTCTTTTACCATCATCTGTACAAAAAGGGTTTTCAATAAAGCTACTATTTTCTACTTCAACTTCTGGAATGTATGATCCAGATCCAGTAATAACAGAATTAATCATGCTTGTAAATTAACGATTGTGAATTGTAAAATTACTTAATAATTAATGAAAAATAAAGGAATAGTGTATTATTTACAAAAAGCAAATTAATAAAAAAAATCCCAACAATTTTGCTGGAATTTTTTTAAAAATAAAACTTATTTCTTTTTATTTTTCAATTGCTCTTGTTGCATTTTTTGCATTTGCTCTAAGCGCTCTTGAAATTTCGATTTCTTTTTTACTTTTGGATTTGCAGAATTACTTGCTTTACGCTCAGCCATTTTTAAACGTAATTTTTCATCATCAACAAAAAACCACTTAATTAATAGCATAATTAAGATTGAAACCAAGGTTGAAATGAAGTAGTAATAACTTAAACCTGCAGAATAATTATTGAAGAAGAATATCATCATAACAGGGAAGAAGTACATAATTACTTTCATGTTTGGCATTCCAGGTTGTTGCGGTTGTTGCATATTTCCTGAATTTAACGATGTGTAAATCAATGTTGTACCAGCCATCAATAAAGTAAATAAACTCATGTGATCACCATAAAACCAAATGTTAACTCCGAAATTCCAAATTGAATCATACGATGATAAATCCTCAGCCCATAAAAAAGATTGTTGACGCAATTCAAATGCAGAAGGGAAAAATCTAAATACGGCTAACAAAATTGGCATTTGAATCAACATTGGAACACAACCTGCCAAAGGACTAGCGCCAGATTCTCTGTACAATGTCATCATATCCATTTGCTTTTTCATCGCATCTTCTTTGTTTGGATATTTCGCATTCAATTCATCGATTTCAGGTTTTAAAATCTTCATTTTAGCTGAAGAAACAAACATTTTCCATTGAATCGGCATCAAAACGAATTTTAATACCAAAGTCAACATCAAAATTGCAATTCCTAAGCCCATCCCTGTGCTAGATAAGAAACTAAACAATGGTTGAACTGCATATAAATTGATCCATCTAAACAATCCCCATCCGAAATTTAAAATATCGTCATAATTGTGTTTGTACGTTTTTAATGTTTCAAAGTCATTTGGTCCAAAATACCAAGACATATTAACAGTAGAGTTATTCGCGTCAGCAAAATTCAAATTAGTTTTCGCTTTAAAATCTTTTAAATTCGTCCACATTTTTGGGTGACCCTCTGAGTATTGAAAAACCTTGAACGAAGAGCCTTCTTTAATAAATCCGTTATCTGGACGAAGAATAGAGGAGAAGTAGCTTTGTTTGAAAGCAATCCATTCAAAATCTTCTTCAGCAACTTCGTCATCGTTACCCATTTCAGATAAATAATCCAACCCACTTTCTTTGTTATTAAAGCAAATCGTTGTCATTTTTCGTTGCTCACTAAATAAACGTTCCGATTTTCTAAACGCAGTTTGTAAATTAAATGCGATGTTTTTTGGACTTACCTTACCACCAAAACCTTGAATGTTTACAGCGTAATTAATGTCATATTTATTAGGGTTCAAGGAATAACGGTTTTTCACCAATTGACCATTTCCTAAGTCTAAGGTAAAAGTAATCGCATTTTTTGTTTGACTTTCAATATCAAAAATGTAAGAACCAGTATGAATTTTCTTTCCATTTAAAGGAATCACTAATTCATTTAATGCATCACCTTCTCTGAATAATTCTAAAGCAGTAATTTTACCATCTTTTTTAGCAAAGTCCTTGTAAGATTCAAATTTCTTCAAATAAACAGCTGCAACTTTCCCACCTTTAGTTGAGAAATCAATGATTAATTTTTCATTTTCTAAACGAATTAATTTTGATTCTTGTTTTAAATTTGGAGTTGAGATTGAAGTTGAAGCAGTAACTTTTTTTGATTTTTTAGCTTGAACTGCATCAGCTTTAGCAGCTTCTTTCGCTTGCTTTTTTTGAAGTGCAAGTTCTTTTTGTTCTTTTTTGATTTCTGCGTCGGATGGTTGATTAACAATTGTAAAAACTGATAATATCACTCCGATTAAAACTAAACCAATGACTGTATTTCTATCCATAATTATTTTTTATTACTAATTGCTGCTTGAATAAACGCAACAAATAATGGGTGAGGGTTCGCTACTGTACTTTTATATTCTGGGTGAAACTGTGCACCAACAAACCATGGGTGATTTTCAATTTCAACTACTTCAACTAAACCAGTTTCAGGATTTTTTCCCGTAGCCTTCATTCCAGCTGCTTCAAATTGTTCTAAATATTCATTGTTAAATTCAAAACGATGTCTGTGACGTTCAACAATACTTTCTGTATTATAAGCTAAGGCTACTTTTGAACCTGGTTTTAAGTGACAATTGTATGCTCCTAATCGCATTGTTCCACCTAAATTAGAAATCGATTTTTGCTCCTCCATCATACTAATCACAGGGTAATTACTGTCTTCAGCGATTTCAGTTGTGTGCGCATCTTCAAAATTTAAGACGTGACGTGCAAATTCTATTACAGCACATTGCATTCCTAAACAGATCCCGAAAAAAGGAACGTTGTTCTCACGTGCATATCGAACCGCTTCTATTTTACCTGATATTCCTCTTGAACCAAAACCTGGTGCTACCAAAATACCATCTAAACCAGCTAATTCTTTATCAATATTTGCTTTTGTTAATTTTTCAGAGTGAATCCATTTTACATTCACTTTTGCTTCATTTGAAACACCAGCATGAATAAATGATTCGCTAATTGATTTATAAGAATCTTTTAATTCAACGTATTTTCCAACTAAACCAATATTCACTTCTTTTATTGGATTTTTTAATCGATCTAAAAAGTGTTTCCATGAATCTAAATTTGGAACTGATTTAGAAGATAAATTTAATTTTTCTAAAACCACTTTATCCAATTCTTCAGCTTGCATCAACAAAGGAACATCGTAAATAGACGCTGCATCTCTTGCTTCAATCACAGCATTCATGCTAACATTACAGAATTTTGCAATTTTCTTACGTAAAGTTAAATCCAATTCGTGTTCTGTTCTACAACACAAAATATCTGGTTGAACACCCAATTCTAGTAATTGTTTTACGGAATGTTGCGTAGGTTTTGTTTTTAATTCACCTGCTGCGGATAAATAGGGTACAAGCGTTAAGTGAACAACGATGCAATCATTTTCAAATTCCCACAACATTTGTCGAACTGCCTCAACATATGGCAATGATTCAATATCACCAACTGTTCCACCAATTTCTGTTATAACAATATCAAACGTACCTTTTTTGCCTAAAATTTGAATACGGTCTTTAATTTCATCTGTAATATGAGGGATTACTTGAACTGTTTTTCCTAGAAATTCTCCTCTGCGCTCTTTTTCAATAACTGCTTGATAAATTCTTCCGGTTGTAACATTGTTAGCCTGTGAAGTAGGAACATTTAAAAAACGTTCATAATGTCCCAAATCTAAATCTGTTTCAGCACCATCATCCGTCACAAAACATTCACCATGTTCGTATGGATTCAATGTTCCAGGATCAATGTTGATGTAAGGATCTAATTTTTGAATTGTTGTGGTATAGCCTCTAGCTTGAAGCAATTTCGCAAGTGATGCTGAAATTATACCCTTTCCCAGTGAAGAAGTTACTCCCCCTGTTACAAATACGTATTTTGTTGAATTTGACATGAACTTAAATAAATGTAACTACGGGGCGCAAAGTTAGGATATTCTTTGAATTCAAACGAGCTTTTTTATGCTTCATTTTAAAAAAATATTAACATTTTGGCAGAATTAGCATTAATCGATTAATTCTATTGAGTTTTCTGTTAGCGTGATCAATTTCGCTTTGTACAATTTCCCAATTGCTTGCTTGAATGTTTTCTTACTCATTTGCATGATTTCACGAATTTCATCTGGATCACTTTTATCTGAAAGATAGATTACTTTATCTGATTTTAATTTGGATAAAACCGCTTCAGCTGCTAAATCAAATTTCTCGAAACCTGCTTTTTCAAATCGAACGTCTACTTTCCCATCTTCACGGATATTGTATATGTAACCTGTTGAATTTGAGCCTCTTCTAGCTTGTTTGCTAACATCGTTTCGATAAATAATTCCTGAATATTTTTGGTTGACAATAACTTTAACACCTAAATCGGTGGTGTCACCAATTAACAATTCCACTTCTTGGTTGATCAATTCCTCATCCGTACACAAATCGAAATAGCGGTTTACCTTCGTTGAAGCGAACAAACGATCTGTTAAATCATCTACTCTTAATGTTACAAGGTAATATTTACCCTCTTCCATTAATTGATTTTGTTCTTTAAATGGAACCATTAAGTCCTTCTCTAATCCCCAATCTAAAAATGCACCGAATGCATTTACTTCTTTTACCTTCAAAAAAGCAAATTGATTTAATACGATTAATGGTTTTTCTGTTGTTGCAACAATTCTATCTTCAGAATCTTTGTAAAGAAATACAGTGACTTTATCGTCTAATTCCATTCCATCTTCCAAATATTTCCCTGGAAGTAGCACATCATTGTCTTCTTCATCACCTAAATAAGCTCCTGGAGCTGTAAATCTTAATAGTGTTAATTCGTTGTATTCTCCAATATTCATCTGCTAAAAATAAAGTGCAGATGCTAATTTAGAATTTAACACCATACACGGTAATTGTTGTTCATTGGTTATCAATGATTGTGCAAAGGTATCAAATTGCGGCAACAAACTTTCAGAATGGTAAGCAATACTTATTAAATCAATATTTTTTTCATTTGCGTATTTCATTATTTTCTTCTGATAAGAACCGCTATCTTTTAATAATTCAACTGTACAAGGTATTTTACGCTCCAAATATTGATTTTTAACAATTAGAATTCTGTTTTTCATTTGTTGACTCAATAATTCATCATTGTGCTTTTCGCCAATAACATGCACAACTGCTCCGCAAATAGTAGCCATATCTCCAGCAATATTAACGATTTGCAAGCTTTCTTTTGTTAAATCAATTGGTACTAATATATTATTGATTTCATTTAGCTGTGTGTCTTTTTGAACCACTAAAAATGGTATTTCGGAACTAGTAACCACTTTCATAGCATTACTCCCAAGTAACTTTTGCATGCCTTTTGCGCCATGCGTCCCCATTAAAATCAATTGAGCACCTTCTTGTTTTGCTATTTTGCCAACATCTTCAAAAATACTTCCAACTTTTACCAATTTGGATAATTCAATGCCTTCAGGACATGAAATTGAATCAATTAAACTATTCATTTTCAATTGAGCTTTTACTAATTCTTCTTTCGATGAAACCAAATGAAGAACTTGTATCTCAGTATGAATATGACGACCTAAATGCAAAGCATAATTTAATGCTACATCTCCGACTGGAGAGAAATCATGCATTACAATATATAAATTCTTACTCATATATTTTTTTTTGAAAATAATCTTATTTATTGAAATTTGAAAATTAATTCGACCTAAATGAATATTTATAGTGATTTAATGAACGTTTTAACCTTTTCAGTGATTATTTCTTCTTTTTCGTTTTCCAAGTGTCGCTTTCATATCCGTTGGGTCACGTTTGTCTTTGGATTTTAAAACTGGAGAGACTTGTTCTTTTTTGGAATTGTTTGCGCCATCTTCAATTGTTGCTTTTTGTGGGGCTTCATTGGAAGGATTTATCCATTTTGTTTTCACAGTTCTTTTTTCAACTTTACCAGATTTCTGATTCATCACATAAATAGTGCTTTTTGAATCCGATGCTTTATTAAGGCCAATTACATCTTCTTTTAACAACCACCTATTGCCATCTAATAAAAAAGCATCATAGGATAAATCGGGTGCGTAAAAAGAATAATACCCTTTTAAACTTGGGACTTCAGGAGATAAATGATCAAAAATTATTCGCTTATTTTCAGCCTCATAACGCAACGACATGGTTGATTTTTTTGTATGCTCAAAAATAATTCTTTTTAACATTCCTTCAGGTGTTTTGAAAATTGGGCTGCCTAATTTTGGCGTCTTACCTGTAAAAAATAAACTTTCAATTATTTTAATATTACTTATTGAGTTGTTTCCATCCCAACCTAAAAGCGTGTAAACAGTTTTTGTTCCTTTTTGGATCGGAATTATTTTGTAATACAGCGCACCGTACCAATTTTGGGGCTCAATGATTCCATCTGGTCGAGCAACACAATTTTGATCTGAATCAATCAATTCTGTAACATCGATTTGATCGTTTTTGGTAGAATTCTTAAGAATAAAACAGACGTATTTTTGAGTTTGATCACTTAATTCAATGTTCCAATTAACAATGCGAACTAATTTATCGGGACTATCGACAAAACCAATTGATTTTAACTTGTTAAAAGGATAGGAGAAGGCAGCTTTATCATTAAGACATTCTTTCACTTGATATTTTAACCGCTTATTCAATTCGATCTTCAATGAATCTGAAGAAGCGTTTCTTAAACTATCCAATGTTATTGATAAGGAACTTTCAATCCGTTGTAATTGATCCATCTCTTGACCAATGACAGCAAATGACAGGAAAGAAAATATCAAAAACAATTTCATTTGGATTTTTATTTAAAAGTAATAAAATTAAACGAAGGCACAGCTAAATTATTGTTTTTTAGGTCCATAATTATTTGTGCACGATGGTAGTTTGAATGGTTTAAAATATGGTATAAAACATCATTAATTGACTTAGTAAATTCAACCCCTTCAGATGAATGGTAATTTACCTTGTTTTCAAGTTCAATTTTCTCAATAAAGTCTATTGTTACGGTGTAATTTGCTTCGTGTAATTTTTGAAAATAGTGCAAGGGCAATTCATCCCAAAAATGTGATTCAGCAATTGAACCTTTTAGACGTGACAACCAAATATGATGTGCATTTATAACGTGTGAAAAAGATGTAAGCACAAATGAAGAAACTAAATCCTCTTGTCCTTCAATGCAATCAATTAAATTTTTAGAGGCATAAAAGTCGTATTCGAATTTCTCTAAAAAAAATGATTTCATCTTATAGATTTTTTAAATCTTGAATTGTTTGAGTTGGATTTTCAGCATTAAAAACAAAACTACCTGCTACTAATGCATTTGCTCCTGCATCAACTAAACGTTTTCCAGTTTCTAAATTCACACCACCATCAACTTCAATCAAAGCCGAAGAATTTGAAGCTGCTATTAATAAACGCGTTTGTTTCACTTTTTCAACAGCATGATCAATGAATTTTTGACCGCCAAAACCAGGGTTAACTGACATTATCAAAACTAAGTCTAAGTCAGCAATAACATCACTTAATAAAGAAACAGGTGTGTGAGGATTTAAAGCGACTCCAGCTTTCATTCCTGCTGCTTTGATGGCTTGAATAGTTCGGTGTAAATGACGACACGCTTCATAATGAACAGTCAAAATATCTGCACCAGCAGCTTTAAAATCTTGAATATAAGCATCTGGATTTTCAATCATTATGTGAACATCCATTGGTTTTTTAGCATGCTTTTTCATAGCACTTATAACTGGAAAACCAAATGAAATATTAGGAACAAAAACACCATCCATTACATCTATGTGGAACCAATCAGCTGAAGATGCATTGATCATTTCAACATCGCGTTGAATATTTGCAAAATCACACGATAACATAGAAGGGGAGATGATTGTTTTCATAGTTTTAAATTTTTCTGTAAAATTACATAATATATTATAGATATTATGAATGCATCAGTTTTGTTGTAAAATTCATTCTACAAAACATTTAATTCGGTTGATTTTCTTAAATTCGTTTGATTAAAAAAATATAAATGATAAGTGTTTTAACAATTTTAATGGGCGTGACAATTATTGTTTCTCTTAATGGGTTCAATAACAATAATTTAAAAGAACGACTATTGTTTGTCCCTTTTAGAATTAAACACAACAATGAACACCTTAGAATAATATCACATGTATTAATTCATGCTGATTTAACACATTTAGCTTTTAATATGTTTTCATTGTATTTTCTAGGATCATTTTTAGAAAATTCTTTTATTCAATATTATGGATTTTATGAAGGGGAATCTTTTTTCTTAATACTTTATTTTTTAGGAGGAATTTTCGCGACTTTTATTCCGTATTACAGGCATCATGAAAATAGAAATTATAAATCCTTAGGTGCTTCAGGTGCTGTCTCTGCAATAGTATTTGCCGCAATATTATGGAATCCAACCATGCAATTAGGTATTCTTTTTATCCCAATACCAATTCCTGCGTATATATTTGGACCAATCTATTTATTTATTGAATATTTAGCTGATAAGAAAGGGAATTCAGTAATTGCTCACGATGCACATATTGGAGGAGCAATTTTTGGTGTTATTTTCATTTTATTGATTAATTTTGACAAAGGAAAAGAATTCTTCTATTTAATTTTCAAGTGATTAATATGCTTTACTTAAATAATAACGGTTCGGTTTTAGTGAATGAAGGTGCTGCAATCGATGCAACTAATAGGTCTTATTTGTATGGCGATGGTGTTTTTGAAAGTATACGAATTTTTAACGGTAAAGCGATAAATGTAGAAAATCATATTCATCGATTATTAGCAGGTGCAAGGGCAGTAAAAATGAGAACAGCATCGTTTTTAACTGTTGAATACTTTTCTGAAAAAATCAATGAATTAATTCAACTTTCGGGCATAAATGAGGGGGGTAGGTGCAGAATCTCTCTCGACCGTGTTCCAGGTGGAGCTTACAAACCAGATTCGAATGAAGTAAATTATTTCATAGATATCTATCCTTATGAGTGTAATAATTTTGAATTAAATAGCAAAGGTATTGAAGTGGATCAATTCATGGATATTAAAAAACACATAAATCCAATTTCAAATTTCAAAACAAAAAGTGGATTAGTTTACGTTTTAGCAGCAATTCAAGCTAGTGAAAAAAAATTAGATGATATGCTGATTTCCAACGATAAAGGTGGTATTATTGAAACTTCAAGTTGCAATATTTTTATTGTTAGTAATGGTGTTTTGTATACACCCGGATTAGATGAGGGATGTTTAGCAGGAACCATGCGTATGCAAATAATTAATTTAGCGTTAGCTAATGGGATTAAAGTATATGAATCATCAATTGTTCCTCAAAATCTTTTAGCAGCGGATGAAATTTTTATTACAAATGCTATTAGAGGCGTGAATTGGGTAAGTGGCTATAGAACAAAGCGTTATTTTAATAATGTTTCACGAAAACTTGTAGCATTATTGAATGATTATTGGGATAATCAACTTTCTTTAGAACTATAATGTCAATTACAAAAAGAAATTTGTTGAAAGTAGGAATGGAAGTGTCCATTGTTTTAAAAAAAGATCAATCTTCCGGTAATTTAACAGATGGGATTATTCAACAAATACTTACTAATTCACCCGATCATCATCATGGGATCAAAGTGAAACTTACTGATGGCAGAGTAGGTAGGGTAAAAGAAATAATTGAGTAATAAGAACTCTTAACCCATATCATCAATATTTTTCTTATATTTGCATCATTGAATTGAAAATCAATTTGATTTAGTCATCATGACAACTCGAGAGATATATCGGTAGTAGAAATAGCAGCATTTCGTTCATCAATTTTCATTTCGTCTTTTTGTGATTTCCTTTTTAATAAGGCAAGGCTATTTAACATAATATTATCACGGTTAACGAATGGGAAAATCACAAGAAACATTTAGTAAAAAGGAAAAGGAAAAAAAACGTTTAAAAAAACGTCAAGATAAATTAGTAAAAAAAGAAGAACGCAAATCAACATCTGAAGGTGGCTCTTTAGAAAGTATGATGGCCTATGTAGATGAGTTTGGAAATTTATCAGATACACCGCCAGATCCATTAAAAAAGAAAAAAATCATTGCAAGTAATATAGAAATTGGAATCCCTAAACGTGAGGACGAACCTCAGGTAACTGGACGTCAAGGAAAAATCACTTATTTTAATGATTCAAAAGGATATGGATTTATTAAAGATTTAATGACACAAGAAAATGTTTTTGTTCACATAAATGGTTTAATTGATCCAGTTAAAGAAAATGATAATGTTACGTTTGAAGTTGAACGTGGAATGAAAGGAATGAATGCAGTTCGTGTTAAGAAAGCATAGTCTAACTTACTAAATTTTTAAGGGAGTTAATTCTCCCTTTTATTTTATTTAATTTTGTCTTATAATTAACATTATGTTAAATAGTTTATTGTTATATATAAATTGTAAATTTGCAGTAAAATATATTGAATGCTTTCTAAAGAAGAATTAAAAATAAAGAATACCCTATTTTGGAATGGATTTAAAAAATTCATGCAAAAACATAAGTCTTCAAATGGTAAACGAATGAATTGGGTTTCGTATCCTTCAGATGTGAAAAATATATACATACGTTTATATACAGATTCTAAAGTTGCGCGACTAAGTTTTGAAATTCAACCAAAAGACAATTCAATTCGTGAAATTATCTGGGAGCAAATGACTGAATTAAAAAAAGTCATGGAAGCATCTATGCAGCACGAAACAATTTGGGATGAAAAATCTTATTCAGTTGATGGTAAAATATATTCTAAAATTTATTGGGAATTATCCGGTGTAAATTATTTCAACGAAAATGATCAAGAAAAAATTTATGAATTTTTAAAAGATCGATTAATAGAATTTGATGAATTTTACCAAGAATTTAAAGAAATCCTAATATCTCTTACAGATTAAGAATTGTTTCGTTAAATTTGTACTTATTGATTAATCATTTTAAGATTCCATGGTAAAATACATTTTCTTTTTAACAGTTGTTTTAACTATTTCAAAAATTAACGCTCAAGTCACGTTGTTTAACGTTGATTTTCAAAATGGAATTCCTTCGAATTTTTCAATAATTAATAACGATGGACTCACTCCTGCTTCAACAGTTTCAGAATATACTTCGGCATGGATTAGCACAATTGATCCTTCAAATTTAACAGATTCAATTGCAGCTTCGACCTCATTTTTCTCTCCAGTTGGAACAGCTAATAGATGGTTGATTACTCCTAAAGTTAAACTTGGTTCATTTGGAAACTTTATTGAATGGAATGCACGTTCCCAAGACGCTTCATTTCCAGATGATTATTTGGTTTTAGTTTCTAGAACAACTCCTACAATTGCTGCGTTTGAAGATACGATTGCTAAATTAAGTGCAGAATATGTTGATTGGACAACAAGAACAGTAGATTTATCATTGAAAGGTTTTAATAATGATTCTGTTTATGTTGCTTTTGTAAATAAGACAAATGACGGATACAAGCTTTACGTGGATGACATTCGTATTTGGAAGGAAGATCCAGCTAATTTAATAGAAGTAAGTTCGATAAACACTGTAGATGTATTCCCTAATCCTTCAAGCGATTATGTCAAAATATCAACTATTGATCCATATATTTCAGCAACAATTTATTCATTAAATGGTCAAGAAATACTTACAACAATTGATCAAAAAATAAACATTCGTGATTTAGAAAATGGCGTTTATTTTATCTCTATTGCAACTTCAAAAGGTGTTGTTTCTGTTCGATTTGTAAAGAATTAATATTCAGGAAAAGGTTTCAGTAGTATTTTTTTCATTATTGTTGATCCTTTCATTGGTGATAATAAAACTGTATTTTCCTTAAGGAACTTCAGTTTAAACTTCCATTTATTTTTGATAAAGTTGATTTCTAATAATTGTTGTTTTGAATTAACAAAGAAAGTTCCTCTTGTGAGTTGCTTGCTGCCTAGATCTGATATTTTTTGAAGAATAACATTGCCAGAATTATAAAAAATTAAGGCTAATTTTTCAGGTAATTTAACTGTGTTAATTTCATTTTCAGGATGATTTAATACCCAAATTTTACTTGAATTATCATTAAAAAAACCAGTTAAATTAACCGGTTCAAGAACTGTATTTGAACAATTGACAAAGAAAAAAATTAACAGTACCCCTACTCCAATTTTAATCATAAAATCATTTGATTTTTCTGAAGCGTCTTATAAATTTCATTTGAAACTGAATCTTTTAATTCAGCCTTGATTCGTTGGCGCCACAATTCACCATTTTCATAACCTTCAATAGCAACAACTGTTTTAAATACATATTTAAAGCCATCCCAAGAAAATAAGCAATTATAAAAAATAATTTCACCATCTACATTGTCATTGAAACGTAAAACCAAATCGTCGTAACCATTTTTTGTTTTGATTTTAGCGATTAAATTTGCTACAAAAGCATTGCATTTCACTAATTCTCCACGTTCACGAACAAAAGCTAAAAATCTTCTTAATTTAATTCCTCCAACTTTAGATTTTATTTGAACCAAGAAAGCATTTTTCACGTTGATCTTATCATTTATTGGGAAAACTTTAAAAAATCTAGGTGAACAAGCTGGTTCTAAATAATTAGAAGTATCTTTTTGAAATGATGAGCAAATTTTCAATTCTTCAAGAATTTCTTTGTGTGCTTTATCGTGAAATTCATCTGTATCAAACAAAGTTTCTATTGAAATAATTTCACCTGTTAAGTCAACTTTCTTTTTAATAACAGGTTCTTCATCATTCGAACAAGAAACGACTATTAAACTAAGTAAAACAAATAAATAGGTATTTTTCATAATTCAGATTAATTAAAAATTGTGGTAGATAAATTATAAGAATTATTAAATTCTTCAGGTTGGATTCCAGTTTCAATGTTGTTTTCTCGGAACCATTCTAACATTATTTCTGTCGGCATATTTCCTGTCAAGCTATCCATTGCCATTGGACAACCCCCAAACCCTTTTATTGCTCCGTCAAACCTTCTGCAACCTGCTCTATATGCTGCAGAAACTAATGATTTTGCATCACTTGAAACGGTGTGTAAGTGAACTCCAATTTCAGCATTAGGCAAAGCTGGGATTAAATCTATCAAAGTATTACTAATTAATTCTGGCGTTGCGACACCAATAGTATCTGATAAAGCTAAAATTTCAATTCCTAAATTCGAATGTAAATTATTGCACCATTTATATAATAGATCGGTATTCCAAATTTCACCATAAGGATTCCCAAATCCCATCGATAAATATACAACGAGTTTTTTATTCGATTTGGCACATAAATTTTGCATTTTTTCAACTTCTAAAAATGAAGCTTCAATTGTTGTATTGGTATTTCTTTTTTGAAATTCTTCAGAAATAGAAAATGGAAATCCTAAATAATTAATCTGCTCATAGTTACAAGCTGTTATTGCTCCTCTTTCGTTCGCAACAATTGCTAATAATTTTGTGTCAGATGGATTTAATTGTTCCAGAACTTCAGCAGTATCTTGCATTTGAGGTATTGCTTTTGGTGAAACAAAACTTCCGAAATCTAGGGTGTCAAAACCACATTTCAATAAAGCATTGATGTATTCTACTTTTTTTGAAGTTGGAATAAACGCAACTATTCCCTGCATTGCATCTCTTGGACATTCAATTATTTTCAAGGATTTCATTTCGTGCGTTCTTTTAAAATTGCTTGATTTATTTTTTTAATCAATCCAGATCCTTCATAAATAAATCCTGTATACAATTGAATCAGAGATGCGCCAGCATGTAATTTTTCGAGTGCATCTTCAGCTGAATGAATACCGCCCACACCAATGATTGGAAACGAATGATTCGATTTCTCTGCCAAATAACGAATTACTTCTGTTGACCGATTTGCTAATGGTTTACCAGAAAGACCTCCTGCACCCATAGAAGTAACCAATTTTTTAGATGCTTTTAGTCCTTCTCTACTAATTGTTGTATTTGTTGCGATAACACCATCAATAGCAGTTTCATTTACAATCTCAACGATATCATCCAACTGTTCATTGGATAAATCTGGTGCGATTTTCAACAAAATTGGTTTTCTTTTTACTTTTATTTTATTGAGATCCATCAAGGATAAAAGTAATTCTTTTAATGGTTCTTTTTCTTGTAACTCTCTTAAGCCAGGCGTGTTAGGCGAAGAAACATTTACAACAAAATAATCAACATAAGGAAATAATGCTTCGAAAGTAATTACATAATCATTAGTAGCATTTTCATTTGGCGTAACTTTGTTTTTTCCAATATTACCACCAATCAATATCGAAGTTTTTCGTTTTTTTAAATTTTCAATCGCTACTTCTACTCCGTCATTATTAAATCCCATTCTATTAATGATTCCATTATCATCTTTCAAACGAAATAACCGAGGTTTTGGGTTTCCATCTTGCGCTTTAGGTGTGATTGTTCCGATTTCAATGAATCCAAAACCGCAAGCAGCCAATTCATTATACATTGCAGCATTCTTATCAAATCCTGCAGCTAATCCAACTGGATTTTTAAAAGTCAAACCAAAAACAGTTGTTTCTAATTTTTTATTGTTAACGGTGTAATAATTGCTCCATAAACTCTTGAACCCAGGAATTTTAAATAGTATTTTCAACATGTTCATTGTAAAGTAATGAACTTTTTCAGGGTCAAATAAAAAAAGTAAATTTCTAAAGAGTTTATACATTAACTTAAATATTAGCTATAAAAAAAGGTGACATTCGCCACCTTCATTTTCAAAATTAGTATTTTTTTCTTAGAATTTGTACCTTCCTTTAATAATACCACCAGAATTTCTTTTATTGTCCTTGTAAGTAATGTTTTTAGTTACAACAAAATTTAAATAGTAGTACGAATCATTTTGGCTATCTCCCCTTTTAGATCCAGGATTAAACCAATCGGCATTCATTTGTGCAGGATTAGATAAATATTGAGCGGCTGGCGAACCTAAATTCGCTGGATCGTAATATACACCGTGTACATCATCAATATAATCACTAAATGTTTTAACATAACTCGCTTCAATTCCAATGCTCCACATTCTACCCAACGCAGTTCTAAATCCTATACCCATTGGAATTGTTGCAGTTATTGGTAAATATTCTGAAGGCCCACCGGCTAAACCTTGTCCTTCAGTTTTTAACTCTCTTAAACCAACCCATTCATTATTGTACCTTGCTTGAGAATAAAAGTAGTTAATACCAATCCCACTAAATAAATAGACTCTTTCATTTTTATTTCTAGCTTTTGAATTGTTTTTTGATGATACAAAGCCTTCATTTGAATAAACAATAAATTCAATTCGTTGATTTAATTCAACCACCCAAGATCTGAAATGTAAATTTCTACTTTTACGAACAATGTCTTCCGTATAAGCATCATCTCCTGCTAACATTCCAAAATTTAAAACTGTAGTTGTAGACCACATTGGCGCAAAACGATATCTGAATCCGATTAAACCTGAGAATCGAGTGGCTCTTAAATCCAAATCTCTTAAGCTGTAATCTTTTCCAATTCCATCAGAGCCACCAACATCACCAGTGAATTGTGTAGCACCAATACCGAATAGAATTTCCTTTTTGTTTAAAGACCAATTTTTTTGGGTATTAAAATTTGCATGTTGAGAAATAGCAAATAAAGAAGAAAAAATTGTTAAGGTAAAAATAACGTATTTCATTTTAATTTTTTTTGGGTTTCAATAATAACGTTTAACAAATTTATGAAAATTTATTAAACGTCACCTACTTTTCTTAAAAAAAATAAAATAAAACTTTATAATAAAATTAATTTCAAAAGTTTATTTAATAAACAATCTTATTGATGGCAAGGAAATTACTTCATCTTTGTAGGTCAAAGCCTTGATTTCTGTTATTGAAATCGGGAGTTGATTGTGGTAAGAAATAATTTCATTTTTTAAATCATCAGTTAGAACATTTCCAATAATTGGTTTTTCGATAAAATCTGAAATTTTAAAATAATTTACTTTAAAGCTAAGAATTGTAGCTGAATTTGCTATTTCTATATTTTTAGCATTCAAAAACTGTTCTTTTGAAATATCTCCATTTTCAACTCCTGAAATTGAAGGTAAGTTAGATTTTTGATAAAAATCCGTTTTCACTTCATTTGCTATTTCATCTGACTTTTCTATGCTTGAAGTAATGACAACCTCATTTTTAATGATTTTTGAATTGTTTTTTACATAACGAGTTGATTTAACAGTCTCATCGGACTTAATCAGTAAAGTTTCATTTTTAGAAGTTATTGCGGTATTATTTAAAGTAATTTTAGAATCATATGTCTTATTTTTTGTCGTTTTATATGTGTTAGAATTAAAAATAATTATTCCTGTGATGGATGCCAAGCCAATTGCCCCATAGAATAGAATCTTTTTAAACAAATAGGGTTTGACTGATTTTATTTGCTTTAATATACTATCAAAATCTTGTCTTTTTTCAATTTCTGAACGTGTGAGTTCTGGACGGTTATAATTTATTTTCATAACGCTGGTTTTTTAGTTAAAAATAATGTTTTTAATTTCTCAAGTGCTCTAAAAGTCTTTACTTTAGCATTGTTTTCAGTAAGCTCTAGCATCTCACCCATTTCCTTAAATGATCTTTTTTCGAAAAATCTTAATTCAATTAATTGAACGTCTTTTTCTTTTAATAATGAAAGCGTGTTTAATAAGTGCTTTTTATTTTCTTCTGTTTCATCTGATTCTATTTCATCAATAATTACAGCAACATTGATTGTGTCAATATTGATTGTTCGTTCAGTCTTTTTATCACGAAATGATTGATACAATTCACTTTTGGCGATCCTGTATAACCAAGAAGAAAATGGAACGCCTCTATATTCATACGTTGAAATGTGTAAAATTGCTTTCATGAAAACTTGAGCCGTTATGTCATGGGCTAAATCAATATCATCCATTCGTTGATAGATGTATCGAAATATTTGCTCATGGTATTTCTTATACAATGGTCCAAATTGCTCAGGATTTTTCTGCGCTTTTTTAATCAAGTCTAATTCATCTTGAAGTAGTTGATTCGTTTGGTGAAAATTTGAATGAACTCTCATACGCTTATTTTTCTAGTTTATAAAATAAAGCTGTTAGACTTTATGGAGATAACGGAATTGGAGACTTCCGTTACACATAAACGTAGAAAAAAATTATTTCGTATGTTTCGTATTGTTTTTTAAGTAAGATAAATCTGTCAAGGATTTTAAAAATACAATCAATTGGTATTTTTCTTGTTTAGATAACTTAAAAGGTTGAATGTTTTTACTTTGTAATGAATGACCTGCTCCTCCTCTACTATACTGGTCAATTACCTCAGTTAGAGATTTCAAACTACCATCGTGCATATATGGATAAGTAACCGCGATATTTCTTAGAGATGGGATTTTGAAATAGCCGATTTGTGTTGAGTCTAATTTAATCCTAAACCTTCCTTTATCGGCACTATATTCTTTGTAAAGACCATTGTTTTCAGGTAAAAATGTTGTAAAATCAGGTGCTGGGTGACATTTGGTACAATATAATTTTTCACTAAACAATTTCCAACCGGCAACTTCATTTTTTGTTAATGAATTGTTGTTTTTCTTTGAATAATAACGATCAAACCGTGAGTCTACTGAAAGCAACGTACGTTCATAAGCAGCAATACTTCTAGTTAATACAAACGCATCAAACTCTCTGTCAAATGCTTTGATTGCTAATGCATTATACTGCTCGACTTGTTTTATTTTCTTGATTAAATCAATCATTTTCATATCCATTTCAACATGTTCTTGAATTGGAACGATAACTTGCATTTCTAATGTTGATAAATGTGCGTCATACATTACGGTTTTTAATTTGTAGGCATTGAATAGTGATGGTGAATTTCGTTCTGTTTTTCTTCCAAAAACACCTTCACTTACTTTTTTCCGATCTGTAAATGCATATTTTGGCACGTGACATGTCGCACAAGAAACCGAATTATTAATGGAAAGTCGTTTTTCAAAAAAAAGCAACTCACCAAGTTGAACTGTTAAACGTTCTTTAGTGCGATCAATTTCTTTAGAGATTTTTTTAATTTCAATCGTGTTTTTAGCAATAAAAAAAGGCACAATAAATGCGCCTATTGAAAACAATGTAAAAGAAAATGACTTAAAGCGCATCAATGATTTATTTTAAGCGAATTTAAAACAGTTCCATCTTCACTCACTATTGTAAATATGTAAACTCCATTATTTTGTTCATTTAAATCAATTGAACCAGATTCATTTGCTTGAGCTGTTAAATGTATTCTTCCAGATAAATCTACCAATTGAAAACGATTAGCATTTTTAACATTCTGCCAAAGCATGGTTTTGTTTTCTGTTTGATAAATTATAGTTCCTTTAGTGAATTCAAGAGCGTTTACAGATGCTGTAGCAGGTTGATCAAACACATTCTCATGTACAACATTCAACATGATTGAAGCATTGTAATTAATAGAAGTATGCTGAACACCAATAGTTTTAATAGGAATATTTTTCATCCATCGATCGACATGGCAATCCATGAATACATCAATCACGTTAGTTGATGTGTTTGTTTGTATCACATTCAATGAAAGTGAATGATAATTTGCATCACCTAAATTGTGTAATTCAAAAACTTTTTCAGGATCTTGATCGTTGTTTGCATCTGCCCTTCCACCAATAATCATGTGCATGTAGCCAGCTGACCAACCCCAATACATTGATGGATCTTGAAAACTTAAAGGATGATTAGCAGGACGTGTAGAAATATCTATAGCATTAGCTCCGGCTTGCGTATTTAGATTTGGTGGAACTCCAATACCAAATTGAATTGACTCAATGTTTTGAATAGCTAATAGACCAAGATTTAAAACATACTGGTTATGTTTAATTAAAAAAACGGTGTCCGATAAATCTAAATCTTGCCCACCATCATGAATTAAATGCAAATTGGATAAGTAGTAATTAAAATGAGCCAATTTAAACAAATCACCATTTAAACTGGTGTAATTTTGATCTAATTGAAGCAAATCACTTCCAACTTTTGGAGCAAATGTTAAGTAAACATTTTTTTGCGCGGTTAATGTTATACAAAAACCAAAAACACTAATTATTGAAAGTAAATTTCTCATTATTTTTTATTTGCGTAAAATATACAAAATTTCTTTTTCTTGTAATCTAAAACGTTCAATTTGTGAACTTGAATAGAATTTTTCTTTTTCAAATACGTCCACTTTAAATCCTGCTTTTTCTAACCAATTTGGATAGTCTTTACCAAATAATCGAACATGGTCTTTTTGCCAATAATAATGTTCTCTATCTTCTTCGCTTGTAATTGAAGGGTCTTCAAAAGTAATTTCGCGCTCAAAATCTTGTGGCACTTGCATTATTCCCCAGCCTCCTGGTTTCATAACACGAAACAGTTCTCGCATACATTGGTTTGCATCTTCAACATGTTCTAATACATGATTGCAAAAGATTACATCAAAACGATTTTCTTCTAAAGGAATATGGTGTAAATCAAAATGAATATCTGCTATAGGAGAAACTAAATCTCCTGTTAAATAGTTAAGATTTTGCTGTTGCTTGAAACGTTTGTGAAAACATTGTTCTGGTGCAATGTGCAACACATTCAGTTTATTATTCGTAAAAAAATCTGAATGATCTTTTAAATATAACCACATTAAACGGTGCCGTTCAAGTGTTAAATCTCCCGGACATAACACATTTTCACGGTGCGCTATTGAAGATCCATAGGATAAAAATTTCGAATAAGATCGGTTGCAAACAGGGCATTCTACATTGTTTCCTTTGTATACAATTGGAGCAATTTTTTTAAATAAATAACTCAATCGAATCAACAAAGGTCGCGGTAATTTATTCAATAAAAACTTATATAGTTTCTTCATATCACAAATTTAATGAAAAGAAAAGAAAACTTTGAATTGTAAAAACTTAAATTTCTACTAATTTTGTATATTGTAGTTAATTGCTGTTATATATTTTATCAATTTCTTGAATATTTTGAAAAAATTAGTACTATTTTTTACTTTGTTGTATTTTTCATTCAGTAATTTAGCTCAAAATAACAGCCTTCCTTATACACTTTTCAAAGAAAAAATACTTTTTTATCAAGATTTAGGCTTCAACACAACTCCAATTGTTATATCTGGAGAATTTAAAAACAACTTAAAATCCATTACATATATAAATAATCCACGATTAATACTCTCCTTAGGTGGCACTTATAAATGGATTTCTGGTAGATTAAGTGTGGCGATTTTTGGAAACATGTTATCATTAAAAGAATACGGTAAAACCTCTCAATTTAATTTAGGATTTAATTTCTCGGTGAAAAAAAATTATTTTGAAGTAGATTTAAATTTTGCTGCTGGTTATACGCTATTAAATTCGAATAAATGGTCAAATTCAAACCATCAAATCTTACCTGATATGAATACAATTGATCTAGGATTGAGAACTTGGTATTTTCATAATAAATTCATGAAAATGCAATTATTGAAAGGAAGAATCGGACACTACAACAAAGAAATCATGTCGTTTTATGCAAAATCAGCATTTAATATTTTTAATTTAAATAATTTAACAAATACGATTATTCCAACACAGTTAACAGATTCGCTTAACACTAAAACTCTTTCAAACAATTTTTCATCTGTCGAACTTTCATTGATTCCCGGTTTTGCTTATGTCAATAGAAAGAATAATTGGCAGTATTCAATTTTAATAGGTATAGGTGGCGCACTTCAATTGAAAGATTACAGCACAACTGAAATCAATCGTTCATTTATTGGATTGGCACCACGCTTTGATTTCAGGATAAATGGTGGATACAATGTGCCTAGATTCTTTTCTTTTCTATCTTTAGAATATGATAATAAGTCTGTTACTTTTAACGAATTAAGTTATTATCAAAATTATATTTCTGTGAATTTAACCGTCGGTGTTCGATTAAAAACATTGAAAGATTGGAGGATTTCAAAAATTAAATCAAAGTAAATAGCTTACTTTCAGATAAATTAATAGCAAAATACGATCTGAATTCTCCTAAATTCTGAATCGATGTATCAAAAAGAATACTATCAGGAAAGGATTTTAATTCATTGTAATGGATGCGTTGTAGCACACCATTGTTCTCAATTAAAACTGATAAACGATTAAAGAAATCAATTTTCAACTCCGAACCAATAGATTTTATAAATCTCACAGAAGAATCAATCGAACAACCTGAGGCTTTTACTTTACTCTCATCTACAACAAATACAATAAAATTATTAAGAAAAACTTCAGCTGAAGCAATCAAATCTTTCCCATGCGTAGCCCATTGCTTGGTGAATTCAGCTAAATTATCTTGGATAAAACTGGATTCATTTACAGTTATTTCACGATTTGCACTGTAAATCCAAACGCGGCTCGCATCTGAAAATCCTTGAAATGATTGGTTAAAGTTCTGCTGCATTTGCGATTAATTCTGCGATATCTAATACTTTTACACTTGCTTCTTTCTCAACAGTTTTCACACCGTCAGTCATCATTGTATTGCAAAAAGGACATCCTGTTGCGATAATTTCAGCAGTTGTTTCAACGGCCTCTTCAGTTCGTTCAATATTAATTTCTTTGTTGCCTTTCTCCGCTTCTTTAAACATTTGTGCGCCACCGGCACCACAACACAAACCATTCGTTTTGCAGCGTTTCATTTCAACCAATTCAGCATCTAACTTTTCAATCAACATACGGGGAGCTTCATACACATCATTTGCTCTTCCTAAGTAACACGGATCGTGAAAAGTAATTTTCTTTCCTTTATATGTTGAACCACCTTCTAATTGAAGTTTCCCTGTATTAATCAAATCTTGAATCAGTTGTGTGTGGTGGATTACTTCATATGATCCGCCTAATTCAGGATATTCGTTTTTAAGTGTATTAAAGCAATGTGGGCAACCAGTAACAATTCTTTTTACCTCATAACCATTCAAAACTTGAATGTTCATCATTGCTTGCATTTGAAAAGTAAATTCATTTCCAGCTCTTTTAGCGGGGTCTCCAGTACAACTTTCCTCCGCTCCTAACACTGCAAATTTAACGTTGCAATGATTTAATATTTTAACAATTGCTTTAGTTATTTTTTTGGCGCGATCATCAAAACTTCCAGAACAACCTACCCAGAATAAAATATCTGGAGTTTCTCCTTTCGCCATCATTTCGGCCATTGTTGGTACTTGTAATGCCATAATTTTATTTTTCAAATACTTGAATACTTACTGTTTTATCCACTAAATCTGTGAACTTACCTTCGAAACGAGTTGCTCTAACAATATGATTATCAATCCAATGATAGTTACCGCCTCTAGGTTTACCCATTAATAAAGCATGGTAATTGAATCCATTATCTTTCAGCCAAATTTCAGTTACTTCTCGATGTTCTTCCACTCTTGAAGTGAAAAAAGTAATAACATGCCCTTCTTCAAACCACTTATTAATCGTTACTAAGGCATCCGGATACAATGCAGCTGTAGCCATTCTTTCTGGTTCTTCATTTGGGATATCATCACAAATTGTCCCATCAATATCGATCAAATAATTTTTGATGTGATCAGGAAGTACTGGGGAAATTTTATTCCCATTTTCTTCAATTTCTACTAATTTCAAATCGTTAGTCTTCATTTGCCCAATTTAAACGGTCATTTTGAGAAAACTGCCAAGGAGCCCCATTGTTCTCAATATTGGTTAACATACCCGTTAATTCAGTTGGCATTTTAGATTCCTCCATCACTAAATACCTTCTAAGATCAACAATAATTGACAACGGATCGATATTCACTGGACATTCTTGAACGCACGCATTACACGAAGTACATGCCCAAATTTCTTCTTCTGAAATATAATCTCCCAAAAGACTTTTGCCATCTGAAAAATCTTTTCCATTTTTTCGAATACCATTTCCAAGTTCTGTCAAACGATCTCTTGTATCCATCATGATCTTTCTGGGTGAAAGCAATTTTCCAGTTATATTTGCTGGACAAGAAGATGTACATCGACCACATTCGGTACACGAATAAGCATCCATTAAATTTTTCCAAGTTAAATCTGTCACATCTTTTGCTCCAAATCGTTGAGGGGCTTCGTCTGAAGCAGGTTGAGCGTAAGGATCTGCAGTTGGATCCATCATCAATTTTACTTCAGCTGTAACTGCCTCCATGTTTGTAAATTGACCTTTTGGATTTAAATTTGAATAATACGTATTCGGGAAAGCAAAAAGTATGTGTAAATGTTTAGAGAATGGTAAGTAATTTAAAAACACTAAAACCATTGTGAAATGTCCCCACCAACCAATTTGTTCTAATAAATGAAGCGTCTCAGGATTCTTTACACTTCCAAAGAATAATGGGCCAACATATTGACTAATTAAAAAGCCATTTGATTGATTTGAACTTAAATTTAATAACGCTTCATCAGCACCATTCATTGTGAAGATAAACGAAACTAAAACAACCTCCATAATTAGAATAAGATTTGCATCTTTTTTAGGCCATCCAGCTAATTCTTTCATCGTTAAACGCGGCAATTTCAATAAATTTCTACGCGCTAAAAACGCAATTGTACCAATCAAAGCTAATACAGATAAGACTTCGATAAAACTTATTATAAACGTATAAAAAGAGCCTAAAGTTGGGGCGAAAAAACGATGGTTGCCTGAAATACCATCAACAATTATTTCAATTAATTCAATTTGAGTAATAACAAAAGCAACATACAAAGTCAAGTGCAATAAAGCAGGAATTGGTCGTGTAAACATTTTCTTTTGCCCCAATGCTACTAATATCATTGTTCTCCATCTTGATGCAGCATCACCACTCCTATCCAGCTCTCTTCCTAAAAGAATATTTGCTCTTATTTTAAAGATTTGAATAAAAAAGAAACCGAAACCACCTAAAAATAGTACGGTAAAAATCACATTTGCTATCATTCTAAAATTATTAGTTTGGAACAGAGTCCAATAGTTGTCTTAATTTTAATTCTTCACGTTGATTCAAAGGAACACCTTTTGTTTTAGCACCAAATACAGAAAAATGAATAAATCGCTCTGGGTGCATTTGAATATCTATCACTAAATTTTGTAAATCTTTATTTGTAGTGACTAATTCATTGTACAATTTTTCATCCTTTAATAACTTTCCCAAAGTACCCTCACCTTTTTCAGCTGTTGCTAAAATAAGATTCAAGTTCTTTAATGTTTCAGTTGCATTTCCAATAACTTTCTTAAAATCAGCAGTTACCAAATCATCCGTAATTGTTTTTGCGTTTCCAAGAATTCCAGCAATTTGATCGTTACTCTTTTTTAAATTATAAGAAATACTTTCCACATTGGTTAAAATATTTGCTAATTTAATTTTCTCATCTCGCACTAAATCTTCAATATTTACGGCAACATTTCCGAAACGTTTGATGGTAAGTTTTAAAATAGAAAAACTTTCTTCAATTTCTGATGTCGCTGTTTTATCCCAAAATGCATTTAAAGAATTTACCATTTTGTCAACTGAAACCAAGGCTGTCTGAACTTTTTTCGATAATGGGTCAGCAAAGGATTTAACTTGACCAAACATATCAATAGCCATTTCTCCTGGGACAGCATCTCCGGGTTTGTAAAAACCTTTAGATAGATTACCACTCACATTAATAAGCATTCCCTTACTAAATAAATCCAAAGCACCAACTTGAACAACAGATCCTTTAGGGATTTTAACTTCATCATTTTGGATTGAAAAAGCAATTTTGACACAACGCTCTGCAGGTTGACTTGGAACGTATTCAACTTTCAAAACTTTACCGACAACAACACCATTTAGCGTAACATTGCTTGAAGGAACTAATTGACCAGAATTAGGAAAGTAGGCGTAATAAATATCATCGCCTCCGAAGAAACTATTTCCTTTTAAAAAGTTAATACCTGTAACCATCAAAGCTATTGCTAAAATCGTAATTATCCCAGTTTTTATTTCTTTACTTATTTTCATAGTTTATTTCTCACCAATTTAACATTCTGTTGGTTGAATTGTAAGAGGTTTCAAAATTAATAATAACTAAATTATTTATTGGATAAATTCATCGCTTTTTCCAAACTAATTCGTTCACCATTTAAAAAAGCCACTACAAATGCATGTTGAAACCCATTTCCTCTTAATTCATTTTTATAATTATTTGCCGCTTTAAAATCTTTACCAAACAATCCAGTTGTGTATTTATAGAACCCATCTTGTTTATATTCTGCAACTTTTAAACCTTTAAATTTTGAATGATCAAATGGAATAGGCGATTCAGATGTTTCAATTTGAACAGTAAAAACTAATTTTTCTGTAGTATCAGTTGTTGTTTGAATTATTTCAATTTCTTGATTTTCACTAGTGTTATTATTTTGTTGATTCGGTTTAGTTTGTACACCTTCTAACTCCTTTTTATAATTTTCAAAAGCTGTGAACATGGCATTTGCCATTGCATGCTGTCCTTCAGATGAACCAATAAAACTTTCATCTGTCGGATTTGTCAAGAAACCTGTTTCAATCAAAACACTGGGCATCGTTGTTTTGTACAACACTAAAAAACCTGCTTGTTTAACGCCACGATTGTAACGACCGATTTTTTTAAATTCCTTTTGTAATTTATCTGCAAACTTTATAGAGTGATTTAAAAAAACAGATAACTGCATTTGACGCGCTATCAAAGCGTCTGGTGATAGATCAAAATCCTTGTATTTAGCTCCTTTATCATCCTCTAAATAAATAGTTGCATTTTCACGATCTGCTACTTTTTGTTGCGATTCTGTTCGATGCAAACCCAATACAAACGTTTCCGTTCCATAAGCAGCTGGAGAAGCAGAATTGGCATGAATACAAATAAATAAATCCGCTTTTGCTTTATTCGCGATCATTGCACGGTCATCTAATTCAACAAATTCATCTTTATCTCGTGTGTAAATAACTTTTACTTCTGGAAATTTTCTTTTGATCGCCTCTCCTAATTTCAAAGCCATGGATAAACAAACATTTTTTTCATTTACAGAAGCTCCATGACAGCCTGGGTCTTTACCACCATGTCCCGCATCTATTACTACTGTTTTAATTAAATGATTATCTTGATTTGATTTTTGAGCTGAGTTTAAACCAACAAAAAAGAAGGTTAAAAAAAATAAAAAATGACTCTTTCTGAGATATGTTGAATTTTTTTCCATTCTTAAGCCTTAAATTTAATAGTTTTGTAATCTATAATAAGTAACAACAAACAAATTTACAGTTCATTTTTGAAGCAAAAACAAGACATATCAATAATTATCTTCGTTACATTGTTAATAATGTTGTTTCCTACATCCACGTTTTCTCAAAAGAACTTAATTAAAGATACTATAACGCTTGACGATTCCTCTATTTCTGAAAAAATAATTTACAGCGCACGCGATTCTATTTTCAATGATTTAAAAAAACGCCAAGTACATTTATATGGTAATGCAAAAATCACTAATGGACAAATCAACATGGATGCAGGTTACATTTTAGTCGATTTAAACAAACGTGAGATTTATGCACGCTATTCTTACGACAAAGACAGTGTAAGAACACAATTCCCTAAATTCTCTGATGGAACCGAAGAAATTAACGCTACCAGTATTCGCTATAACATGGATACAAAAAAAGGTTACATAGAAGAATTAAAAATTAAACAGGATGAAATCCATTTGTACATGGGTACAGCTAAACGCCAAGCAAATGATGAAATTCATTTTATAAAAGGACGATTTACTACGTGCGATTTAGAAGAACCGCATTATCATTTTCAGCTTTCACGTGCCATTATGATTCCTGAAAAAAGAATTGTCACTGGTCCAATGAATTTATGGGTTGCTGGCATACCTACTCCACTAGGCTTACCTTTTAGTATGATCCCACAACAGAAAAAACGAACAAGTGGAATATTATTCCCTGAAATCGTTCCCACTTCATCGTATGGATTTGGTGTTCAAAACTTGGGTTACTTTATTCCAATTAACGACTATTTACAAACGTCTGTTTATGCAAACCTTTATTCAAGAGGAAGTTGGGGTCTAAGAAACGTATTGAATTACGCCAAAAAATACGGATACAGAGGTACTTTCGATGTTGGTTTTCAGCAATTTAAACTTGGTTTCCCAACGGATACAAAATCCAATAAATTAACGATCAGTTGGACCCATACAAAAGAAGCTAAATCAAATCCATTTTGGAATTTTTCATCCAATGTTAACTTTATTTCGGATAACCAATCAAAAAACAATTTAGACCCATTAAATAAAGATTACTTCAACAACAGTTTCTTTTCTGATATTAATATTAATCGCTTATTTCCAGGGAAACCAATTACAACTGGAATGAAAATTTCTGTTCGTCAGAATTCAATCACCAAAAAAATCGCGCTTGTTGCACCAGTTTTCAATTTTAATGTCACTCGTTTTTTTCCATTTAAAAATAGTTTCACAAAAACTACTGGATTATCATCGTTGATTTCAAAAATTGGTATAACCTACAATTTGGAAGGTCAAAATAAGTCCAACATTCAAGATTCATTGTTAACGAATGGTTACTTCAAAGAAATAGGCAATCAATTTCAAAATGGTTTCAATCAAACAGTTTCCGTTCAAACAACTTCAGGTTTTTTCAAAAACACAGTAAAGTTTTCACCTTCTTTCAATTATGGAAATAAAATCAATTTTCAACAGATTGAAAAATCATACAATGCATCAACGAATAGCACTCAAATTGATACCATTCAAAAAATGGGAATGGCACATGAGTTAAGTTTTTCTGCTCAATTAACCACATTAATATACAGCTATTACAAATTCATTGGAAAAAAACAACCTTTACTTCGCCAAATAATAACGCCATCTATTGGATTTAGATATACGCCGCAAGTAAATGAATTAATAAGCGCTTTTGCTGGAACGAATCAATCGTTGATTACCTACTCTCCTTTCGAACGTAGTATCTATTCATCAAGTACTGGTAAAAATTCTGCAGCAATAAATTTTGGTATCAACAATACGTTTGAATTGAAACGTAAATCTGATAAAGACACCATTACAGGATTTAAAAAAACACGCATTATTGATATCTTGTCCATTACTGGAAATTATGATTTGATAAAAGACTCTATGAATTTATCTGATTTAACTATCAACCTACGAATTAGTCCTGCTACTTGGTTAAATTTTGTTGCCAATTCAAGTTTTTCACCTTATGCATGGAACACATCTACTGGTGCTAAAACAAGTCAATATGCACTTGCTAACAAACAAGGATTGGGGCGTTTTTTAAATGCGAATTTCACGACAACATTAACATTGGTTCCAAAAAAGAGCCAAGACGAATTAAAAAACTCAGCTCAGATTGTTAGTTCATCCGAATGGAATGCAGATTACAATTATTTCGCTTTACATCCAGAAGCACTTTTAAATTTCAACATTCCCTGGAAAGCATCAATTTCTCATGTATATTCACTTGTTAGAAACACTTCAAAAACTGTAACCAATCCTGACGAATTCAGAACAGTACACACCTTAGCTTTAACAGCTGATATAAGTTTTACAAAACGCTGGAACATCGCTTGTATTTCCAACTATGATTTCACTTCAAAAGAGATAACAAATGTTCGTTTCACACTTTCTAGAAATCTTCATTGCTGGGCGCTTTCGTTTAATTTAACACCTATTGGATTTAATCAAAGTTTCTTGTTTTCAATTAGAAACACCTCCTCTATTTTTCAGTCAGCGAAAATAGATATTCGTAAACCGCCAGTTTTCTTATGATTGATATTGCTTTTAAAAATAATATCAAACCAACTAATGGTTGTGTCTTGATTTCAGATCCTTTTTTAGATGAGGATTTTTTTCGTAGATCTGTCATTTTATTATGTGATCATTCCAGTGAAGGCTCCTTTGGTTTTGTGTTGAATAATTTTTTAGACATAGATTTACACGAAATTGACAAAGATTTCCCTGATATTAAAGCTGTTATAAGTGTTGGTGGACCTGTAGAAACGGAAAGTCTATTTTACATCCATAGTTTTGGTGATGCTATCGAGGGTAGTACTCCGGTAAATGATTCAATTTCAATTGGAGGGAATTTTGAACAAATTAAAGAAGCGCTTTCAAAAGATCAAAAAAATCATTCAAAAATTAGATTCTTCCTTGGTTATTCAGGTTGGGGAAAACTTCAATTGTCACGTGAAATGAGTGAAAATTCATGGATCGTTGCAACAAATATCAGAACTGAAGAACTTTTAACCATTCATCAAAAAGATTTTTGGCAATATTGCATAGAAAAGCAAGGTGAACGATTTAAAACAATCGCAAAATTTCCAATCAATCCAATTGATAATTAAACCAATTTATCTTTTTATTTTATTAAATTTGTTTCTTAAAATTCTTAAAAAGAAAGATGTCTTTTTTAGCACCACTTGCAGAACGTATGCGACCTAAATCTTTAGAAGATTACGTAGGTCAAACACATTTGTTGCAACAAGGAGCTTCACTCAGAAAAGCATTGGATGTTGGATT
>CANLIL010000019.1 GCA_947491305.1 Flavobacteriales bacterium | reverse complement strand
ACTAATTTTTCCAGTTGCTGCTGAATAAACTGCTTCAGAAAAGCCAAAAGCGCCACCAACAACAAATACTAAATTTTTACCACCTGTGTTGAATTTTTGTTGCATGAATTGTGAAAAAGCAACAGAAGTATAGTGTGTTCCGTTTTCATCCAATAGAATCAATTGATCACCCGCTTGAACTTTAGATAGAATCTCTTTTCCTTCCAACTCTTTAATTTGTGAAAAAGATAAACTCTTGGCGTTTTTTATATCCGGAATTTCAATGCGTTCGATGGAAACATAGTGTTTTAATCGATCCAAATACTCTTTTTCACCCGATTCTAAAAAGGATTTACCTGTTTTACCAATGCACACAAATTTAACTTTCATTCGCTTACGACATCCATTGTTTGTACCACATTTGGAACATTAAAACATACCACAATTTTACATCCAATTCTTTTTTACCGCTGAAGAACTCTTTTTTTAAATTTTGAACAAATGCTAATTTGAAAATTCCTTCCTTTTGAATGCGGTCATCACTTAAATTTACTTCCACTAATTCTTTTAAATCGCCCATTAACCAGCTTGCAATTGGAATGGCAAAACCCATTTTTGGTCGATCCATCATCGCTTTAGGAATAAAATCGTGAACAATTTCTTTTAAAATGAATTTCTTTTCACCCTTGTTGTATTTGAATTCATTCGGCAATTTAGCCGCCCATTCAATCACATTGTGATCTAAAAAAGGTTCACGTCCTTCTAAACTTGCCGTCATGGTTGCACGATCGACTTTCTGCAAAATATCGTCTACCAAATACGTTTGATAATCAATTGCCATCATGTAAGACAAGGGCGTGTGAAAAGGCGCTTTTAATTCTGTTGAGGAATAACTTGTCACCAATCCATTGAACGAAGCGTTTTTTAAAACCGATTTAAGTTGTTCGTCTGTGTATTGTTGACTTAAACTCAACATGATTTGCTCCGGAGAAGGATTTCTTAAAATACCTTTTAACTTTTCGTAACGGTTGTGAAAGTTGTATTTATGTTTTAATACCGGGATTTTATCGGATGGAATTGCATTCATCAATGCAGCCATTCCTTTACGCGCAAAACCAGGCATGGCTTGCGTTTTCTTACCGTATCGCAACAAGTAATCGTAGCGATTGTAACCTGCAAAAACCTCATCGCCAGCATCTGCACTCAAGGCAACTGTAACGTGTTTTTTAGCCATTATACTTACCAAGGTTGTTGGAATTGCGCTACTATCGCCAAAAGGCTCATCATAATAAAAGGGCAATTGTTCGATTAAATCCGTAGCTTCTTTTTGTGTGCATTCAATTTCTGTATGATCTGTTCCCAAATGCTTTGCAACATCGGCAGCATAAGGTGCTTCATTTAAGCCAATATCTGGAACAGCAATTGTGAACGTCTTTAATTTTTCAGTTCGGTTTTCTTGTAACAAAGCTGTTACAGCAGCACTGTCGTAGCCACCACTTAAAAACACACCAACTGGCACATCAGCCACCATTCTGTATTCACACGCTTTTTGAAGAATTGCTGTAGTTTCTTTCTTCGCTTCCGCAAATGAAAGCTCTATTTTTGGTTGATTGTAGGCATCGTATACATTCCAATACTCCGTTGTTTTTAATTCTTTTTTGGAAAGATCCAAGGTCATGAAATGTCCAGGTTTTAACTTGTAACAATCTTGAAAGATACAATGCGGCGTTGGAACATTTCCATATTGCATGAACGCTCCAACAGCTGCTAAATCAATTTTTTTCTGAAAGCGAGGGTGTTTATGAAACGCTTTTAATTCAGAAGCAAACAGGAACAAATCGTCTTTCCAGTAATAGAAAAATGGTTTAACACCTGCACGATCTCTGGCACAGAAAAAAGCATCTGTTGTTGTATTGTAGATCACAAATGCAAACATTCCAACGAATCGGTCCAAGCATGCACTCCCCCATTCTTGGTATGCGTGTAAGATCATTTCAGTATCAGAAGAACTGGTGAATGCGTGTCCTTTTTCCGATAACTCAATTTTTATTTCGTTGTAATTATAAATTTCACCATTGAAGCAAATCCACCAATCGTTGAATTGCATGGGCTGCGTTCCGTGTTCACTTAAATCTATAATTGATAATCTTCGATGACCAAAACCAACTTGAAGGTCACTTTTATCGAAGATTTTAACACCACTTCCATCTGGACCTCTGTGAGTTAAGGTCGTGGTCATTTCTTCTAATATTTCAATAGAAGATGACTTTTTGAAATCAATAAATCCTGTTATTCCGCACATAGAAACAAAGATAGTGATAAAAACTATGTTGTGTTTTAGTTCAAAACCACGAAAGTAAATTAATCATTGATTAATTGAAGTAAAGAAGTTTGAACGTGTTGCAATTCTTTAATGGCTTCTCGTTGATTAAAAATTAAAAATATATACTTCCATTTGTAACCAATTCGCTTGAGGTAACGCGCAAAACTATAAGCATACAAACCTGATAAAGGCAAGGAAACACTATAAATTACGTCCATAATAAATGGCATGTGAAATAGTTTGTCTGCCCCATAAAATAATCCACTGTAGAACAAGGGATAAATAATAAAACTTAACAGCACACCAACAGCAGCATAAAATTCTACGAATTTTGTCAATTTTGGCACTAAAAAATCAACTAATTTATATTGAATGAAATTATTTATTAAGCCAAATACAAAAAAAGGAAAACCAACCAATAAAAAGAAAATTGACAACGATAGTTGTATCAAATACAAACGCGATCGGAAGCGACGGTGAATAAAATCGGTATGAATGGCTAATTTTCTTGTTTGCCATTCAATAACTTGTAATAAATCTTGAATTTCATTCATCAAATATGGTTTGAGCAATTGAATCTCTTCCAGCTTGGTTTGAATCTCTTTCATCAATTTCACTTCTTCAGAAACAACTTTATCCCGTTTTCTTGCCCAAAAAACTGCAAATAGTTTATGCAAAAGTTCCTCTTGTGTTTTGTTTTCTGTTGAAATTAATACGCGCTCTAAATGCAAGCGAAAAACTTTTGTTAATTTCTTTGCAGCTAACGATGCATTTTGACTGTATTCTGTTAAAAAATCAGTTGCGAAAAGTCCGTTTTCAATTGAAATCAATACAGAACTTCTAAACTTTTCTGCTTGTGAATAAAACAAACCAATTGGTACAATTTTCAAGTTCAATTGCCCGTTATTTCTTGCTTCAGCTTCTAGAGCGATGCGTGCTGTTCCTGATTTCAACTCCCGCAATTTTCGTTCTGGGATACTTGTTCCTTCAGGAAATACAACCAATGTTTTTCCTTCTTCCAGAAGCTGGTAACATGCTTCAAATGAATCTGCATTGTTTATTCCTTTGATCTTACCATCCACTTGACGGTTGATTGGAATCATGTTTAAGCTTTTAAGAATTTTTCGTTTGAAAGACGAATTAAAAAATGTGCTTTTTGCCATGAAATATATCGGCTTCGGACACGCGTAACCAATCATCCAAGCATCCATTAATGTATTGGGATGATTAGCAATAATGATCATTGGGCCATCATGATCCAAGGCATTGACATTTTTAACCGTAATTTCTTTGTAATAAATTTTTATGCCGAGACCAACAAGTAAACGCAGTATTCTGTATATCATTGAGCAATTGTTATTTTTCGAAAGTACGAATATTTTGAAAATAAGGGAAGGATCGGATTGGTTTTTGTTTTTACGCAAGCGCAAAAACTTAAACAAAATAATTTCTTCTTTCTTTTTTACCTTCGGTGCTGCTTCGCGGTCCAAAGCAAAAAAAGAAACAACTAAACGCAGTGACCTCACAAATTCCATAAAAAATAAACACTCATTTGTAAAAAGTGCATTTCAAATTTTCCGAGGATTTTTTTCATTTCACTGCGCTGCATGAAAACCACCGATTGCACTTTGCTGCATGCTTTCCCCTGATCAGCCAATGCTATCGCATGGGCTTGGGCGCACTTTCGCAAGTGCAACGGCTAAATCTTGGAAAATTTAGGGGTTCCCGCGCTGGCGGGTTGGAAAAGGTTCTTCGCACGAAGAAAGATCGATCTTCGTCCGAAGGTTTATTTTAAGATTCAACGCGTATTCTCCGGAGCAACAGAGAAGTGAGGAATAGAAAAAAAGCAATTGTGTATCGTTGCACGATAGGCGCTTGCGTCTGTAAAACTTCTGCCAAAGTTTTTCAACTATTTTTCATAGTTGAAAATGACGCAGGAGGCTTTGCACCACTATCGTAGCAACGAAGCAATTGCGCTTTTTTCCCGAACGGCTTGTTGCTTCTTGATTTTTTGTTTCTTTTGTATCAAGACAAAAGATAAGAAAGAAAATTAGTTTTCTAGTTTTTGCACCTGTACAAAAACGAATTCTGCTATTATTTCAATATCACTTTTTCTTTCTTAAATTTGCAACTATGAAAGCTTCACCAATTGCTTACTTCAATTCAAATGATGGAACAGGGATGTTTGCCTATGGTGAAACCGCTTCAATTCAGCTTTCTAGAGGAATCGATCAGGTACAAGCATTCATTGATGAACACGAAGGAAACTACTTGATTGGTTGTGTTTCGTATGATGTAAAAAATGAAATTTTCGACTTACAATCAACGAATAAGGACGCTGTCAATTTTCCGTCACTTTTATTTTGGAAACCGTCAGTAGTTTACTCCATTTCGGAAAAAGGAATTCACCAAGTACAAGGGCAACGATTAAAAGAAGCAGAAGTTTATTTAGCCGCGTTTCTGGACAAAGAGCAAGAGAAATGTACGCCATTAGGAAGTGCTTTTAAAGCTACAATATCTAAAGATGAATACTTAGAAAAAATTAAAAAGATTCAGGCTCAAATTCAATACGGAAATTCGTATGAAGTCAATTTTTGTCAAACATTTACCGCTGAAAATTGCCAGATTGAGGATGCTGAACAACTTTATTTCAAATTAAACTCCATTACAAAAGCGCCTTTTTCAGTCTATCTTTCTTGGAATGAATTCAACGTACTTTGTGGAAGTCCAGAACGATACATTCAAAAAAAAGGTGATCAATTAATTTCACAACCAATCAAAGGAACTGCTCCGCGTCATACAAACGTTGAAAAGGACGAACAACTCAAAACAAAATTAAAAAATAGTCAAAAAGAGCGTGCTGAAAACACAATGATAGTTGATTTGGTGCGCAATGATTTAGCACGCTTGGCAAAAAAAAACAGTGTAGAAGTTCCGGAATTTTGTACAATTTATTCTTTTGAAACTGTTCACCAACTTATTTCAACTGTTTCGTGTGAATTAAAAGAAAAGACAACATTCACAGATTGTTTAAAAGCAACATTTCCAATGGGATCAATGACAGGTGCTCCAAAGTTACGTACTATGGAAATTATCGAAGAACTTGAGGACTTCCAACGTGGGTTGTATGCTGGAAGCATCGGTTACATTGCACCAAATGGTGATTTTGATTTCAACGTAGTGATTCGAAGCCTTTTGTACAATCAAACGTTAAAAACAGCTTCGCTATCAGTTGGTGGCGCTATCACCATTCAATCGAATCCTGAAGAAGAATACGAAGAATGCTTGGTTAAAATTCAACGCATTATGAATGGTTTAAATGAGTAAAATCAAGGAACATATTCAAGAGTTTACGGCTTCATTTGAAGCTGCTACAACCTATTATGTCGCTTGTAGTGGCGGTGTTGATTCGATGGTATTACTTTTTGTTTTACATCAATTAGGAAAAACGATTCACGTTCTTCATGTCAATTATCAGTTGAGAGGTGAAGCTTCCGATTTAGACCAACAAGTTATTGAAGATTATTGTAATCAGCATTCCATTCCTTATTCTATTCATTCCGTTGAATTAAGCAAAGAACTTGAAAATGGTGGGAATTTACAAGATCTTGCACGAAACGTACGCTATACATTTTTCAAAGAAAAGGCGCTCGAAATTCATACAAAAATTGTTTTGGCGCATCATGCAGATGATCAACTGGAATTATTTTTATTAAACATTGCAAGAAAATCTGGTGTAATGGGACTTTCGTGTATGCTCCCAGAATATGGGCGAATTATCCGGCCACTTCTCCCCTTTTCTAAACAAGAAATTCTGGAATTTGCCAAAAAAGAAGGGATTGTTTGGCGCGAAGATGCTTCCAATCAAAGTAACAAATACCGAAGAAATAGTATCCGCAATGTTTTTCTTCCTGAAATTGAAGCGCAACTTCCTGAATTTAGAGAAAGTTGCTTGTATTTAATAGAACAATTCCAAAAAAATCAAGTGGAAGTTGAACAAAAAATAAAAATAGTAACTCATAAAATTCAACAAGAAAATTTATTGCTTTATTCTGACTTTGATGTTCTTACAGAAGTAGAGCACATTGAATTGTTACGTCAATTAGCGATTCCATTCGGTTTTTTAAAAGAATTTAAAAAATTAAGGCATGCTGAAAATGGAAAACGCTTGCAATTAAAAAAAGCAAAGCAACTTGTAATCCGGACAAGAACTGGATTTAAATGGCAATTAAATGAAACAAATGACTAATTCACATCCATTTCCGGAAGCATTTAAACAACGTGTGGAGAACGACCCGTTTTTAGGAACTCCTTTGTTGGAAGCATTGAATCAAACAGCACCAGTTTCCGTTCGTTTACATCCGATAAAACAAAAAGCAGCACTTACTTTTACTGAAAAAATTGCTTGGTGTGAACATGCGTTTTATTTGAAAGAACGTCCATCTTTTACTTTAGATCCATTGTTTCATGCTGGTTGTTATTACCCTCAAGAGGCAGGTTCAATGGTTCTCGACACTGTATTAAAACAATTGGATTTACCGAGTGAACCGAGTATTTTAGATTTGTGCGCTGCACCTGGTGGAAAAAGCACCTTGATTGCCTCTTTTTTAAACAATAACGGATTATTGGTTAGCAACGAAGTTATCCAAGCACGTGCGCGTATTCTAACGGAAAACACCACAAAATGGGGTTACACGAATACAGTTGTCACCAACAACGACCCAAAAGATTTTGAACGTTTGAATGAATTTTTTGATGTGATTGTCGTAGACGCACCTTGTTCTGGTGAAGGCATGTTTCGGAAAGACTTAAAAGCCCGAGATGAATGGTCAGAAGAAAATGTACAAATTTGCTCAAGTCGTCAAAAACGGATTGTAATGGATGTTTGGGATAGCTTGAAACCAGGAGGCTTTTTAATTTATTCCACGTGTACCTTCAATTCAGCTGAAAATGAAGATACTATTTCATGGTATTTAAATGAATTAGCGGCAACTAGTGTGAAATTGGAAATGCCTGAAGAATTAGTTGCTGGAAGAAATGACATTGGCCATTATTGCCTACCTGGAAAAACAGTTTCCGAAGGATTTTACATTGCCGTTCTTCAAAAAGAAGCAACTACTCCAGCACGCCAGCGATTCACTCGAAAACCCCTGTTTAAAGTTCAAAAAGATTTGTTGGATGCCGAAAACTATGTGAAATTAGATGAAGCACTGCTCTTAAATTGGAACGATAAATTATTGTTAGTTCCCAATCAATTAGAAGAAAAAATGTTGCATGTGCAAGCTCAAATGCGCATTCAGAAAATGGGATTAATGCTGGGGGAAATTGCCAAAAAAGGAATTATTCCAAGTGTAGAATTGGCCCTAAATCCGACGCGCTTAAACAGAACATCAACAATTGAATTGACAGAAAAAGAAGCATTGATGTATCTTCATGGCGACACATTTCCCTTGCAAGGACCTCAAGGATTTCAAATCGTTAGTTATAAAAATGAACCATTAGGATGGATAAAAAACATTGGAAACCGCTTCAATAATTTATTTCCAAAAGAATGGAGAATACGCATGAACATTCAATAAAAAAATAAAATGAAATTAGTATTTGCAACGCACAACCATAATAAAGCACATGAAATACAAGCTTTATTGAACGATCAAATTGAACTTATCACCTTAGATGAAATTCAATGTTTTGAAGAAATTCCTGAAACAGCTGCAACATTAGAAGGTAATGCAAAAATGAAAGCAGCGTATGTTGTTGAGCAATTTAATATGAATTGTTTTGCTGATGACACAGGCTTGGAAATTGAAGCTTTGAACAACGAACCAGGAGTTTATTCAGCAAGATATGCAGGTGAAGATCGTGATCCTGAAAAAAACATGGCCTTAGTTTTAGAAAAATTAAGGGATAAATCAAATCGTAAAGCGCGTTTTCGAACCGTAATAAGTTTGTATTGGGAAGGCGAATTCCATGAATTTGAAGGCATTGTTGAAGGTGAAATTACGACAGAAAAAAGTGGTGCAAAAGGTTTTGGCTATGACCCGATTTTTAAACCAGAAAACAGCGAAAAGACATTTGCAGAAATGGATTTAACAGAAAAAAATACAATGAGTCACCGAGCCAGAGCTTTTGAAAAAATGGTTGCTTTTTTAAATGCGGAAGCTTAAGACTAAAATTAACCTATAAATCAAAAATTAACCCGCTTTTTTTAGGTGTAAAACTTCGATTATACGTAACTTTACACTCAATTATCAAGGAGTTTATTCGCTATAAAAACAATACAATGAGTTTATCTAATTCAAAAATTACTTACACGCTAACTGACGAAGCGCCAGCATTAGCAACATTTTCTTTTTTACCAATTGTTCAAGCCTTTACCAAGACTTCAGGGATTTCGATCGAAACGAAAGATATTTCCCTTGCGACTCGAATTTTGGCCGTGTTTCCGGAATATTTGAAAGAAGAACAACGCGTAGAAAATGCGTTAGAAACTTTAGGTAAATTAGCGACTGCACCTGAAGCAAACATTATTAAAACACCCAACATTTCAGCTTCTATTCCACAATTAAAAGCTGCAATTAGTGAGTTGCAAGCTCAAGGATATGCGCTTCCAAATTATCCAGATGAAGCCACTTCGGAACAAGAAAAAGAAGCGAAAGCAAAATACGATAAAATTAAAGGAAGTGCTGTAAACCCAGTTCTTCGTGAAGGGAATTCTGATCGTCGTGCGCCACTTTCTGTTAAAAATTATGCCCGTAAACATCCACATTCAATGGGGAAATGGTCAGCTGACTCTAAGTCGCATGTTGCACATATGGCTGAAGGTGACTTTTTTCACAATGAGAAATCTATTACAATTGAAAATACTTGTACTTACAGCATTGAATTTACGGCAAATGACGGATCAACGAAAACATTAAAGCAAGCGGCACCACTTTTAGCAGGCGAAATCATCGATGCTACTTTCATGAGTCGTAAAAAACTAATTGCTTTTTTTGAACAGCAATTGAACGATGCCAAAGAAAAAAATGTATTGTTTTCATTACACTTGAAAGCAACTATGATGAAAGTTTCTGATCCAATTATGTTTGGAATCGCAGTGACAGTTTTCTTTCGACCAGTTTTTGAAAAATTTGAAAAAGAATTAATTGTTTTAGGCGTTGATGTAAGAAATGGTTTTGGCGATTTATTGGCTAAAATCGAACACTTACCAGCTGATAAAAAAGCAGCCATTGAAGCTGAAATAAAAAATTGTTTTGCGAATGGTCCGCGCGTTGCTATGGTAAATTCTGATAAAGGAATTACAAACCTTCACGTACCAAGTGATGTCATCGTTGATGCTTCTATGCCAGCAATGATTCGCAACTCAGGTCAAATGTGGGATGCTGACGGAAAATCATGCGATACGAAAGCGATTTTACCAGATAGTAGTTACGCAAGTATGTACCAAGTGATGATTGACTATTGTAAAAAACACGGTGCGTTTGATCCTGTTACAATGGGAACTGTTCCAAATGTTGGTTTAATGGCGCAAGCTGCTGAAGAATATGGTTCACACGATAAAACTTTCCAATTATCAGCTGACGGAAAAGTGAGTATTGTTGCTAACAATGGTTCAATTTTAATCGAACAAGCCGTTGAAGCGGGAGATGTTTGGAGAATGTGTCAAGTTAAAGATGCACCAATTCGTGACTGGGTTAAATTGGCCGTGACAAGAGCACGATTATCAGCTACGCCAGCCATCTTTTGGTTAGACAAAAACAGAGCGCATGATGCACAATTAATTTCGAAAGTAACAACTTATTTAAAAGAATACGATACAAGCGGTTTGGATATTCAAATTCTATCTCCAGACGAAGCAATTTTAGTAACAATGGATCGTATTGTTTTAGGAAAAGATACTATTTCTGTTACAGGTAATGTTTTACGTGATTACTTAACAGATTTGTTTCCAATCTTAGAAGTAGGAACAAGTGCAAAAATGTTATCCATCGTTCCATTAATGAATGGCGGTGGATTATTTGAAACAGGCGCTGGAGGTTCCGCTCCAAAACATGTGGAACAATTTATTGAAGAAGGTCATTTGCGTTGGGATTCATTGGGTGAGTTCTTGGCATTGGCAGCTTCATTGGAGCATTTAAGTGTAACAACAGGCAACAAAAAAGCAGCTGTTTTAGCAGAAACACTTGATGAAGCGACAGGTTTGTTTTTAGATAACAATAAATCACCAGAAAGAAATGCAGGTGAATTAGATAACAGAGGAAGTCACTTTTACCTAGCTTTGTATTGGGCACAAGCGTTGGTGCATCAAACAAAAGATGCTGAATTGGCAAATGACTTTAAAACGCTTGCTACTTATTTGGCGGAGAACGAAACAACAATCATTGCTGAGTTGAATGGTTCACAAGGAAAAGCCCTTGATTTAGGTGGTTATTATCACCCATCAATTGCGAAAATGTCCGCTGCGATGTGTCCAAGTCACACCTTAAACGAAGCTTTAAAATTGGTTAAAGCATAATTATACCATAAAATACAACTAAAAAGACTTTATGCTTATAAAGTCTTTTTTTATTTTTGATAAATGACAAGATTTGTTTTCTTACTAATCATAATCAGTTCGTTGATAACGTCTTGTAAAACAATTCAACCAGTTCAACCCAATCAATTGGTGTTGAATAAACCGCAACTTGAACAAGTCGAATCATCTGTAACACTACCGATTAAATTAAATCTAAAACCCTATTTTTCGCAAGTTGAAAAAAGCTTAGATCTAACATTTAAAGGTCAAGATCAACAATGTGAAGGCATAAGTTATGACTACTACTTTGAACGTTCGCCCATTGAATTTTCAACTTCAAAGCTCGCATTGAATTATGAAGTTAAAGGAAGTTATTCGTTGAAATTAAATTTTTGCGCGAAATGTACCGATCTATTCAGCAAGAATAAAAATTGCATAACACCAAGAATTTATGCCAGTTGTGGTGTAAACGAGCCCATGCGGAAAGTAATCGTTGGTTACGCAACCACTTTTAAAATCTCACCAGAATTAAAATTTGAAACTTCAACAAGTTTACAGAAGTTTGAAACCATTGATCCGTGTGAAATTACCTTGTTTAATTATGACGCAACGAATCAAATTAAAAAAGAAGTAACAACCGTACTCAAAAAATTAGAACAAGATATTGATCAAAAGATTGGTGCGATTGATTTAAAAAAAGAAATTCAACATTCTTGGAATGCGCTCAACCAGAGTCTGGCATTGAACCAATTTGGTTATTTGAATTTTCAACCTAAGACACTTTCCATCGGTGACGTTACATTCAAAGATAACTTTGCTTATTTTGAAATAGGATTAACCATTCAACCAAAAATCACTTCTGTTCCTGAAAAAAATATCTTACAGCCAAATCCAATAATAAGTAAGCACCAGAAAAAAGATGGGTTTGATTTAACAGTCGATATTATTGCGCAATACGATTCATTGAGTGCTATTTTGACACAGCAATTGAAAGGACAAAAAATCACGATTAAAAATAAAGTTGTCATTTTGAAAAACATTGAAATCAATAGTGCATTAAACAATCAATTAACATTTAAAGTTGATTTTGATGGCTTCAGAAAAGGAACGTTGTATTTACAAGGGACCCCGCTCTATGATGTGAATAAACAACATGTTTCATTTCCTGATTTAGAATTCGATCTAGCAACAAAAGACGCGTTATTAAAATCCGCTAAGTGGTTATTCAATAGTAAAATAACCAATCTGCTTCGCGAACAATCTAACGTTGATTTAAAAAGCTATTTAGCGATTGCTAAAAAAGAATTAGAAAAGCAATTAAACAATGAAATCAGTAAAGGAGTTCAATTAAAAGGGAAGGTAAACAATATTTCTGTTGATGCCTTTTATCCATCAGAAAAAGAATTGATTTTACGCGCTAAAACAAATGGGATACTATCCATTGAAATCGAATAAAAAAAAATTAAGTTTTGCAGATTGAATTTTGTATATTTGAGTAACTATTTTTTAATAAATTATGGCTATCACTTTTCAAATTAATGATCTTACAAATCCTAAAGCAAAAGCTTTTTTGGATTATATTAAAACATTAGATTTCATTACTGTCGATGCTACAGAAATACAAACCTATGTTTTAACAGATGAACATTTACAAATCTTAGAAGAAAGAAGAGATAATAGGCTGTCAGGAAAGTCTACTTCCAGTTCATGGGACGAAGTGAAAGACTTTGCAAGAAATAACTAAAAAAAAGCCCCAATAAATTGGAGCTTTCGAGTGAATTGACAACTTAAATTGTCATAATTTCTTTTTCTTTCAAATCAAATTGATCATCTACCAATTTAATATAACTATTGGTGATGTTTTGAATCTCTGCTTCAGCATCTTTTGTCATATCTTCAGACAAACCATCTGCTTTCAAATCTTTAACCATGTCCAATGCGTCTTTACGGTTGTTTCGCACTCCTACTTTTGCGTTTTCAGCTTCAGATTTTGCGCGTTTCACTAAATCTCTTCTTCGTTCTTCCGTTAATGGAGGAACAGATATGATTAATATTTCACCATTGCTTTGAGGAGCGAATCCTAAGTTAGAATTGATAATTCCTTTTGCAATTTCATTTAAAAGAGGCTTTTCCCAAGGTTGTACTGTAATTGTACGCGCATCCATTGTCGAAATATTTGCAACTTGTTGAATAGGCGTAGGTGCTCCATAATAATCCACCATTACACCATTTAACATCGCAGGAGTAGCTTTTCCTGCACGAATTTTAACAAATTCATTTTCTAAGTGACTCAACGATTTCGCATTTGAAGATTTGAAATCATCGTATATCATTTGTAAGTCTTCCGTCATATTCTAAAGTTATTCAGTTATCAATTTTGAACAATTGTTCCAACGTGTTCACCTTTCATTAATTTTTTGAAATTACCTGGAGTATCCATATCAAAAACAATAATTGGCAAATTATTTTCTTTACACAAGGTAAATGCAGTCATATCCATTACATTTAATCCTTTAGCGTAAACATCATCAAATGAAATATGATCATATTTAGTCGCTGTTGGATCTTTTTCTGGATCTGCTGTGTAAATTCCATCAACGCGTGTACCTTTTAAAATTACTTCCGCATTTATTTCAATTGCTCTTAAAGAAGCTGCAGAATCTGTTGTGAAAAATGGGTTACCTGTTCCAGCACCAAAAATTACAACACGCCCTTTTTCCAAATGACGCACTGCTCTTCTTCTCACGTACGGTTCAGCAATTTCTTTCATTTCAATCGCTGATTGTAAACGTGTTTTAATTCCAGCAGATTCTAACGATGCCTGAAGCGCCATTGAATTAATCATAGTGGCTAACATCCCCATGTAATCTCCATGTGTTCGATCCATTCCGCCTTCTTCTGCTTGTACACCTCTAAAAATATTTCCACCACCAATTACAATGGCAATTTCAATCCCTAAATCATGCATTTCTTTAATTTGTGCTGCATATTGAGCCAAACGATTGTTATCGATTCCAAATTGTTTATCTCCCATTAGAGATTCTCCACTAAGCTTTAAAAGAATACGTTTGTATTTCATGTGAACGTTTTTGATTTAGATGAAACATTTCTTGAACAAAGATAAAAATGTTTCTTATTCTATGTTGTAAATTTTACTTCAAAAAAAAGGCTATCAGTAAACCGATAGCCTTTAATATATTTTTGATTTTCTTAACTTAAAGAAATTCGTTTAAATGCTGTAACAGTCAAACCTTTTTCAGTTGAATCTAAGAATTGTTCAACAGTCATCTTGTTATCACGAATAAACTCTTGACTTAACAAAGTGTTTTCTTTGAAGAATTTAGCCAAACGACCTTGAGCAATTTTCTCAGCCATATCAACAGGTTTTCCCTCTTGAATCGCTAGATCTTTACCTACTTCAATTTCACGTTCGATAGTTCTTTCGTCAACACCGTCTTTGTTAAGAGCGATTGGGTTCATTGCAGCAACTTGCATTGCAACTTGTTTACCAGCATCATCTGCAACATCCGTATTGCTGTTCAATCCAACTAAAGTAGCCAATTGGTTACCAGGGTGATTGTAAGCAGCAACTCTATCAGCAGTAATCGTTGCGTAAGAAGATAAATCTAATTTCTCACCTACTACACCGATTTGTTCTGTGATTTTTTCATCAACAGTCAAACGATCATCGTATCTTAATGCTTTTAATGCGTCAACAGAAGCTGGCATATTTGCAAGAGCGATGTCTAATAATGATTGAACTAAGTTCAAGTATCCTTCATTTTTAGCAACGAAATCAGTTTCACAGTTTAACGCTAAAACAACACCTGATTTACCATCAGCAGTTGCTTGAGCCAATACCAATCCTTCGCTTGCATCATTTTCACCACGTTTAGCGGCAATTTTTTGACCTTTTTTACGTAGGATGTCGATTGCTGTTTCAAAATCTCCATTTGCTTCAACTAAGGCATTTTTGCAGTCCATCATTCCTGCACCTGTTTGTTGACGTAATTTATTTACTTCTGCAGCTGTAATTGCCATAGGAATAAGTTTTTAAAAATTAATTAATCTTGTTTGTCTTCCGTTGCTTCAACTTCTTCCGTTGCAGCTTCCTCTGTAATAGCTACTGGTGCAACAACTTCAACTGGTGTAACAACTTCTTCTGAAGCCGCTTCTGTTGAGGCAGGAGCATCTTTATCTACTACTTTTGTATTTTTACGATCTTCTAAACCTTCTTTAATTGCGCCGCAAATTGCATCCAAAATAATAGTAATTGATTTTGTAGCATCGTCATTTGCAGGAATTGGGAAATCAACTAATTTAGGGTTAGAATTCGTGTCTACCATTGCGAACGTAGGAATGTTCAAACGTTTAGCTTCATTCAAAGAGATATGCTCTTTCAAGATATCAACGATGAAAATTGCAGCTGGTTGACGTGTCATATCAACGATAGAACCAAAGTTTTTCTCTAATTTTTCACGTTGACGTGTTTTGAATAAACGCTCTCTTTTGTTTAATGTTTCCCAAGTACCGTCAGTTTTCATTTTGTCAATAGCTGACATTTTACGAATTGACTTACGCGTTGTTTGGAAGTTTGTTAACATACCACCTGACCATCTTTCAGTAACAAACGGCATGTTGATTTCAGCAACTCTTTGAGCAACAATATCTTTTGCTTGTTTTTTAGTAGCTACGAAAAGTACTTTTTTACCCGACTTTGCAATTTGTTTCATCGCCGCACATGCTTGGTCAAGATGTGCAATTGTCTTATTAAGGTCGATAATGTGGATACCTTTTTTCTCTTCAAAGATATACGGCGCCATTGCCGGGTTCCATTTTCTTTTCAAGTGTCCGAAGTGAACACCCGCTTCTAATAAATTTTCGAAATTTACTTTTGACATTTTAATGTGTTTTTAATTGTTTACGTTCCTTTAGTAGATCAACAAACGGAGGGTTCGTCAGCTGACGAAGGGTGCTCTGCAGTTTGGATACTAAACAACCGCCAAAATAATTTTTTAACGTTTTGAGAATTGGAATTTCTTACGTGCTTTCGGTTGACCTGGTTTTTTACGTTCAACCATTCTTGGATCACGCGTCATCAATCCTTCTCCTTTTAATAATGTTTTGTTTTCTTCAGCTACTACAACCAATGCACGAGAAATCCCTAAACGGATTGCTTCAGCTTGGCCATTGATACCTCCACCAAAAACATTTACTTTCACGTCAAACTGACCTGAAGTACTTGTAATTGCGAATGGTTGTTCAATTTTCGCTTGAAGAACTGCAACTGGAAAAACTTCTTTGTAGTCTTTCTTATTTACAATCACTTTACCCGTACCTTTTGTAAGGTATACACGAGCAACGGATGTTTTTCTTCTTCCTAATGTGTTAATTACTTCCATGCTTTTTAGTTGAATGATTCAAGATTAAAAACTTCTGGTTTCTGTGCCTCTTGTTTGTGCTCAGGACCTACATACACTTTCAAGTTTGTAAATAGTCTTCGACCTAGCGTGTTTTTAGGCAACATCCCTTTGACAGCTTTTTCAATTAATCGCTCTGGATGTTTTTTCAACATTTCTTGTGCTGTTGTAATACGTTGACCTCCTGGGTATCCAGTGTAACGTACATACTCTTTGTTGACAAGTTTCGTACCTGAGAAAGCAATTTTCTCAGCATTGATAACGATAACGTTGTCTCCACAGTCAGCGTGAGGGGTGAAATTCGTTTTGTGTTTACCACGAATGATTTTCGCCACCTTACTCGCTAAACGACCAACTGTTTGGCCTTCAGCATCCACAACAAGCCACTTTTTATTAGCGGTCGCCTTGTTGCCGGAAACGGTTCTGTAACTTAATGTATCCACAATTTTACATTTATTAAAATAAGACAATATCCCTAAAATGGGGGTGCAAAGATATGATTTCTATTTTTATTAACAAACGAATTTTAAAAAAAGAATGATAATAAATAAAGTATTTGTAATTATTTAGTTAAAAAGGTCTTAAAATGCGATTTTAAACTACTATAATTCTGAAAATTATTTTTGTTTAAATGCATTAATTGCATTGATCGTGAATTCACTTAATACTAATTTTCCACTGAAGCCAGCTCGTTCAATTAATAAATCGTCCCAATGTTCTGTTCCTTCCCAAAAAACTGCTTTTAACAAAGCCATTGCTTCTGGGTTAGAATGTGCTAATTTAATGGCTAATTTTTCTAGCGCGACATCCAATTCATCAACTGTTTCAAAAACATCGGTATATAAACCTTTGTTTTTTGCCCATTCTGCTGTTTTAAACTCAGTTGCATTAATGGCTAATTCACTCATTGCAGACAAACCAATTTTTCGTTCGACAGCAGGGCCAACGACAAATGGGCCGATTCCAACAGCTAATTCAGAAAGTTTGACATCCGCAAATTTTGTTGCTAAGCAATAATCAACTGCTGAAGCCATTCCTACTCCACCTCCAACAGCTTTACCTTGAATTCTGCCAATTATGAACTTAGGCGCTTTTCTGCAGGCATTAATAACGCTTGCAAATCCAGAAAAGAAGTTTAACCCTGTTTCTAAATCTTTTATGGAAATCAATTCATCAAAACTTGCTCCGGCACAAAAAGCTTTATCACCACTTGATTTTAAAACGATTACTTTTACGGCATTGTTTTTTCCTAATGCTTCAATAGTATCCGCTAATTTTCTCAATATTTTCCCAGGCAAAGAATTACTCATCGGGTGAAAAAAGGTAATAGTCCCTATTCCGTTTGAATCTATTGAAAAATCAACTGATCCTTGATTGATAACATCAGACATATTAAATTCTTTTACGAGGACGTTTTCCTGGAGAAGACGAAGCAACAGGTTTTGAAAACTCTGAAGGAACCGCTAAATTTCGGGTTTGTTTAAACGCAGGTTTAACAATTTCTTTTTTAACTTCTTCCTTTTTAACCGGACGATTTCCTTTTGGAGAAGCGATCTTAACATCTAACATTCTTCCATTTACTTCCATACCATTTAATGCTTGAATTGCACTAATTGCATGATCCGTTTCTTCCATTTCCACGTACCCAAATCCACGGGAACGCTTTGTGTCTTTTTCATAAACAACGTGTGCATAGGTTACTGGTCCAAATGCAGAGAAAGTGGCTTTTAAATCTTCTGAAGTGATTTCCCAGTCAAGATTTGCTATAAAAATATTTACCATTTAAATTGAGTGGCTTTTTGCCGATTTGATTTTATTATTTATTTTATTTTAACGTAAAGCTATCCGTTCCGATTAAATTTCCATCACAGAATATTTTAACTTTATAATTCCCTTTGATCGCATCCTCTCCTTTTAAATCGTAAAAAATAGACATATCTAATTGTTGATTGTTGTAATCAATTTCTTTTTTGTCTGAGTAAGCCAAGTTTCCTGCTTCTGTCTGAACAGTATTACTAGACCTAGACTGCAAAACGCGACCATCAGGGGATGTGATTTGTAAATAAACTGTTTTTCTACCGGCATCCGCTAACGAATTTTCGGATAAAGTAAAACTAGACTTAAATTGAACCGTGTTTCTTGCTTTAGTAGTCTCTTCAGTTGTGTTATTAAGCTTCATTCTCAATCCTGAAGAATGTATACTGTAAGCTTGTAAACGCGCACCTTTTTTTACTTTCTCTCCTTTTTCCTCCGCTTCTTGCTTAAACTGGTCTCTTTCAGATTTCGTTGTCGACAATTGCGTAGTTGTTTGATCCAAGTCAGAAGTTAATTTGATATTCATTGTATTTAACGAATCAATTTGCTTTACATAACTTTTCATAATGCCACGCAAGGTTTCATTTTCTTTACGCATTCGAAACAATTGGCTTGCTGTAATTCGCTTATTGTTATTCAATTGTGAAATCAAACCTTGAATTTTCGCTTTCTGTATATTTAATGAATCTGCTTTAGAAGCATCTTTTTCAATTAATGCATCATATGTTTTCAACATGTTTTTGAAATCTTTTTTCAAATCATTAGACATGTTTCCGACATAACCAGACATCATATCATTCATGCCATTCATGTCAGAAACCAATAAGGTATTTTGATTTGTACAAGCGTTTAGTTCAGCATTTTTTCTTGACCATAAAAAAGCCATGGCTCCTAAAGCGATCAATAATAGTAATATGATTAAAAGAAATACACCATTTCCTTTTTTCTCTGTTGTATTTAAGTCGGTCATAACATGAATGGTAAATAATTTGAACAAATGTAAATATATTTTTGCAAATGTTGAATAACAAAAAGAATAATTTTTGTTAACGCGAAAAAAAGTAAGTTACTGTTTATTTTGATAAACGATTGGTCGAGAAAAGCGATCAATTGAATTTACTCCAACAGCCGTAAAACGAATATCAGAAGAAGCTGGAAAAGCACCGCTGTGATGCATCGCACTACTTATCTCAACACCTGTTGGAACCTCATCAAAGATAATTCTTCCCGCTTTTTGTGTAGCTAAAAACACTAACTTTTCATGCGCTAAATCATTATCATTTATACCAAAAAAACTTGTTGTTAATTGCCCCTCCAACGCTGAATAGGCGTTTACTAAATCATCCATTGAATCAAAAAAAACTACCAATGAAAATGGACCAAAAACTTCCTGTTGAAGTGCTGGATGCTTAACAAATTCCTTTCCATCTATTCGAGCCAAAACAGGTCTAGCTGTATTCGGAAGCTCATTTATTATTCCTTCATGAAATTCAATCTCTTCGAACTTTTTCAACTCCTCAATTCGTAGGTTGTAATTTGAACAGATAATTGGACTCACCATATAAGCTGAATTTACACTGCTAATTTGTTGTTTCAAAGTTGAAAAGAAATCTTCCGATGTTGGAGATTTCAAGCAAAAAATCAAGCCTGGTTTGGTGCAAAATTGTCCCGAATTGTTGGTGATTGAAACTGCAATTTTGGATGCCCATAAACTTAAATCTGAATCTATTTTAGGAAAAACAAGCAATGGGTTCACGCTTCCCATCTCTGCAAAAACAGGAATCGGATTTTTACGTGAAAAAGCACGTTTCATTAAAGCTACCCCACCTTTTATACTACCTGTAAAACCAACCGCTGCAATTCCTTCATGTTCCACCAATTGTTGCCCAACTTGAAAATCAATGGCATTTAAGTTGGAAAAAACACCATCCGGCATTGCTGATATACTTGCTGCATTAACAACCGCCTTTGAAACTAATTCACCTGTGCCAGCGTGCATTGGGTGACTTTTTACAATAACCGGACATCCAGCAGCTAATGCAGCTACACTATCGCCGCCAATCGTAGAATAAGCTAAAGGAAAATTACTTGCACCAAAAACAACTACTGGTCCAATACCAATTTGCGTTTTTCGCAAACTTTGTTTGATTGGGATGCGCGAAATATCTGCTGGTTCGTAATTTACTGAAGGCCATTTTCCTTCGGTTAGAATTGCTGAAAAATTGGAAAGCTGCTGAACCGTTCGTTGAAATTCTGCTAATGCACGACTCAATGGCAATGCTGATTCTAGTTGATAAACTTCTAAAATTAAAGCTTTAGATAATTCTAATTGATGAATGATCTCATTTAGAAAAATTGCCCTCTTTTTTGGGTCAATTCTACTAAACGCAAAAAAAGCAGTCTGCGCTTTGCAAACTGCCTCATCAACTTCTTCTTTTGTAGCTTGAAAAAAATCCCATTCATTTTCCTGATTCAAAACTGGATTAAATGTTTTGAATGAGCTGGACCCTTTTATTGAAAGTGTAGATCCAATAAAATTAGCGCCTGAAATTTTCAATTTATTTTTATGCTGGCGTAATTGTAAAAGTATAACTTTCCATGATTTGATTAGAAAGTAACTTCTTACACGCTTCTTCTACTTTTTGTTCCGCAATTTCTTGAGAATTAGCTTCTATAAACAGACGAACATGGCGACCGATTCTTACACCATCAATTTCAGGTAAACCAATTGTTTTCATACTGTTAGAAACAGCTTTTCCTTGTGGATCTAATAATGCGTCCAATGGCATCACATCAATTTCAGCTTTGAATTTCATTTTCTTTATTTTTTGTAACTTGTGTATTAATCACGGATAAAATTATTTGCAAAAATACAATTAAAGGAATAGACCAAACAAGTAGAAATGGAATTAATAATCCACAAGTTATTAAGAAAACATACCTGATTTCATTGCCTTTCCATTTGAAATGTTTGAATTTCAAAGAAAATAGCGGCAACTCAACGATCAGTAAAATGCTCATTACACAGGAAATAGCAACTAAAAAATAAGAATTAAAAAGCACGCCATAAATACCCGGATTAAATTTCCATGTTTCAAAATTAGCTGCTAATACCAAGGGAAAGAAAGTAATGAATACGGTATTCAAAGGCGTTGGAACCCCAATAAATGAATCAGATTGGCGTGTGTCAATATTAAATTTTGCTAAGCGGAACAAAGACATGAACGGAATGATTAAAGCTGTAAAAGGCAAATATTTTATAGATGCATCCATTCGATTGGGTACATTATTAAAAACTGCGTTTATCCAATTCAACAATTGAGCGTGAACATGCGAAGGAAAATTGTTTGTGTAGAACGGTCCTTCCATATAAATTGTTGCAATCATTACAACCATCATCAAAACTCCAGGCGCAACACCAAAAGTAACCATGTCCGCTAATGAATCCAATTGTTTCCCTAATTCGCTGTGTGCATTTAATTTTCTAGCTAAAAACCCATCTAAAAAATCGAAAATAGCACCTAAATAAATTGCAAAAGGAGCCAAATCTATCCGTCCTGCCAATGACAGTAGAATTGCAATAATACCACAAAGCAAATTCAATGCTGTTGTAATGTTGGGTATTGAAAATAGCTTCATAAAATTTATTCGTTATGTTTTGGTAAACTTCCTAAATAAAAGTAGTTTTACACTTTAAACGTTAAAAATCTTACAAATAACACAATTTTTTAGTGAATATGCTGTTATCTAAGCTAAATTTCTTTAAATTATTTTACGTGAAAAGTCTCTTTTTTATACTTATAAGCCTGTTTTTTGTGCAATCAAAGGTCTTAGGACAAACAGCTCCAAAATACTCCAATGAATTTTTAGCAATTGGAATTGGTGCTGACGCGCTCGGACTTGGTGGTTCTGTAGTGGCGCAAACGGACAATGTGAATTCTGGCTATTGGAATCCAGCAGGCTTAACAAAAGTTGATAAATGGTTAGAAATCGGCTTGATGCACTCTGAATATTTTGCAGGAATTGCAAAGTATGATTATTTGGGATTGGCTCACAAAATAAATGATAAAAGTTCAATCGGTTTTTCATTTGTTCGATTTGCAGTGGATGATATTCCAAACACAACACAATTAATTGATAATAATGGCCGCATAAATTACGATAAAATCACAAGTTTTACTGCCGCAGATTATGCATACATTCTTTCTTACGCGCGTAAAATGAAGCTTAAAGGATTAAGTTTTGGGGCAAATTTTAAAGTAATTAACCGACAAGTTGGAGATTTTGCTAAATCTTGGGGATTTGGATTGGATGCAGGACTTCAATACCATTCACCAAAAAACTGGAAATTTGGATTGATGGCAAGAGATGTAACTTCTACATTTAATGCGTGGGTTTTTAATTTAGATGATAAAATGAAGGAAGTTTTTGCTGCAACAGGTAATGAAATCCCAACGAACGGATTAGAAATAACTTTGCCTAAATTAATTTTAGCCGCTTACAAAAAAGTTGAAATTGGTAAAAAAGGAATTTATACAGCTGCGGAATTAGATGTTGATTTCACGACTGATGGAAGAAGAAATACACTTATCCAAACCAATGCCATTTCAATTGACCCGCATTTAGGCATTGAAGTGGGTTACAAATCTTTTATAGCTGTTCGTGGCGGGTTGTCGAATATGCAATATGTGAAGGATTTTGATGATTCAAAATCATTGAATTTACAGCCAAACATAGGATTAGGAATCACCATCAAAAATTTCAAAATAGATTATGCTTTTACAGATATTGGTGATGCTTCAGTTGCATTGTATTCTCACGTGATTTCTATAAAACTAAAATTAGATCGCCCTTCAAACATGCACTAGAATGAAACCGACACACATCTTATTTTGTTTATTACTATTTATATCAAATGCGCTTTTTGCACAGAGTTATGGTAATGAATGGATTCAATACAATCAAAAATATTACTCCTTTAAAATAGTCACTACAGGAATCCACAAACTGGATTATTCAACACTGTCAAACGCTGGAGTCCCGCTAACATCTTTTACTTCTGCTAATATTCAGTTGTTTGGGCGTGAAAAGGAAATTCCCTTATTTATTGAAGATGGTGGCGACCAAAGTTTAGATTCTGGAGATTATATTTTATTTTATGCAGAACGTAATGATGCTTGGCTAGATGCTACTTTGTATGAAAGTTCTGACGCCATTGGAAATCCAAAATATAGTTTATACAACGATACGATTCAGTATTTTTTTACGTGGAATTCTAGCACGTCAAATTTGCGTTTTTCAGAAGAAATTTCTTCAAATTACACCAATTTTACTGCTAGTGATTTCATTCTATTCGAAAAATCACAATATTTTTCAAACTATTACAATGAAGGTGAAAAAACTTCGGATGCATCAAGTTCTTTTTACACTTCTGGGGAAGGTTGGGGGTTAACTCCTGTGAATGGCGCGAATGGTCACACATGGAACTATAATAACGTATATTTAGACAACATTTACCAAGGGAATGGAAGTCCTAATATTCTTTACAATGCGGTTGTTGTTGGAGCTTCAAATGCGGCAGCAAATGGAACTATGAATCATCATTCCAGGCACACGATTGGTAATTCAAACTATGTTATCGCCGATTCTGTTTTCAATGGATACAAGGCGATTGTAGTAAAAAAATCGTTTCCAAGTTTGACTTTGCCTAGCAATGGACTCACGAATTTAAAAGTTTCAATTGTAAATGATTTAGGTGCCGTAACAGATTACCAATCCATCAATTATTGGTCATTAACCTATCCACGTTCACCAAATTTAGGCGCGTTAACTTCAGGTGTTTTTCAAGTATTCAATGGCGTAAATCAATCTAAATCAAGAATAGATTTAAGTAATACAGCTTTCAATAATCCTTACTTTTTTGTTTTAGGCACTTCACCCAAAAGAATTATCCCTTCACAAAATGGAACGCAAAGAATTCTTTTAATTCCTAATTCTGCTATTGACACCATTCAACAAGTTGTATTTCAAGAGCAAATTACATTTACATCGGTTCCACAAATTCAACCTGTAAATGCATCTGGTTTTTTTACAAACTATGCGAATTTATCGCCAGAGAATGCAGTATTGATGATTTATCACCCACAATTAAAAACAGCCTCTGAAGCTTATGCACTTTATAGATCTTCAAACGCTGGTGGAAATCATACTGTAATTCTAGCTAATGTTAATGAATTGTACTTACAGTATGGAGGCGGAATTGACAAACACATCAATGGGATTCGGCGATTTGCGCAGCACATGTATTCAATCACTACTCAAAAACCAAAGGCACTTTTTTTGATGGGTAAAGGAATTCGTGAAGCAAGTATTGCAGGTATTACTGTTTCTGGACCAGGAACACGAACAACGCCAAGTGTTTACAATATGTCATTGATACCTTCTTTTGGTCAACCTTCGAGTGACAACTGTATTACATCAAATTTACCAGGAACCACCAAATGGACACCTTTAATTCCAACAGGTAGAATTTCCGTAAGTTCAAACCAAGAATTAACCACCTATTTAGATAAAATTAAGCAACACGACTTAAATCAAGACCAGACAAGTGTTTACAATTCTGCTTCAAAAGATTGGCAAAAACAAGTATTGCATTTTGTTGGAGGTTCAAATGCGGGACAGCAATCAACTTTTCAGGGCTACATGAATGGTTTGAAAAATACCATTTCAACTGCTGATTTTGGAGGAAATGTAATGACTTCTGCGAAAACAAATGACAACCCATTGAGTCCATCGGAATTGACTGCAATAACCAATAGAATTCAAGAAGGTGTCTCTTTGATCACGTTTTTTGGTCATGCCGCTCCAACTAATACTGGCTTTGAAATTAACATTGATGAGCCAATCAACTGGAATAACCAGGGGAAATACCCCATTGTAATAACCAACTCGTGTTACAATGGGAACATTTTTCAAAATAGTGTTTCAAAATCTGAGCAATTCGTTAATGCACAAAACGCTGGATCAATTGCCTATCTGGGTACTGTAAGCTTAGGAATTTCAAATACATTGTATCAATTTTCCAATGAATTGTACAAGCAGTTTAGCACAGTGAATTATGGTGGGTCTTTGGCTTCACAAATAAAAAATGTTATTCAAAACATCGAAACACCTCAGTCCAATTTATTAGTTGAATCGACCTGTACACAAATGACCTTGAATGGTGATCCATTATTAAAATTAAATTGGCATACAAAACCAGAAATTGAAATCACTCAAGAAAGCGTTTCATTCTCACCAACAGAATTAGATCTAACAGTTGATAGCATAACCATCAAGTTAGAATTGAAAAATTTAGGAAAATCAATCACTGACACTTTTCAGATTGAAGTCTCGCGTAACTTTCCGTCGACATCAATAGATTCAGTTTATTCGTTTTTTGTGCCTTCCTTGCATTACAAACATATCCTTTCATTCAAAGTTCCTTTAGAGGCAAATATTGGCATTGGGATCAATAATTTTAATTTTAAAGTGGATCTTCCTTCATTTATTTCAGAACAATATGATGAAATCGGAAATAACCAATTGACAAAAACGCTTTTTATTGATATTAGTGGAATTGAACCAGTTTTACCGTATGAATTTGCTGTCGTACCTGATGCTTCAGTGACTTTAAAAGCGTCCACAATCAACCCAATCGCAGCTTTTAACACGTATCGTTTTGAAATAGATACCATTGACTTTTTAGGTGCGCAAAGCCCATTCCATCGATATGCAACCGTTTCAGGTTTAGGAGGCGTAAAAGAAGTGTTGCCTTCAGAATGGAAATTAAGTTCAAGTGGAAATAATGCACCGTTTATTGCTGAAGATAGTGTTGTTTATTTTTGGCGCGTTGCAGTAGATGTTCCTTCGAAATTATGGAAAGAAAGCTCATTTCAATACATACCTTCAAAAACAGGTTGGGGACAAGATCATTTTTTTCAATTTAAAAACAATGGGTTTTCAGGCATTCAATACGACCGAACAGATCGTAAAAAATATTTTGACCCATTAACAAAATCCCTTACGTGTGATGTGAAATATTCTGGTGGAGTTCCTGCCATTTATTACAATGCATATTCCATTGATGGAACCCAACAAGAGTATGGGATTTGTCAATACACGCCTTCGTTTTACGTTGCAGTAATTGACCCATTCACCTTGAAATCTTGGGGTACACGTTGGACAAATAATGCAACGAATCCTCCGACGGTTTTTAATCCAAATCACTATTTTGGTAATGCGAATGATAATTCTAGTTGTAGAAATCGAGTGGAAAAATATTTCATTTTCAGACAAAACAACGCTACACAGTTAGCAGCTTTTGAAGCGATGATGGACACCATTCCGAATGATTATTACATATTGGTGTATTCACCGATGACAACCTTGTACGATCAAATTAATACACTTGCACCTTCAGTTTTTTCAACGTTTCAAAATTTAGGTTCAGATAGCATCGTTCCAGGTCGACCAAACATGCCAATGGCCTTCTTTTGTAAAAAAGGTGACACATCAACTGTTATTGAACTTTTTTCACAAACGGTAGGTGAAGATCTCCATTTAGAAGCTGATTTAGTAGGTTTTTCAAATATTGGTCAAGAAGATGCGTCTTTAATTGGACCTGCATCAAACTGGAAATCAATTTATTGGAAGCAAGATCCTTTTGGTTCAGTAAATGCTGATACAACGAAGCTTAGTATTAAAATGTTTGATGCAAACGGTGTGTATCAAACAAAAATCGACACGCTATTTACACCAAATGACTCGATTGTTACTTTGTCAAATTTAATCGATGCAAATCAATACCCATTTGTCCAATTGAACGCTTTTTATAAAGATCCAGTTGGATTCACACCTGCTCAAATTGATCGTTGGCACGTGTTATTCACTCCATTACCTGAAGCAGCAATTGATGGTACGACTGCTTTTACGTGGATTCCGAATAAAGACTCATTATCAGAAGGAGAAGAAGTAAAATTTGCTGTTGACATTAAAAACATTTATTCTATTCCAATGGATTCTTTGTTAGTCAATTATTGGGTAAAAGACAACCAACAACAAATACATGTTATTGCATATAGTCGCCAAGATTCATTATTAGTAGGAGAAACATTGCGTGACACCATAACATTTTCCACAACTGGATTAAAAGGAAACAATGTACTTTGGGTTGAAGTAAATCCATATGTCAATGGTAGTTTGATTGAAACAGATCAACCAGAACAAAAGCATTTCAACAATTTAATGCAACTTCCTTTTTTCGTAAATGGCGACGATGAAAACCCAATATTGGATGTTACATTTGATGGGAAACATTTGTTAAACAACGATATCGTTTCTCCATCATCTGAAATATTGATTACTTTGAAAGACGACAATCCGTATTTAATTATGAACGATATTTCTGATACGACACGTTTTGGAGTCTATTTAACCTCACCATCTGGTGTTCAAAAAAGAATTCCTTTTGTGGATGGAAATGGAATAACGATTATGCAATGGATTCCAGCTGATGGTCAAACAAAGCGCTTTAAAATCATTTATTCTGGTAACTTTTTAGTAGATGGTAAATACACCTTATTTGTTCAAGGATCGGATCGTTCTGGAAATTTATCGGGTGATCTAGAATACAAAATTTCATTTGAAGTTATTCGCGAATCTGCCATCACGTATATGATGAATTATCCAAACCCATTTAGTACAAGTACGCGATTTGTTTTCACCTTGACAGGTGATGAAGTGCCTGATGAAGTTAAAATTCAAATAATGACAGTAACGGGTAAAGTTGTTCGAGAAATTACGGAGGATGAATTAGGACCTATTTCAATCGGAAGAAATATGACCAATTATGCTTGGGATGGAAAAGATGAATTTGGTGATCAATTGGCAAATGGGGTGTATTTATATACTGTAAAAGCTCAAATAAATGGTGAAGAAATCAAACACCGAGCAAGTGGTGGCGATGGCTATTTCAAAAAAGAATTTGGTAAAATGTATTTGTTGCGTTAGAAGAATCGGCAACTAAAAATTGCGGTGTCGTCTACAAAAGAATTCGTTCCGCGCCATTCATCTAATTTCGAAAAGATCAAATTATTTAAATCCTCCATTTTAAGCGGATAAAAAGCGTTGACCGTTTTTGCTAGACGTTCAACCGAAAACTGTTCCTTTTCATCGTTCTCTAGTTCAACAACGCCATCCGTAAACAACACAAGGGTTGTATTTGGTTTTAATTGTTTTTTTCCGACATGAATAAATGGTAATTCATCCAACATACCCAAACCAATGCATCCTTCATGTAAATAGTCGATTTTTTTTCCTGTACTTAATAACGGATGGTTGTGACCTGCATTTACATATGTTAATTCCCTAGAAGTTGCATTGTAATGTGCAATAAAGAAGGTGATAAATTTTTCCCCTTTGGCATTGCGCATGACTTTTTTATTCAACTCTTCCATCAAAAACTCCATATCGAAACGTTGGTAGTTAAACAAGGTTCTAATCGTTGCTTGAAAATTTGCCATCAACATGGCTGCACCAATTCCTTTTCCGGAGACATCACCAATACAAATCATGTACTCATCATCTCCTAAAGGAATAAAATCATAATAATCACCTCCGACTTCGTGACGCGGCTTGTATTTTGCTGAGATATCCATTCTTCGATTCGAAGGTAAATCTGAAGGGAATAGCAATTTTTGCATTTCAGAAGCCACTTCCAATTCCTTTTTAATACGTTCTTGAATGATACTCAAACGTGTCATTCGTTGATTTTCAATCGCTACAACGATGATATTGGTCAGTATTTGAATGAAATTAGTATTGGAATGCTCATCAATTAAATTGAATTGAGACTTAGGATTGGTGGTGAATAATAAAAAGGCTAATGGTGTTCCTTTATGGTAAACCGGGATAATCGTTTCAAATTCTTGCAATAAAGAAGAATGGGACGACGCTATTTCTGTGGATTCTTTGAATCGAATTAAATCGCGTTCAACATCTATTTCTTTAACTTTCCCTTTGATTCCACTTTTACAAAAAATCTCCCACTTTTCATTTTTTAAAAACAAAACAAATCGGGGGAAGCCTAATTGCTCTTTTAACACATAGGTATAAATTTTAATCAATTGATCTACAGGCAAATTGTTATTAATCGCCTTTGTGATTTCTAACAAAGAATTTAGTTTAAAATCCTTTTCAGCTAATTGATGTTCTAAATACTTTTGTTGTGAAGCAATCATTTCAATTTCTCCAATAATTTAGGTAGTTGACGTAAAGCAGCCATTTCTCTGAATTTTTCTTTCACTTCAGAACATGGACTACCAAAATAAGTTTTTCCACCTTCTAAACTCTTTGCGATTCCAGATTGAGCTAAAACTACAGCGCCTTCACCAATCGTAATGTCACTTGCGCAGCCAACTTGACCCCATAAGGTAACATTGTTTTCAACACGAACACAGCCCGCCAAACCAACATTTGCCGCCAATAAACAATTTTCACCTAGTACAGTATCGTGACCAATGTGAACTTGATTGTCTAATTTAGAACCAATTCCAATTGTTGTCATTCCTGTTACACCAGCGTCGATGGTGCAAGACGCTCCAATTTCAACATTTTTCTTGAGTAAAACACCCCCGCACGTATGCATTCGGTCATAACCAGTTGGTTTTTTCTTGTAATAAAATGCAGCATGACCAATAACAGAATTAGGACCAATAATGACATTGTCTTCAATGATTGTTCCGTTCATTATTGATGCACCAGGATATATTATCACGTTTTTTCCAATCTTAACTTGATTTCCGATGAAAACATTCGGATAAATTATGGCACTTTCTTCAATTTCACTGTCAATTCCAATTGGTTCTTTTTGAGGTGCGAAAGGTGAAAAGTGACGTGTCAACCGATTGAAATCATCAAATGGTGTAGCTGAAATGATGAGCGCTTTCCCTTCAGGGCATTCCACTTCTTGATCTATTAAAATAGTTGTTGCAGCACTTTTCAATGCTTTTTCATAATATTTAGGATGATCAACGAAAACTAAATCTCCCGAAACAACCATGTGAATTTCATTAATTCCAGTAACTAAATGTGCAGGATCTCCTACAATTTTACCATTAATGATTGCAGCTATTTCTTCAAGTGTATAGGGTTTCTCTAATTTCATCGTTGTTATTTTTGTTTAAAATTACGTCACTTGTTCGCACTAAAAACATACAATCCACATAATTTTCATCGGTAAAATGTTAATAGCAACAAATTAAAATGAACGAAACTTCGATAAAGGTGTAACAGCATAAAAAAGAATTATATGAAGTACACAACTATTTTATTCGTTGCTGCAATCATTGGAATTGGCTCAACATCTTACGCGCAAACAAAACGCATCGCTTTTAAAAGCCACAGTGGAAACGAAGCAAATTTTAAAACTGCATTAGCCGTTTCAATTTTTGAAAGTGAAGGTTCCAATTTTGGAATTGCACCAGAACGTTATGTAACATTTGCGCATTTGGATACCGTAATCTTTATTAACGATACAACTGTTGATTTGGTAACGAGTCATCACTCAAATTTTGTAGATGATTATAGAACTTCAACACATCCAAATTTATGGAAACCTGGGCATGAAATAGTCGTGAATCACCCCGTTTTTAATTCCGGAAAAACAATTGAGGAAATGAAAGAAATCGTGCAAAAAACGTATCATTTTAAAAATGACATTTCAAAAGTTGTTTTTATTGGCGAACCTAAAGCTGTGAAAAAAAAATTAGAAAGAAAATATAGAAACTCTCTGAAAAATGGTTTTATACATAGTGGTAATCCATTTTTCTTGATTCTTTTTGGAGCTGGAATGATCAGTATTATTTCTTTCGTTTTCAAACCATTTGCGATTAAAAAATGAAACCTCTAAAGAAAATTATTAATTATTTTCTTGCACTATTTATACTGAATGGAATACTTTTTATTCCATTCAGTTTTTCGTTTAGTGCTATTCAATTAAAGATTTGTCAATTCATTTTTTTACCAATCGTAGAAAAAATAGCCCATCTCTTTCAGTATAATTTGCTTTTGACCGATTTTTCATCTGATTCGTTAGCCATGTATCTACTCATTTTGATTTTGGTTATTGCTAGTTTGTTGTTTTCACTTTTGCTTTTTTACATTGAAAAAAGGAAAGGATATAATTTAAACTTAGAAAACAAAATTCGCCCAATTATTCGCTATTACTTAGCATTAATACTATTGATTTATGGTTTTAGTAAAGTATTTAAAGCACAATTTTATTTACCTGAACCCAATTTATTATATACTACACTAGGAAATTTAGATAAAGACATATTATTCTGGTCAACCATTGGGAGTTCTCGCTCCTACTCTATTTTTTTGGGGATTATCGAAATTATTCCCGCAATGTTATTACTATTTAGAAAAACCTCTTTTATCGGGAGTTTAATAGCTACAGGTGTTCTTTTACATGTTGTTGCTATCAATTTTTCCTATTCCATTTCCGTTAAAATCTTTTCGCTTTTTTTATTGATTTTAGCGCTTTTTTTAGCATTCCGAACAATAAAAAACACCTGGCACCTCTTTCAAACAGGACAATTTTCAACAACCGATTTCTTTGAACCAACACATTCATTCAAAAAGCCCTTTTATTCTTTTGTGAAATCACTACTTATTGTTTTGTTATTCATCGAAGCTCTCGTTCCTGCTATAAAATCTCGCAATTTTAACGACGATAAAGTACCAAGACCACTTTACCATGGAGCCTATAAGGTTCAAGAAAATCAATGGGGAATTAAACGCTTTTTCATTCACCGAGATGGATACCTCATCTTTCAGGATAAGAACGACTCAATGACAGACTATAAATTTCAATTGGTAAACAAAAATGTATTCTTATTAAAAGATTATCAATTGAAAGCGCAAGCTGGAAAATTAAAGTGGGATCCAGAATCACGGACGTTGCAATTGAGTTTAAATTCAATTAGCATCATTGGTAAACAGATTGATTTAGAGCAGGTACCGTTGTTGCAATCACAGTTTTCTTGGACTATTGACCAATGAATTAAATTTTTTAAGCGTAAAAATCTACAACATTGCAATATTGTAAAGAACCTAGACTCAGTCTGAGATTCAGAACAGTTTTCGTTTAAAAATAACTAATAATTTCTTTACAACATTACAATATTGTAAAGAAATAACTCAATAATAAAATCAGAAATTCAAACAATCTTCCAATGCCTTTCTAGTCATCTCAGCATTTGTCAACAAAGCAGCTTCCAAAGATGAATTCAAAGGTATGGCAGGTGTATCAACTGAACCAACAATGGCGATTGGTGCATCCAATGCTTTAAAATTATCGCGTTGTAAGCGTCCCGCTAAACCTAATGTAAAATTAGATTCTGTAGATTCTTCCGTTACTAAAACCACTTTTCCATGTCGTTGAACAGCTGCATTCATTGCGTCATGATCCAAAGGATTCAACGTTCTTAAATCAATGATTTCAACTTTGCCTTCAAATGATTTTGCGGCTTCTAAAGCCCAATAAACTCCTCGTCCGTATGTGATGACAACACAAGAATTTCCTTTTCCAATTGCTTCCGCTGTTGCTTCTTGAACGATTCTCGCTTTTCCAAAAGGAATGCAATATTCTTCATCTGGTTCTATTGACATGGCCCCTTCTGTTCCTGGGATTTTTGACCAATATAAGCCTTTATGCTCCAACATAACAACCGGGTTCGGATCATAAAAAGCAGCTTTCATCAATCCTTTCAAATCAGCACCATTGGATGGGTAAGCCACTTTGATTCCTCTTATATTCGTTAAAACAGATTCCACACTTGAAGAATGGTAAGGACCACCAGAACCATAAGCACCAATTGGCACACGAATGATACAACTAACAGGCCATTTACCGTTTGAAAGATAATTTGAACGAGAGACTTCCGTAAATAATTGATTCAGTCCTGGCCAAATATAATCTGCAAATTGAACCTCAACAATTGGTTTTAAACCTACTGCTGACATTCCAACAGTAGAACCAATAATAAATGCTTCTTGTATAGGCGTGTTAAAAACACGGTTGTCTCCAAAAGTCTGAGCCAAGGTCGCAGCTTCTCTAAACACACCTCCTAAACGTCCACCAACATCTTGTCCATACAACAATGCTTCCGGATGTTGTTCCATGATTTCACGCACGGCAAACAATGCAGAGTCAACCATCACCGTTTTTTTCTTACCAGCTGGTTCACGAATTCCTTTTTCTTCCGTAATTGGAGTTGGTGCAAAAATATGATCAGTAACAGTAGCTGGATCCGGATCTTCCGCATTCAATGCTTTATCATAATCACTGTCTACTAATTTTGTTGCAGTAGCAATCGCGTTAATGATATCTGATTCATCCAATCCGTTTTCACGTAAGGTGTTTTTTAATTTTGGAAAAGGATCGTTTAATGCTGCCTCTTCCAAATCATCGCGGTACCATTCTTTACGAACGCCTGATGTATGGTGTCCAAGCAAAGGAACTTTCGCATGAATAATGAAAGGTCTACGTTCGCTTCGAACAGTTTCAAATACTTCTTGTACCGTTTGATAGGAAGTAACAAAATCAGAACCATCAATCGTTCTTACTTCAATTCCTTTAAAACCTTGTGCATAGTAACTCATGTCTTGCGCACGTGTTTCAGCTGCATTTGCAGAAATGTCCCAGCCATTATCTTGTACTAAAAAAACGATTGGAAACTGTTTCAACGCAGCCATTTGCAAGGCTTCTGAAACTTCTCCTTCCGTACAAGAAGCATCGCCTAACGAACAAACTACAACAGGATTTTCTCCATTGTAATCGATTGCTAATCCTTGTTTTTCTTTGTATTGAATTCCCATTGCAATTCCCGTCGTAGGTATAGCTTGCATACCTGTTGCAGAAGATTGATGTGGGATTTTTGGCATATCCTCTCTGTTTAGAGATGGATGACAATAGTAGGTTCTACCACCGGAAAAAGGATCTTCTTTTTTAGCAAAAACTTGCAACATCAATTCATACGGTTGCATTCCGATACCTAACAAAATACTATCGTCACGGTAATACGGCGAAACCCAATCTTGCGGTTTTAGTTGCATTCCAACAGCTAATTGAATAGCTTCGTGACCACGTGAAGTTGCATGCACGTATTTTGCAGTTACTTCTTTATTTGCTTCGTATTTTTCTGACAATGCTTTTGCAGTAGCCATTTTTTCAAAGGCTGTTAAAAGTATGTCTTTTGAAATACGTGTATTTCCTTTTGCAGCGGAGTCTTTTTCCTTTGCCATTGTATGATTTTTAGTGCGCCAAATATACGGATTTTTTTAGGTGAACGGATTTTATAGGGATAAAAAAAGGGATACTTTCACATCCCTTTTAATTTCTGTAAAATCATACATTATTGATTCTTCTCCATAATATACGTCAACACTTTTTCAATTAAATGCACGCGGTCTTTGCCTGTTACATTGTGTTTATGCATCGGATATGGGAAGAAATCCATTTGAATTCCTAAATCAACGAATTTTTTCACTAAAGCGTAATTGTGCTGCATAACTACTACATCATCAATCGTTCCATGAATTAACAATAAATCTCCTTTTAACTTAGCTGCATGATTCAATAAACTCGCATTTTTGTACCCTTCTACATTTTGTTCCGGGCGATCCATGTAACGCTCTCCATACATTGCTTCGTAGTATTTCCAATCAGTAACAGGACCTCCTGCAACGCCTACTTTAAAAACATCTGGGTGACGCAATAATAAAGAAGTTGTCATGAATCCACCAAACGACCAGCCGTGAACTGCCAAACGATTCGCATCAACATATGGCAAAGATTTCAAATAATCGACACCTGAAAGTTGATCTTCCATTTCCACATCGCCTAAACGACGGTGAATTTGTGATTCAAAAGCAAAACCACGATTTGCAGAACCTCTACCATCTAAAGTAAATACTAAATAACCTTGTTCAGCCATCCAATACATCCATAAATTCGCACCGTCCAACCACGAATTGGTAATCATCTGCGCATGAGGTCCCCCATAAACATACACCATAACAGGATATTTTTTAGTCGGATCAAAATTGCTCGGCTTAATTAAGCGGGTGTATAATTTAGACCCATCTTTTCCAATGATCGAACCTATTTCAGAATTTCCAATTGCAACAGAACCTAATTTATCAGTACTATTCAAAAGTAATTTTGCTTTTTTGTTGGAACTTGTATACAATTCAACATGCTGTGCAATTTTATTACTAGAATAACTATCCATAAAGTAGGTCCCAGCATCATTAATAGCAAATGAGTGCGTTCCTTCAGTTGGAGTTACCAATTGTTGTTTTCCTGACAAATCAACTTTGTATACCAAGGTATTTGTTGCATTTTCGCCAGTTGCAGTGAAATAAATTTCTTTTCCATTTTTACGCGCTGTCAAAATTTCTTTTACAACAAATTTATTTGCCGTTAATTGTTTGATCAATTTCCCATTAAAATCATAATAATACAAATTGTTAAATCCATCTTTTTCTGAAATCCAAATAAAATTATTCGACGCTTCAGAAGGGAAAAATGCTGGAAATTCTGGCTCAACCCATTTCTCATTTTTTTCTTCTACTAATGTTTTAACAAAAGCTCCTGTTTCAACATCGTACACATTTAAATAATAATGGTTTTGATCTCTGTTTAATTCTGCAATCAAAACATACTTGTTATCCGGTGTAAAAACAACATTCGTTAAATAATCATCGCTTGCACCTTTTGGAGAAATATAAACTGTTTTTTGTGTTGCCAAAGAAAAAATACCCACTTTTGGTCGCTCAGATTTTTGTCCAGCCATCGGATACTTAATGAGCATTGCTTCACCTGGTGTTTTTGAAATATCTAACAATGGATAATCGTGAACTTCTGATTCGTTCTTTTCATAAAACGCTAAATATTGACCATTTGTTGACCAAAACAAACCACCTGAAATACCAAACTCATTGCGGGCGATTGATTGTCCTGCAACGATATTTTTATCCGTATGGGAAGTCACTTGAAATTTTGTTCCCAACTTATTTTGAACAAACAGATTGTTTTCAATGGTATATGCAATTGCTTCAGATTTTTCGTGGAACAAATTATTTTGTGCTTCTTCGGCTAGTATTTGAATAACTCTAGCTTTTTTTGTTTGTTGATTGTAAGCTATATAGTTTGCGCCATCAACAACTAAAACCTCTTGCTGATTCAGCCAAGAAATGCCCATCAAATTTGAAAGTTTCAACTTAGCTACTGAATTCAAATCAGCTAAAGTAAAAACGACAGAATTTGTAGTTGCGGATGGTTTAGACGAATATAAAGTATCTGCTTTTTTAGAGAGAAACGAATACGCATCAGTTCCTGGAATCCAGCTAAAACTATTGATTCGGTCAGGACCATATAATCTAAATTGATTTAAAACCGCATCTTTCAATGTCAAGGTGCTTTTTTGAGAAACACCAGTCAATGTTATACTCAATAAGACTAAACTAACAACTATTTTTTTCATGGTTTGTATTTATTTTTGTGCGATAAATTTAGTTAAAAACTGTTCAATTGGCCTTCCTTTTTTGTAACAATCGATCAATATTTCTGAAAGGTTTTCACGTAAGATGATTTCAGGTTCGAATTCTGCAAAAAAGTAAAATTGTTTGTTAAAAATCAGTGGTTCAATTTTCGACGCTTCACTCAAATCTTTTGGAATGACTTTGTTTTTCTCTCCTCTAATCTCTCCAAAAGTTGATTTAAAATCTGAAGAATCGTACAATTGTTTGAATGCTTTCATATTGGCAGCAATTCCTTCTCTGACAGAAAGTAAGTCTTCTTTATCAATTTCATAGATTCCTCCATACACGCGAACGTGTTCAGGACCAAATTCAAAATAAATCCCATTAATCGCTTTCGATTTTTTACCTTCAGGAGCAACAACAGCAGAAACACTCAATTTATAAGGCGTTTTATCTTTTGAAAAACGAATGTCACGATTGATTCTAAAAATGCAATCTTTCGCCTCAACACCTTTGAAATTGGGGTCGAGTAAAGCAATTTCATCAATAATGAGTTGCACAAAAGTTTTAAAAGGATTTTTAATTGTGCTTTCGTACCGTTTACGGTTTTCATCAAACCAATCTTTGTGATTATTTGCTGCTAAATCAATAAAAAACTGCAAAAAATCAGCTTTAAAATGCGCCATCGTTTTTCTTTCAAAACTACTAAAAATAAAAAGAAGTTAGCAGTTGAATCTACCCAAAATTCTATTCCAATCCGAATTTCTTTATTCTAATAAAATGCAGTATTTTTACAAAAAAAATTAGAACACATGAAACATGTAAGCTTCGCAAGTATTGAAAACGCGATCAAAAAAGTAGATAATTTAGACGATGACGGATTAGAAAAATTGTCTGAAACATATTCTTTAGCTCAGCAAACCTTATTATCGTATGTAATGTCTGCTGCAATTGAATACGAAAACGAACAATTAGAAGGATTATTGATTTATTACTATTGTTTAATTTCTGAATGTTACGCGCAAGAAGGTGTGCTTTTAAATGAAATTACAGAAGCTGATATCGATGCGTTTGAAGAACCTTATTTTCAAATGTTGGATGCCTATTTTGAGAATGACGAAGAAGATGTACTCGAAGATTTTTGCGATCAACCTGAATTGTCTCAATTTATGGCGATGGAAATTTCAACAGAAGATGAAGATGGTTCTTCACTTGACGACGAAACAGCGACTCAATTGTTCATTGTAACGATTGCTATTATTACGTTAATGAATCGTGCAATAGCAGCCTAATGAAAACGCCGCTTGAAATTGTTCAACTCATGCTTGAGAAAGACGCTTTTAGTCAACTTTTAGGCATCGAAGTCCTTCAAATTTCAGAAGGAAGTTGTCAATTATCAATGACGGTGTCAAAAGAATTATTGAATGGTTTTCACATAGCTCATGGCGGAATTTGTTATTCTTTAGCAGATTCCGCATTGGCCTTTGCTGCTAATAGTTATGGGTTTCAATCTGTAAGTATTGAAACGAGTATTTCTCATGTGAAAAAAGTGTTGGAAAACGATCGTTTAACTGCAACCGTTAAAGAACTCAATAAAACTTTCAAATCAGGACTTTATGAAGTCACTGTAACCAATCAACACCAAGAACCTGTAGCCTTTTTCAAAGGAACCGTTTTAATTTCATCAAAAATCTGGTAATCAATCTATGATTAAGATGTAATTATTTTTCTTTCCTTTTCCGATCAACGCATATTTATCATTGATCAAGTGTGAAGCATTGAACACAAATTGTTCGTCCACTTTCTCTTTGTTGACAGCAACCGCATTCGCTTTTAATTCTCTTTTTGCTTCACCATTAGATCCTAAAAAACCTGTTTTAGCAGCCAACGCATCCACAATTGTTAAGCCTTCATTGAAATCAGCTCGTGAAACAGTTGCTTGAGGTACTCCATTGAAAATAGCAAAAAAGTCTTTTTCGCTTAATTTTTTCAAATCATCTGAAGTAGATTTTCCAAACAAAATTTGAGACGCTGCAATGGCAGTTTCAAGCGCTTGTTCACCATGAACACGGACCGTAATATCGTCCGCAATTGCTTTTTGCAAAACTCTTAAATGCGGCGCTTCGTTGTGTTCTTTTTCGATAGCTTCAATTTCTTCTTTAGACTTCAATGTAAAAATACGAATGTAATTTACGGCGTCTAAATCACTTGAATTGAGCCAAAACTGGTAAAATTCATAAGCCGATGTTTTTTCAGGATCGAGCCAAACACTTCCTCCTTCTGTTTTTCCGAATTTAGTTCCATCAGCTTTTTTAATCAATGGAGTTGTTACGGCATATGCTTCGTTACCTGATTTTCTACGAATCAATTCTGTTCCCGTTACGATGTTTCCCCATTGGTCTGAACCACCCAATTGAATGATGCAATTGTGGTTTTTATTCAAATAGTAAAAATCGTATCCTTGCACCAATTGGTAGGTAAACTCAGTAAACGACAACCCTGTTTCCAAACGCGATTTCACAGAATCTTTGGACAACATATAATTAATCGAGATATGTTTCCCGATGTCGCGAATGAAATCTAAAAAGTTAAAATCTTTGAACCAATCGTAATTATTGACCATTTCTGCACCATTGGCAGACGAAGAAAAATCCAAGAACTTTTCCAATTGAGCTTTCACACATGCCACATTGTGATTCAATGTTTCTGCGTCTAATAAATTTCTTTCTTTAGATTTACCTGAAGGATCTCCCACCATTCCTGTTGCTCCACCAACCAAAGCGTAAGGCTTGTGGCCTGCACGTTGAAAGTGAACCAAGGTCATGATTTGAACCAAATGACCAACATGCAATGAATCTGCCGTTGGATCAAAACCAATATAACCGCTAGAAACTTGCTTGTTCAATGCCTCTTCTGTTCCTGGCATCATATCGTGAATCATTCCTCTCCACGTCAATTCTTGAATGAAATTTGTTGGCATCTTATTTTGTTAATTCTTTAAATACTTCTTCTAATGTTTTTTCTTCTAATTTCAATGTTAAAATTAGTAAGTTATGTTGTTGTGCAAATTGTGCCACAATTCTTCTTAAGTCATGCGCTGCTGTTGCTTCCAACAACCATCCTTGTTGAACTTGTTCTAATTTGTCAACTCCATCAATTTTAGCAATCAATGATTTTGAAACTTCACCATCAAATTCAACATAAACCGTTTGATGAACCGTGTCTAATTGCAATTCTGCGGCTGTATTGTCTGCTACAATTTGTCCTTTGTTGATTATGACAACTCTATCACAAATCGCTTCAACTTCTTGCATGATATGTGTGGAAAGCATTACCGTTTTCGACTTTCCGATTTTCCTAATTAATTCACGTATTTCTACCAATTGATTCGGATCTAAACCAGAAGTTGGCTCATCTAAAATCAACACTTCAGGATCGTGAATAATTGCAGCTGCTAAACCAACACGTTGACGGTAACCTTTTGAAAGTGCGCCAATTTTTTTTGCTTGTTCGACTTCCAAACCTACCGCTAGAATCATTTCTTCAACGCGTGCCTTCAAGTTTTTTATCTTGTACGTTTTCCCAACAAACTCCAAATATTCTTTCACGTACATGTCTAAATAAAGTGGATTGTTTTCAGGTAAATACCCAATCATTTTTCGGGTGTTTAAAGAATCAACATCTACAGGCATGCCACAAACAGTAACTTCTCCTGCTGAAGAAGGAATAAATCCAGTAATGATTTTCATTGTTGTGGATTTCCCAGCACCATTTGGTCCTAAAAAACCAACTATTTCTCCTTTTGCAACAGAAAATGAAATATCTCTCACCGCAGCTTGCTCGCCGTAATATTTAAAAAGATTTTTTACCTCGATAGACATGTTTTCAGAATTGAATTGCGAAGATACAGAATTATTCTATTTTTTTTCATGTTCTTTTAGGAGAGATTTCAAGAAAACGACATTTCTAGAATCCATTGAACAACGCAATTTAATTTCTACTATCTTTGTCAACATGTCTAATAAAGGAGTTGTTTTAAAATCTACTGGAAAATGGTACATCGTTGAGTTGGAAGATCATTCCATCGTGAATTGCCGTATACGTGGAAAAATTCGCTTAGACGGATTAAAAACAACGAATCCAATTGCAGTGGGCGACATTGTTGACTTGGATAAAAAATTAGACGAAGAAGGAAATCGGGTGATTTTAGATTTTCAAAATAGACGCAACTACATCGTCCGAAAATCAACCAATTTAAGCAAGCAAATGCAGATTTTAGCTGCGAATATTGACCGCGCTTACTTGTTAGTTACAATCCATTCTCCTGTTACTCATTTAGCATTTATCGATCGCTTTTTAGTTGCAGCAGAGTCGTTTCGAATCCCTACAACTTTGTTATTCAACAAAATAGATCAATACAACGAAGACGATTTATTTTACATAGATGCATTAATTGACTTGTATGAATCGATTGGCTATCCTTGCTTTAAAATCTCCGCTTCTCAAAAAGAAAACATTGATTTTTTACGTTCGGAAATAAACGATAAACAAGTAATGATTTCTGGCCACAGTGGCGTTGGAAAAAGCACTTTAGTGAATGCGTTAGATTCCAACTTAAATTTGCAAACAGGAGAAATTTCTCAAGCCCATTCACAAGGACAGCATACAACTACATTTGCAGAAATGCACAAGTTACAATCTGGCGGATACATCATCGACACTCCTGGAATTAGAGCGTTTGGAATCGTCGATTTAGACAAAGAAGTGATTTCACATTATTTCCCTGAAATGCGCAACTTGATTGGAGCCTGCAAATTTCACAACTGCCAGCATTTAAACGAACCTAAATGCGCCGTGAAAGATGCCGTTGAAAAAGGAGAAATCTCTGAAAGTCGCTATTTTTCATATGTGCAATTGGTGACAGAAGATGAAAATGAAACCTATCGAAGTAAGAAAAATTTCACCCTTTAATTTTTAGTATGCGTATTGTTTTACAGCGTGTTTTAGCTGCATCCGTAACGATTGACCATCAAATTGTTGGCTCCATTGAAAAAGGCTTGCTAGTGTATGTTGGAATTGAAGATGCCGATACGCAAGAAGATGCTGACTGGTTAGCGCAGAAAATATATTCACTTCGCATTTTTAGTGATCATGAAGGGAAAATGAATCTTTCCATTCCTGAAATTGGTGGAAACTTTTTGGTCGTTAGTCAATTTACTTTATTTGCAGCAACAAAAAAAGGCAACAGGCCCAGTTTTATTCGATCTGCAAAACCAGCCCATTCATTGCCGCTTTACACTTATTTTATCGAAAAATTAGCCGCCATTTCGGATACAAAAATTGAGACAGGAGAATTTGGTGCAGATATGCAAATAGCGTCTATAAACGATGGTCCTGTTACTATTCTTCTAGATTCAAAAAACAAAGAATAAAGATCCTGGTTTGAATGCAACCATCCATCCGAATAAATCCTTAATTTTACAAGCAAAGCTGAGTACATGACTTTAGAAGAAGCGCAAAAAATTGTTGACAATTGGATCAAAGAATACGGTGTTCGTTATTTCAATGAATTAACAAATACCGCTATTTTAATGGAAGAAGTGGGTGAAGTTGCACGCATCATGGCGCGACGATATGGCGAACAAAGTGAAAAAGAAAGCGATAAAAACAACGACTTAGGCGATGAATTAGCCGATGTTCTTTTTGTTTTGATATGTTTAGCCAACCAAACAGGAATCGACTTAACAGCTGCTTTAGCGAAAAATTTATCTAAAAAAACAAAGCGTGATCATTCACGTCACAAAGAAAATAAAAAATTACACGAATGAGTTTAGCAAAATTACGCCCTGAATTACAAGAAATCTTTCCAGACAAAGGAATTACTGAATTAAACCCTTTTCAATTAGCTGTTTTAGATGGATTAAAATCTGGTAAAAGTTGTTTAGTAGAAGGTGCTGAAAGCAGTGGTAAAACAACCGCTATTTTTGTTAGTTTATTGCAAAAAATTACTGAACCTGGAGAAGGTTCACCACGTGCAATTGTTGTTTGTGCAACAGACCAAGACGCATATGATTTACATGCAAAATTAACGCCAATCTGTCGCATCTTAGATTTAACCGTAGACTTAGCGCACGACAGAGGGATTATGTTGCAACAACGCAATGATATTTTCGATGGTACTGAAATCATTATTGCAAACGCAAAACGCTTGTACGAATTATACATTCAAAATGGCTTTAATGTTGGTCAACTGAAACTTTTCATACTTGACGACACCATCGAATTATTTAAAAAAGGGTACAAAATGCAATTGTCACGCATTGTTGAAAGTTTTCCAAAATGCCAACACCTATATTTTTCTAACAGCTTTAAGGATCATCGCGTTGAGGAGTTTCTAGAGGAGTTTTTACCAATGACAACAACAATTAAGGCTATTCCTGAATAAAATAAGAAAAATCAGCTATCGTTTCTTCTAAAATAAACAACCTGTATTGATTAGGTTCAAATGCTCTTTCGATGACTTTAGCTTCTACTAATTTTTGCAGATGATCATGTACACATTTTGAAGATAAATTGAGTATTTTTTCAAAATCAACGCCTCTTAAGTAATGATTCGATTTTAATTGATT
>CANLIL010000018.1 GCA_947491305.1 Flavobacteriales bacterium | reverse complement strand
TCAAAACTCAACTCCACCTCAAAATCAAATATTCCACTTTGGCTTGCTTTGTAATTGGTGTGCCAGTAATTATTGAAAACATATAGAAATAAGTTGGTGAAATTTTTATTTGTTTTTTTCCAAACTTTCTGACTATTTACAAGGTTTTCATTGGTGATAGAACCAACTTCGAAAAGCGCTAATTTAGGCGCTGAAATATTCACTCGGATTGCTGAATTTTGAATCACAACTTGCTCACTAACACAGATGAAATCTTTGTTGGATCCTGGAAGCTGTTCAACGGTATATTGCAATAAATTGTCACCATCACCATACCCCATAATCGCTTTTGGTAAGTTAAAGGGCAAGGCAATGTGTAAACTTTCTTTGGTGTATGTAGCTGATTTATTGAAGTGAATAGCGGCTTTTAATTTATTCGTGCGTTTATTCAATGTATACGTAATCAATACATCAGAAAGCGTTGGTAGTTCAAAAGTAATTGCTGTTGATTTGATACTATCGTTTGATTGTTCGTTGACAACTTTCACATTATTAGGCGCTTTATTTTGACTCGGATTAATTCCCTCCGAATAGATAAAATCAAACAACATCGATTTACTCGTTGGATTTAAAATTTCTTTGCCTTCTATAAGTAATGAACGGAAGCTTCCTGTAAGTGGATCTATCTTGAAATCGTCAATTTTTTTGAAATTGGCCTGCGTTTTTGAAATGGGAGTGTAGCTATAATTGTATTGCTTTGCTAATGCGTCGTAAAGATCTTGCGCGCTGTCTAAAAAGCTTCTTTTGATGCGCCATTGTTCAGTTGTAAATGCAATTTCTGGATCAGAGATGCTGCACCAAGATCCCCATGTGTGTTCGTGAAACAATAAAATATTTTTGTGTAACGTGTAAAATTTTACGCTGTCATAAACTAGTAATGCATTGGAACGTACAAATTGTTCTAATGCAATGGTTTGCAACGACAACTGACGATTCTGCATTTCTTCAACAGCTGTAGAGTAGGCACCGTCTTCCCAATAGGGAGTTAATTCTCCAGAAAGTACGGCTAAACCTTCGCTGTATTTCTGCTCAATACTTTTGTATAAAGCTGGAATTGAATTGATTACTAATGTTGGGTAACTGTATTTTTTATTCCAAGCATCTACAAAATTGCATAAATCTTCATCGACAGGTCCATTGTCTGCGTGAAGTGTATAACGCAACTGAACTTTATCAAAGGTGTATTTTTTATCTACTAATTCATTGATGTAAGTTGAGATTTTTTGTTCCCATTTCACTTGTTTTTCCTTTTCTTGCACATTGTGGAAGTAGGAATATCCTTTGCCAGCTGTCCAAACCATGACTTTGTATGATGGATTTTGTCTGTTTTTCCAATAATAAATTTGATCACCAGATTGTTTGATTACTCCGCCAACTCGATCTCCTTTGTCTTCGTATGTTTCAACATAATTTGGGCCTAATGATAAATACGGTATTGAATTTTTTTCATAGGTTGCAAATCCGTTATAAGTCAAACCAGGAATATCAGTTATCATGGCACAATTGATGGTGAAACCATATTTTTTTTCTAAGAATTTACCATATTCTACTAACCAATTCAATTCTTCTTTTTGTGAAAGTCCTGACAAGATATTGGCGTAATTGGCAGATAAAACGATGTTACCTTTTTTCACTGCGGATACAAATTGAAGTTCTTCTTCAGGACTTGCTTCGTGTAAAAAATTCTCAACTGCCCACAACGATTCAATGTGCCAAATCGCTTTCGCATTATTGCTTTTACTTTTATTAATCCACCGAATAGCTTTGCGAATATTTTCAGTTTGAATTTTAGCTACTTCGGATTGTAAATGTGAATAACCAATATCGTTGTGAGAATGATGAATAATGTTAAATTCAAAATTACCAATTGATTTAATTTCAACTACTTGTGTGTCTTTAATTAAATTTTTAATTGATGTTTTAACTGTGTCAAATCCAAGCATTTTTTCAGGGTACAAAGCTTTACCAAATTGATTGTAACCAGGTTTTAAAACCGTTGAAAAATTGAAATATTTCGAAGTGAAATTAATTTTTTGAGCTTTATTTGTAGGGTTGTAAGCCGTGAAATTGACCGTTCGTTTTCCTTCTTTTCGCGTGATTAAATTGGTTGGTTCAATGTTAATTTTAAATTCTTTTTTCACCATGAACAACATGAGCCAATCTCTACTGTTTTGTGCTTGACCTTTGATTTCAAACTGAGCTTTTTCTTTTACTAATTGTTGTGGAAGTGTTAGTTTCAAATAACCAAACGCATCTTTGTTAAGATCGTATTCAATGCATTTAAATTGATAAGAACCAACTGTTGTGATAATTCCCTTTTTTTCAAAATTCCCTGTCTGTTTTGCCTGCGTAGTGAACGTAAACAAAAAAGCTCCATTCAAAGTAACGTCGAATTTTCGTTCGCCACTGCTTGTTCCTGTTGAATGACCAATTAAAAATTCATACGTTGCAAATTTTTCAGTAGCATTCGTTGTTTCCGCTTCAAATGAAAAGGAAGAATTTCCATTGGCTCTCGTTAACAAAGCTGTTGGTGCAAATTGACGCAGTGGAGAATAGTAATTTATCTCTTCACCTTGAATTTTTGCTTTAAATCCAAGTTCTTGTTGCGAAAAGAGTAAAATTGGTAATAAAAAATAAATGGATGCAATCAGTTTTATCATATTGATTTTTAATTAAATGCTAGTTTTAAAAATTTACCTGTATCATTGTTTTCGAGTTGAATTAAAGCGTCAGGCGTACCTTCAAATAAAATATTCCCGCCATTTTTACCACCTTCAGGACCTAAATCGATGACCCAATCCGCACATTTGATGACTTCTGTATTGTGTTCAATAACGATAATGGAATGTCCTGCATCAATTAATGAATTAAATGCAATAATTAATTTATCAATGTCATGAAAATGTAATCCTGTTGTAGGTTCGTCAAAAATAAAAAGGGTAGAAGGTGCGTTAATTCCTTTGGATAAAAACGATGCCAATTTGATGCGTTGCGCTTCTCCGCCACTCAAGGTACTGGAAGATTGTCCAACTTTTAAATAACCCAAACCTACATCAAACAAGGGTTGCATTTTCTCGACGATTTTAGCTTCCAATTTTTCGGTTCCAGCTTTGAAGAAATCAAGTGCATCTTGAATGTCCATTTCCAATAAATCAGCAATGGAAATTCCGCGGTAAGTAACTTCGAGCGTTTCTTGCTTGTAGCGTCTTCCTTCACACGTTTCACAGGCTAAATGTACATCCGCCATGAACTGCATTCCAACCGTGATTTCGCCTTCTCCTTCACACATTTCACAGCGTCCACCTTCAACGTTGAATGAGAAAAATCCTGGTTTGTATCCGCGCATTTTTGCCAATGCTTGTTTCGCAAATAATTCACGAATATCATCAAATGCTTTAACATAGGTTATTGGATTGCTTCGAGAAGATTTTCCAATTGGATTTTGATCAATAAATTCTATGTGTTTGATCAATTTTAAATCGCCCGAAAGTTCTCCAAACTCACCTATGCTATCGCCAAAAACACCTAAATGTTTACGAATAGCAGGATACACCAATTCTCGAATCAACGTTGATTTACCAGAACCACTAACTCCTGTTACACAAACCAAATTGTGCAAAGGAATGGAAACGCTGATGTTTTTTAAATTGTATTGTCGCGCGCCAGTAATCGTAATTTTGTTGTGCGTTTTTCTTCTTTTTGTAGGAATTGGAATTTGCTTTTTGTGCGTTAAATAATCTGCTGTCAAACTATTCTTCGCTTGAATCAATTCTGCATGTTTTCCTTGAAAAACGACTTCACCACCATACGAACCAGCAAAAGGACCAATGTCTAAAATTTCATCGGCTGCTTTCATCATTTCCTCTTCGTGTTCGACAACGATTACGGTATTTCCAGCGTCGCGTAAGTCATGCAATACACGAATCAAGCGTTGTGTATCTTTTGGATGTAAACCAATCGAAGGTTCGTCTAAAATGTACATAGAACCGACCAGCGTACTTCCTAATGAAGTTGCCAAATTAATACGTTGAGATTCTCCTCCCGATAAGGAATTAGAAGCTCTGTTTAAGGTTAAATAACCTAAACCAACATTTTGTAAAAATTGTAAACGATTCGTTATTTCAGGTAAAATACGCTTTGAAACTTGTTGATCGTAGTTATTTAATTTTAAGTTCTTAAAAAAACGTAAACTCTCATCAATAGGTAATAGTACAATGTCTGTTATAGAATGTTGGTCAATTTTAACATAATTGGCATCTTTTCGCAAGCGTGTCCCGTGGCAATCTGGACAAGCAGTTTTCCCACGATAACGCGAAAGCATTACGCGGTATTGAATTTTATATGTTTGACTTTCTACAAATTTAAAAAATGGTCGAATACCTGTGAAATGACTATTTCCATTCCAAAGAAGCTGAAGTTCTTTTTCCGTTAAATCTGCAATTGGTCGGTGAATTGGGAAATCGTATTTTTTTGCTGAATAAATCAATTCATTCAAATATTCACCCATTACGTCGCCTTTCCAAGGTGCAATGGCTCCTTCAAAAACACTTAAATTTTTATTTGGAATAACTAAATTCGGATCAATTCCAATTACTTGACCAAATCCTTCACATGTTTTACAAGCACCATATGGATTATTGAAAGTAAAAAAATGCCCGCTAGGTTCTTGAAATTCTTGTCCGTCTAATTCAAAACGATTTGAAAAATCATATTTTTTTGTTGAATCAATTGGATGAATTGAACATGATCCATTTCCTTCAATAAAGGCTAGTTGAATAGAATCAGCATAACGCGCTTCATTTTCTTCCGTCATAAGAATTGCAATTCGATCTAAAACTAATTGCGCTTTTTCACATTCTTTTGGAAGTTCTTTTAAGCAATCTTCAATTAAAAAAAGGTCATTATCAATCAGGATACGTGTAAAACCTTGTTGTTTTAACAACTCCAATTGTTTTTGATTTCCATATTTTTCAAAACCTAAAATTGGACAACAGATTAAAGCACGTGTTCCTTCTTCAAACGTTCGCAATAAATTAATCACATCAGAAACAGTGTCTTTTTTCACTTCATTCCCTGAAATAGGTGAAAATGTGCGACCAACACGTGCAAATAATATTTTTAAATAATCATAAATTTCTGTTGTTGTTCCAATTGTTGATCGAGGATTACTTGAAATTACTTTTTGTTCAATAGCAATTGCGGGTGAAATACCTTTAATGTAATCTGTTTCTGGTTTATTTAATTTTCCTAAAAATTGACGTGCATAAGAAGATAAACTTTCAATATAACGGCGTTGACCTTCAGCAAAAAGTGTATCAAAAGCTAAAGAAGATTTTCCTGAGCCTGAAAGTCCTGTTATAACAGTCATTTTGCCATGTGGAATAGTCACATCAATGTTCTTAAGATTGTGAACGCGCGCTCCTTTTATTTCAATAAATTGTTGTTTTGCCATTGTCTATTTAGAAAGTTCAAAGATAAAAACAACTTCGATCATATTTGTGTTTATAATAGAATATAAAAAAATAATATAATATTTTTTTAGAAAAAGTGTAACGAATAAAAAATAAATTGTAATTTAGCCTTATAACTCAAAAATAAGTTCGCCTATAAAACATTTTTACGCTTTTTAAATTCTGATTTTAACAAAAAATAAACGTTATGGAATTGAAGCGTATGGATGACCGTGAGTTAATTACATTGTATATCTCTGGTAAAGAAAAAGCATTTGAAACGTTATTAATGCGTCATAAAGACAAAATTTTTCGATTTGTTTATATGAAAGTGCGTTGTCACGATTTGACAGAAGATATTTTTCAAGAAACTTTTATTAAAGTTATTAATAAATTTCGTTTGGGTGAGTACAACGAAGAAGGTAAGTTTTTACCTTGGGCCATGCGTATTGCACACAATCTTGTTATTGATCATTTCAGAAGAACGAGTCGTGTGAAGATGGTTTCAGAATCTACTTCATTGAAAGATGATTACTCGATCTTTAATACACTTTCTCAAACGGATAAAAACGTGCAAGAAAAATTGATAACAGATGAGATCGAAAGTCAAATGGTACATTTGATTGACTATTTACCTGCAGCACAAAAAAGCATCATTCAAATGCGCATTTTTCAAGACATGTCTTTCAAAGAAATTGCGGAGATAGAAGATATCAGTATCAACACAGCATTAGGGAGAATGCGATATGCGTTAATGAATATTCGAAAAATAATAGATCAAAATAATATTTGTATCGAATATTAAGAAGTTTAATATAAAAATTTAAGCATAAAAAAAGGAGAATCAATTGATTCTCCTTTTCTGTTTCTTTTAAAGATAAAAGAATTAGTTAACTTTTCCAGAAAGTTCAGCACCAGCTTTGAAACGTACAACGTTTTTAGCAGCGATTTTGATTTCTTTTCCAGTTTGTGGGTTACGTCCTGTTCTTGCTGCTCTGTTAGTTACAGAGAAAGATCCAAATCCAACTAAAGAAATTCTGTCTCCTTTTTTCAATGCTCCAGCTGTAGCATTTACAAATCCATCTAATGCTTTTTTAGCATCTGCTTTTGTTAATCCAGCCTCTGATGCGATAGCATCAATTAATTCTGCTTTGTTCATAGTTTTGAGTTTTTAAATGTTTCAAATAAATTATCGAAACAAATATATCTGAATATACTTGCCATACAAGTGATTATGCCAAAAAAAGTGCAATTTTGTTGAAAAATGAGGTGTTTTGTTAATAACCAAGGCCTAAAACCCTATTTTTTATAGGTTTTTCAGTCATTTTGCTAAGCTGTAGCGGGTCTTTATTTATATAATTTTCCATTCTTCACAGGGATTGCCTGCAAGAAATTCTTTAAAGTTCATTTTTCGCTTGCCTTCCATTTGTAATTCTGTAATTCGAACATAGAAATCTTTGCATGGAAATAGCAAACCAGTTTCGTCTCGTTTTATTGTTTCTCCGTTGACTGGTAGTGTCGTTTTTTCACTTCTGAATAACTTAAAGGTTTTTAGTTCGTCTTTTGTTTCATGATGCAATTTACACCAAGCAGCTGGGTACGGAGAAAGTCCTCTGATGAAATCATGAATTACATCCATGGGTTGTTTCCAATTGATTAAACAATCTTCTTTGAAAATTTTTGGTGCATTTTTTATCCCGTCATGTGTCAATTGTAATTGATCAATGGCTGTTGCAGTGTTATTTGCAATTTTCACAATTGTTGAATAACTTACATCAGCACCTAATTTCATTAAACGATCGTGTAATTCGCCAACTGTTTCATTTTCATTGATGACAAGCGCAGATCGTTCAATAACATTTCCTGTATCAATTTCTTTCTCAATAAAGAACGTAGTGACACCAGTTTCTTTTTCACCATTAATAATCGCCCAGTTTATTGGTGCTGCACCTCTGTAATTTGGTAGGAGGGAAGCATGTAAATTAATGGTTCCTTTTGGGGGCATTGACCAAACAACTTCTGGAAGCATTCTAAAAGCAACTACAACAAATAAATCTGCATTAAATGCTTTTAATTCTGTTATGAAATTTTCATCTTTTAAATTGGCTGGTTGCAAAAGTGTTAATTCATTTGATTCGGCAAATTGTTTAACAGCACTTTTTTGAATGTGTTGACCTCTTCCAGCTGGTTTGTCTGGCGCAGTAATTACACAAACAATAGAGCAAGATTCAGCTACTAACTTTGCTAATATAGTTACCGCAAAATCGGGCGTGCCCATAAATACAATTTTGAAATCTTTACTAATCATACAATTTTTTTCTGCCATTTAAAGAAATAAAGGTAACCAATAGAAAGGAAACCTAACATTCCAAAGTAAATATATTCAACGGACCAAATCCAAAAAATATCGAATTCAAAAACTTTAATAAATAAAAATGCAGAAATCATGTACACACCTACACAAATTACTTCTATTATAAAGGAAGCCATCGTATTCCCACTTCCATTGATGGTTTGAAAATAGACACTAACCGTTCCATATAGAAATATAGAAATAGCTACAAATCGAAGAATTTCAGCACTTCGTGCAGTATAAAGTTCATTTGGATTCACCATTTTTATCAGTACTTCTGGATACAATAACGCTCCGTGAAAAAAGAAGAACAAAAATAATAACGTTAGTAATTGAATGCGTTTTTGAATCCTTTTTAAAGAATCAAATTCTTTTCTTCCGATATATTGAGAAATATATGTTTTTGTTGTAGCTGAGAATCCAAAAATTGGCACAAATGCTAAGAAATAAATCGATCGAATGTTTTGTGAAACGGTTAATTCAAATTTCCCCATTTGTTCAATCCACGTAAAGAAAACGGTCCAAGTTGCAAGTGCAATAAAACTTTGAAGCATCAACGGACTCCCCACTTTAAACAATTCTAAAAAAGATTTAAAATTGAACGAAAAGTGTTTAAACAATTGCATGGATTTTCGTTCTGCTGAGAAGATGATGAAAATAACCAAAAAGGTCATTGCTAGGCCATCGCTAATTGTATTAGCCCATGCAGCACCTTTCAAACCCATTTCTGGAAGACCTAATTTCCCAAATATTAAAGCGTAATCTAAAACAATATTAGAACTTGCATTGATTAAGGCTGCAATTAATACAACCCACGTTTTACCGTTGGCAAGAAAGAAAGCTTGAATGGAAAGTGTGAATAAGGCAAAGAAGAGTGCATAACTTCGAATGGAAATAAAATCTAGTTGTAAGCGACCCAAATCTTTGTGTTTAGAATAACTCATTAAAAAATCAGGCATTACGAATTGAATGAACAAAAATAATAGCAAGGCTAAACACAAATGCGCAATGATTGAAGTTCCAAAAATTCGTCCGATAGCGTTCGTATTGTTTTGTCCAATTCTACGCGCAATAATTATTTGTGAGCCATCACTTAATCCAACTAAAGCCATAAACATAGTGATGTAAATCAATCCACCATTTCCAACCGCATCAAATGAAAGCGATGTTTTATCGTAGCGACTAATAAACGCAGCATCGGTTAACAATACAATTGATTGAATAAAACTAGAAGCCATTAAAGGCAACGCAACTTTTAGAATTGTTTTGTAGTTTAAATTCAGCATTAATCAACTTGAATTACGAGTCCTTTCAAATATTCTCCCTCAGGATGAAACGCATTGATTGGATGATCCGCTGGTTGATGTAATTGTTCGATTATACGCACATTTCTTCCAGATTCTATCGCTGCAGCAATAATTGTATTCGTAAACATATTTTTGTCAACTACTTGCGAACAAGAAAAGGTGAAAATCAGTCCTCCAGGTTTAATTTGACGAATGGCATGTGCGTTTAAGCGTTTGTATCCCTGAATTGCTTTGTGACGTTTGTCTCGGTGTTTCGCAAAAGCGGGCGGATCTAAAACAATAATGTCATAATCTTCCGGTAAATCTTTCATGTATTCCATCGCGTCAGCTACAATAGATGCATGACGTTCATTGAAATTATTCAACGCAATATTTTCATCGGTTAATGCAATTGCTTTTTTTGAACTATCCAACGAATGAACCAAGGTTGCATTGTTTTTTAAAGCCAATAAACTAAAACCACCAGAGTAACAAAAGGTATTCAATACTTTTTTTCCTTGCGCATATTTACCTAATAAATAGCGATTTTCTCGTTGATCGATAAAAAATCCTGTTTTTTGACCATTTACCCAATCAATGTTGATTTTCACACCATGTTCCAAAGCTTGATGAGGTGTTTCGCATGTTCCAAAAACATAAGCATCTTCAACTTCTGTTCGTGTTGGAAGCGTGTCCGATGATTTAGAATAAATAGCACTTAGCTTTTTACCCAACGCTTTTTTTAAGCCTTCGGTAATTAATGCAAGTGAATTGTACATTCCAATACTGTGACATTGAACAACAGCAACACCATTGTAATAATCGACAATTAATCCGGGTAAAGAATCACCTTCTCCATGAATTAAACGGCAAATTGTATTTTCTTTAGTGATTAAATTCAAACTCATTCTAACTTGAACCGCTTTTGAAATTTTATCGTTAAAAAACACTTGATCCAACGCATCATCATCAAAGGTTAAAACCCTTACTGCTATTGTTGCATGTTGAAAATGGCCACGCGCCAAGAAATTATTTTTTGAATCAATTACTGTAACGATTTCACCATCGCTAAAAGTATCCGTATCTGATGTAATTGCTCCAGAAAACACCCATGGATGTCTTCTTAAAATGGCGTCAACTTTATTGCGGTGAATTTGAACAGTTTTCACTAAAAATGGTTTTAAATTTAAAGTACAAAAATAGCAAATCAAATTGAAACGCTTGTGACTTTGTGTTTTTCATCATTAACGAATGATTGTTCGAATGTTTTTAATGGTGCGGAATCCTGAATGAATAAAACCCTTAATTTTACATTAAAAATTAATTGTATGGAATGTAAAATTCAAGTTTACTTATTAAATGAGCATTTTTCAATTGAGCATGCTGATGCACATAATAATGGAGAAGAATCTGAAAATAATTTAAAATATGAATGGGAAGACGAATTTTCCGTAACATCATCAGTTGAATCGGTTGAAATTCATGAAAATGTTGCGTTTCCATTACAAGGAGAATTACCAGACGGAACAGCGTTCTCGCACGAAGTTGAAAATATGTTTCTGTTTGAAATAAAATCTTCGGATGCGCCATCTACATTTATAGGTGCGTCTAAAAGTATTGTTGATTCTCACGAATTAATTAAAGAAGCTGCTCGATTTTCAATTCGTTTGTATTTAAAAGATTACGAGCCAATGTCGAATCCTATTCCTGGGATCTATATTGCGTCAAAAGAATTCCCTAAAGCGTTGATTTTTTAATGTTAAAAGTTGGAAATATACAATTAGCATTTGAACGAAAAGTTCTTTCAGCTATTTCATTTGACTTGAAAGAAGGTGAAATTATAGGAATAGTAGGAAAGAGTGGTGCTGGTAAAACTTCTTTATTGAAGATAATTGCAGGTTTATTAGATCCAACAGCAGGGGATTTAACATTTGAAGGTGAAAGAATTATTGGTCCTTCGGTGAAACTAGTGCCGGGGCATCCTGAAATTCAATTGGTGAATCAAGATTTTCATCTCGACACGTACCATACCGTTGAAGAAAATATCCGTGAACAAATTTTGTATTTGCCGCTAAAACAACGCAATCAATTGGTTGAGGAATTGTTGCATTTAATGAGTTTAACGGATATGAGAACTCAAAAAGCACGAACTTTATCAGGAGGTGAGCAACAACGTTTGGCAATTGCAAGGGCTTTAGCATGCGAACCAAAAATCATTTTATTGGACGAACCTTTTGTTCATTTAGACGCAAAATTACGTGCAAAATTAATTCACTATTTATTGAAGTTGCAAGCAATTCGGAAAACAAGTTTTATTTTGGTTTCCCATGATGGATCAGAAGTTTTGAGCTTATGTTCAACAATATATTTTATGAAAAACGGAAAATTTGTTCGAAAGGCATGTCCAAAAGATTTCTATTATAAACCAAAATCATTGGATGAAGCAAAACTATTTGGTCCGATTAATAAAATAAATGTAAACGACCAACGCATACTATTTCGACCAGATGAATATGAAATTGAAAATGAGAATGGAATGATTGAGATTGATTTTCAATTTGCATTATTTACAGGAATTGTTTACCAAAATCATTTTATTACTAAGAATCGAGAAAAAATCTTATTATACAGTTTAAAACCTATTGAAGATGTCAAAAAAATCAACATCGTTAAATCCATTTAAATCTATTCAATGGTCGAAAGTACCTGTGCTTTTCAAACAAACAACTGTTGAGTTTTTAGAAGAAAATGGTTTGTTTCACGGTGCAGCATTAGCCTATTATTCTTTGTTTGCGATGGTTCCATTATTGTATTTAAGTATTACATTCTTTGGTCAAATCATTGGTCAAAAAACTATGTTAGACATCATTAAAAATGTTCTAACAGAAAAAATTGGAATTTCAGACATTTCAGGAATTATGGATTTCTTGAATAAAATGAATTTTGAAAAAGGAAATTTTGTTTTAGAAGTTGTCAGTGTTGTTACGTTATTAGTGGCTAGTTCAGCTTTTGTAATTGGACTTCGTCAAAGTATCAATGAGTTTTTTGATGTTGTTGTGAAATATGATACAAAGAAAAAGAAACTTGTAAATAATATTATGGTTCGTTTGGCATCGGTAGTTTTTATTGGTTTAATGACAGTTGTGATTATCGTTTTGTATTTTGCGCAAACAGTTTTTTTAAATATTAGCAGTTCCTTTTTCTCAGGAGATGGAATAATCAGTACAACCTTGGTAAATTTCTTACAGCACGGCTTTGCAATTTTTGGAAACGTTGTAATATTTACTTTCGTATTTAAGTTTGTACACGACGGTGAAGTAAAATGGCGTTTAGCAATTAGAGGTGCGTTATTAACTGGAACCTTATTATACCTTGGTCAATTGTTAATTAAATATTATTTATTCAATTATTTCTTTGGTGCAAATGGGGGTATTGCAGGAACATTTTTCATCATTTTAGCATGGGTTTATTACAGCTCACAAATCATTTTTTATGGTGCTAAATTTACCGCTGTTTATGCCAAACTAATTGGACAACCAATCCAATTTAAGAAGTAAGTTTAATTCGAAGAATAATCAGAAAACGCTTGATCGTTGTCTTCGTAGTAGTAAACACGAACTTGGGCTGTATCTGTTAAAAAGTCAATTTTACCGATTTCAAAACGATTGATTTGAATTCCGGTTCTCTTGATAATATCCGCTTTCATTTCCGCTTCTTTGTCTGGCGTTATTAAATCAATACGTTCGTAAATAATTGTTTTACGCGTTTCGTGTTTCATTAACCACAAACGTTCTAGGATAAAAGTTAAAGTAAGAACAGATATATTAATAATTGCAACTTCAGCAATACTTATTTGATTTGACGCCAAAGAATTTACGACACTGATTCCAATAATCAAAAACAAATAGGTCATCTCTTTGATTTCAATGGCATCAGTTCGGTAACGAATAATTCCAAAAATAGCGAACAATCCAAGTCCCATTCCCGTGTCAATTCCAAATTTCTTTAAACCAAAACATAAGAAAAAAGTAATTGTACCAATTAAATAATAAGTAAATAAATAATCTTTTCGTTTAGTTTTTGGATAATACAAAAAACGAATTAGTAGGGTTAAAATAAATGTGTTAACACCTAAGCGTATTAACAATAAATAGGCATCGTTACTAAAAAGTTTAAAGTTATTTGTTGTAATATCTTTTGTTAGTGGAATTATTGTATCAAGAAACATGGTTATTTATTTTTTTTAATTGTATTAATTTTTGTTTAAATCTATTGTATTTTATTTTTTTATGTCTGTACAAATCGATTGATCCTATGCAGTATTTACTCAAACGATAAGGACGAATTAATTTTTCTTTCATCAACCTAAAAAAGGCAGAATTTCTACTAAATTTCTCTTGTTTTAACTCTGCAATTATCATATTGTTATAATATTGAGATCGGTCTTCCCAATTAAATTTCAAATCAAAATCTAATGTTAAACGTTCATTTTCAATTTTATTCACCAATGTTATTCGATGAAATGAATTCCAAAGTACAGGCGTTAAAACATCTTCTTTTTCTGTCAAGTTTTTAACAAATTGAGCGTGTTCATTTACTAATTCAAGCGGAATTTCTGCAACTTGAATCCTGCTTTTGTCAGTTCGGCCTTTGAATTTATGTTTTACTTCGAGGAAAATTAAATCAGATTCAATGTATTTACGGTAACGCACTTTAAAACGATTCATTCTTCCATTATGATGGTCCTCGAAAAAGCCAAGATGATCATTGTCATAATACAAACTTTCATACGAAGGAATGCGATTTCCATTGATTTCCAAAACTTTATAACTTTCAATCAAATTTGGCAAAAAATCAATAAATTCTTTAATTGAAAATGCAAACTTTGTATCAACACGATTCATCAACTTAACACGGTCCATTTCAAGGAGAGAAATGGGTTCAAATTGTTGAATAATCGAATTAATTTTTTCAGTTAACATTAACCCAAAGTTAATTTTTTGTTTTATAAATACAACTATTAGACGTTAAAACTTATAAAACCGTTTGAAATTATATCAAATAAATGAAAAATCAACTCTTCTATTGCGTTGTTTTCCATCTGTTGTAGCATTCGTATCAACAGGTAAAGATTCGCCTTTAAAATCAATTACAATTCTATCTTTTGAAAGTCCGTTTTGAATGAAAAAATTAATCAACGTTTCCGCTCTTTTTTTAGATAGTTCGAGGTTATATTCGTCGCTTCCATCAGCATCTGTGTGACCTGTCACTTTAATACGTAAATCGGAATGCCCATCAACAACTCGAATCATTTTGAATAAAAAAGAAGCGTAAATTGAATCTAAATCTGCTTTATCTGTTTCAAAATAAATTGGCAAAAACTTAAAGTTTTTACGTTCAATTTCTCGAATAATTGGAGCATTTAAGCCTTTGTTATAATCCTTTAAAAATAATTTGACCCAAGAATGAGAAAGGGGAGATGCTTCAGTTGCTGAAAATTGAGCATTTGATTTGTATAAAATTATTTTACCAGAATATCGTTTGCAGTCGCTACTTTTAAATGACCCAGTTAAATAGCCAGTGCTGTCAGAATAAGTTAATGTCCCACTGATTAAGCACCAACTTGTTTTTGTGTTTTGTTTTTGTTTTTCAATGATTGTTTGGTTGAATGAAAGTGAATTTTTCGAAATTGAACCTTTGAAACGTTTTACAGCAAATAAATCGCTGCCAAAAATTTCATCCCTCATTTTACCTTCTAGAGCACCATTTTTCTGAATAAATTCAGCGTAAAGTAGTGCGCTTTTATCGATGGTTTGACCATCTATTTGAATAATTCCTTGCCAATTTCCAGAAATGTTTGGTTGACAATTGATTGCACCTGTTAAAGCGAAACAATAAACTAAAAACACTTTTTTAAATAAAACCATAAATTGGTATTCGTATTTCGAGAAATAAAGTTCCATTTTGAGTAAAAAAGAACTAAATTCGTTTCAAATTGTTTAACGTTAAATTTACACATTCTAGTATGATAAAAAATAGTTTAATTCTTGTATTTATTTTTTTAAGTAACATTCTTATGGCACAATCAATTTATTCGTTTAAAGTTAAAACATTAGAAGGCGCAGATTTTGATTTGGCTTCGTTAAAAGGGAAAAAAGTGATGATTGTTAATACAGCGTCAAAATGTGGTTTAACTCCTCAGTATGAAGGGTTAGAGTCTTTGTATAAGCAATTTAAAGACAGTAATTTTGTAGTAGTTGGATTTCCCGCGAATGATTTCATGGGTCAAGAGCCCGGAACAAATGAAGAAATCGCTTCTTTTTGTCAGAAGAATTACGGCGTTTCTTTTCCAATGATGGAGAAAATCACTGTTAAAGGAAAAAACAAACATGCTTTGTATCATTTTTTAACAGAAAAAAGTTTGAATGGATTGGAAGATAATAGCGTTCAATGGAATTTTCAAAAATATTTAATTGGTGAAAATGGTCAATTGGAGAAAGTTATTGGGCCAAGAACCTTGCCAAATGATCCTGAAATTGTTAATTGGATTCGTTCAAAAAAGTAAGGTGATTTCTCATTTTATTTGTGGTTAATATTTTGTTAATAAGTTACCAATTTTTTGCCGTTAAATCTTCTTTTTAGTGCCATAATTTCCCTATTTTCGCACTTGATCAAAAAAAATAGTTTCCAAAAGGAATAGTATGAGCGAAGAAGAAAGAAAAGATAATTATTCAGCAGATAATATTCAGGTATTAGAAGGGTTAGAAGCTGTTCGTAAACGTCCTGCCATGTACATCGGTGATGTCGGTGTCAAAGGTTTACATCACCTTGTTTATGAGGTGGTTGATAATTCAATTGATGAGGCTTTAGCGGGTCATTGTGATACAATCGGCGTTTGGATTAATACAGATAATTCAATTACAGTAAGAGATAACGGTCGTGGTATTCCAACTGCGATGCACACCAAAGAGAAAAAATCAGCATTAGAGGTTGTAATGACCGTTTTGCATGCTGGTGGTAAATTCGATAAAGACACGTATAAAGTATCTGGTGGTTTACATGGTGTTGGTGTTTCTTGTGTGAATGCATTGTCAATCGCATTGAAAGCAACGGTTTATAGAGATGGTCAAATTTTTGAACAAGAGTACAGCATAGGAAAGCCATTATACGATGTAAGAGTTATTGGTGAAACAAAAGAAACTGGAACAGAAGTAACCTTTTTACCAGATAGTTCAATTTTTGATTACTCAGAATACAATTACGATACCGTAGCTGCAAGAATGCGTGAGTTAGCATTTTTGAACAAAGGAATTACAATTACTTTAACAGATTTAAGAACAGTAGATGACGATGGTAAAAATCCTTTTAATGTTTTTCATTCTGAAGGTGGATTAAGAGAATTTGCACAGTACTTGGATCGTAACCGTGAATCATTGATTTCTGAAGTGATTTATTTTGAAGGTGAACGTGAAGGTATTCCTGTTGAAGTTGCGTTAACATACAATACTTCTTACACTGAAAACATTCAAGCTTACGTTAACAATATCAATACGCATGAGGGTGGTACACACCTTTCTGGTTTTAGAAGAGGTTTAACAAATACGTTAAAAAAGTATGCAACTGATTCTGGAATGTTGGCGCGTGAAAAGATCGAAATTGATGGCGATGATTTCCGTGAAGGATTGACAGCCGTTGTTTCTGTTAAGGTACAAGAACCTCAATTTGAAGGTCAAACTAAAACCAAATTAGGAAACCGTGAAGTTACAGCTCCTGTAAGTCAAGCAGTTTCTGAAATGCTTTCATCTTTTTTAGAAGAACATCCTTCGGAAGCTAAAATCATCGTTGATAAAGTTATTTTGGCAGCGAAAGCGCGACATGCAGCGCGTAAAGCACGTGAAATGGTGCAACGTAAAAGCGTTTTAACGGGTTCAGGTTTACCGGGTAAATTAGCTGATTGTTCTGAAAAAGATCCTGCTCAATGTGAAATTTACTTCGTCGAGGGAGATTCTGCGGGTGGTACAGCGAAACAAGGTCGTGACCGTCACTTTCAAGCAATTATGCCGTTAAGAGGTAAAATCTTGAACGTTGAGAAAGCAATGCACCACAAAATATTTGAAAACGAAGAGATTAAAAATATTTACACAGCATTGGGTGTTCGTATTGGAACGGACGAAGATTCTAAAGCATTGAACTTAGAAAAATTGCGTTACCATAAGATCATCATCATGTGTGATGCCGATGTAGATGGTTCGCACATTGAAACGTTGATTTTGACGTTCTTATTCCGTTTCATGAAAGAGTTGATTGAAAACGGTTACATTTACATCGCAACACCACCATTGTACCAAGTTAAAAAAGGTAGTAAATCTGAATATGCTTGGAACGAAGACATGCGCGACCGTTTAATTAATGAGTTAAAAGGTAATGGAAGCGAATCTTCAGTGAATGTTCAACGTTACAAAGGTCTTGGAGAGATGAACGCAGAGCAATTATGGGATACAACAATGAATCCTGAAATGCGAACGTTGCGTCAAGTTACAATTGAAAATGCTGCTGAATGTGATCAAGTATTCTCGATGTTGATGGGGGATGATGTTCCGCCAAGACGTGAGTTCATTGAGAAAAATGCAAAATACGCTAAGATTGATATTTAATTATCGTTCAAAATAAGTAAAGAGGTTGTTCAATTTGAGCAACCTCTTTTTTTTGATCTATTCATTAAAATAATTTGGGCAAATCCCTTCGGGTCTGGCTTTTACTGCAATCTTTTACAAAGGATTTTCGTGCAATCCCTTTTGCTGGATTTCGCGTTGATCTAAAAATATTCGTACTTTCGTGGAAAATAACAACAGCCACTATTATAGTAATTTACACTAATTTCTTCGTCTCCATTCGTACTTTCGTGGAAAATAACAACAGCCACAAATACACGAATTTACACTAATTTCTTCGTGTCTATTCGTGCTTTCGTGGCAAGATAGACCGCCAACTATTATACTAATTTGCACTAATTCTTTCGTGTCCATTCGTGCTTTCGTGGCAAGATATACCGCCAACTATTATACTAATTCACACGAATTTGCACTAATTCCCTCGTGTATATTATTAATTCAACGAAACAATCGGTGAAAAGTCCAGCGCAGTTTTATCATCAACAATGACATTTTTTTCAATGTATAATTTGTGACCAGCCAAAATACCATTTAATAACTTTGAATTCATTTTTTTCATCATAATAGAATTCATAATATCAAACATAACATTTTTCATGCTATATGTCATTGTGGCTGTTAAAACAGTATTTTGACCTTTTGATTCAACTGAAAGATCCATTTGCATCGTTAAAATTCCGGGCATCTTCTTTAATTCAACAACTTCAATTGTAATGTTTTTACCTTCATTCCAAACAGTTACACGCTCTTCAGCACTTGCATTCATCATGTTAAAATCACAATGTCTTGTTGCTCCAATTCCTTCTTTTTGTTTAGATGTGATAAAAGATTTTGTAACACTTGGGTGACCGTGACAAACATTTCCGAAGTCGGCTAATTTTAACCAAACGTTTGATTTTTCTTCTTTAATTTCGATTGATTTTTTGAAAGTGGTTTTTTTTCTCATTTTTTTATTTTTAGGTTATTAATTAAAAGTCTAAAAGTCGCCATGCTTTTTAAACTATCTTGATTACTTTTTGAAATGGTGAGCAGCCCATAAAATGTAGCATGCAGTAGTTCTGTTAGCTCTTTCGCTGAAAGAAGATTTGTTAAATCTCCGGCTTCTTGAGCTACTTCTATTGTTGGGATAATTGCTTGAATAAATGAATTATATTCAATTGTTGTTAATGCACTTATTGTTGGATTCATCGATCCTAATTCAGCCATCATATTATTGACCAAGCATCCTATGTAGTTTATGTTGGGTTGTATTGCTAACATGTCCAAATAAAATTGCGCTATTTTATCAATTGCTTTTTCATTAGTAGAAGTTAAGGCTAGTTTCTTTTGAATTCTGTTGACATTATTTGAGCTATACAATTCAATTACTTGTTGTAAAAACTGCTCTTTACTTTTGAAAGCATTATAAAAAGCACCTTTAGTCATGCCGGTTTGCAGACAGATTTCATCTATACCAAGTTTAGTATAACCGTTTTCGCTAAACAGTTTTATACCTTTTTGCAAGACTAATTCTCTATCGTGTTTAATATTCATTTTTCAAATTATGGTGCAAATATATTCAAACAGAACGGTCGGTACAAATTATTTAACAATTATTTTTAATTTATTTTCAAATTAAAAAAATGAAGGCTTAGGTCTTGCGCTTTTTCTTCTTAGCAGCAGGGAACAAGATATTGTTCAAAATCAAACGGTAACCAGGTGAGTTGGGGTGTAAATTCAAATCGGTAGGAGGGTCGCCAACTTTGTGCTCGTAATCTTCAGGATCGTGTCCGCCATAAAAAGTCCAGGTTCCTTGACCCATTTCTCCGTGCAAGTATCGCGCTGTATTTAACGCTTTATTTTCGCCTAAGATCAATACATTGGGTTTGATGAGTTCTTTTTTAAAGTCAGTTGTTTGCCCCATGAATCCATCAATTACATTCGTGTGACATTGCGTTAACATAGTAGGAACAACATCCCATTTTGCTGAAAAATCGAAGAGCGTGAATTTGTCGGTGTTTTCCGTAACACGGTTTAATCGGTGCAAATCTGTACCATCAATATCAGAATATTCATATTGCATTGGATCGCGCACTAATTGAAAATCTTCAAAAGCAAAGGTTTGTGTATAGTCCAATTTCTCTTGACACCTTCCGTCAGCACCGTCGTGGTCGTACATTGCTTCACAAATATCTGTTTTCGCTGCCGCTAATGCAATGTCAAAACTATCTGTTCCACTGCACATAGTGAATAAAAATCCGCCTCCCAGTACAAAGTTTTTAAGGTTTTGCGCAACGGCTAATTTCAATTGAGAAACTTTAGCATAACCTAGCATTTTTGCATCTGCTTCAGCTCGTTTTACTTGTTCTTGGTACCACGGATAATTTTTATAAGCAGCATAAAATTTCCCATATTGTCCGGTAAAATCTTCGTGGTGCAAGTGCAACCAATCGTATTTTGGTAAAACGCCCATTACGATGGCAGAGTCATAAATCTTTTCATAAGGAATTTCAGCGTATTCCAAAACCATTGTAACGGCATCATCCCAAGGTTGTTTTCCAGGCGGCGTATAAACTGCAATTTTTGGTGCTTTTTCCAATTGTACAATTTCCATATTGGTTTCTGGATTGCCAATTTCTCGTTTGATTTGATTGACTTGTCCGTCAGCAAGAATTTCATATTTAATATTGCGCAACACTAATTCTTCTTCTAAGGCACGTAGATTTGGGAATAAAAAAGAACCGCCACGATAATTCAATAGCCATTCTATTGTAACAGTTTTTTCCAATGCCCAATAAGCTAAACCGTATGCTTTCAAATGGTTGGTTTGACCTTCGTCCATTGGGACAAGAATTTGTGAACCTTTAACTGAAAGGTGAAAGAGTATTGAAAATAAAAAAACTGAAAGTAATTTCATTTAGAAAGGTGTTCCGTTTTCAAAATTGGATGAAAAATCAGTTAAATCGTCTTGGTGTGAATCCATTTTACTTTTAATGGTATAACTCGGTTGTGGATTTTCATCAAACTCTTTATTCGCACCAATGGAAGTGTGAATTGGCGTTGCATCATCAGAATAACCATCAATATTATCAAAACGTGCATATTCCCCAATAAAGCGCAAACGCACACTATCTAACGCACCATTTCTGTGTTTTGCAACAATGATTTCACCAATTCCTTGGTTCGAATTGCCTTCTTCATCTTGCAATAAACCATAATATTCAGGACGGTAAATAAATGAAACAATATCAGCATCTTGCTCAATTGCACCAGATTCACGTAAATCTGAAAGTACAGGTCGCTTATCGCCCCCACGTTGTTCAACCGAACGACTCAACTGTGACAAAGCAATTACAGGTACGTTTAATTCTTTTGCAATTTCTTTAATAGAACGTGAAATAGTTGAAATTTCTTGTTCTCTATTTCCTGAACCTTTTGTGCCGCCTGCAGTCATTAATTGTAAATAATCAATTATAATCATCTCAATATTGTGTTGCATTTTTAGTCGACGACATTTTGCACGTAAATCAAATACGCTAATTCCGGGTGTATCATCAATAAATAATGGGGCAGTCGCTAATTTTGTAATCCGAGAATGCAATTGTTGAAATTCGTGTTCTTTAAGATCTCCTCTTCTTAATTTCTCTGCTTTAATTCGTGCTTCACTCGCTATTAAACGTTTCACCAATTGAATAGATGACATTTCTAATGAAAATATCGCTACGCCCATATTGTGATCAACAGCAGTATTTCGGGCCATAGATAAGACAAAAGCTGTTTTACCCATCGCAGGTCTTGCGGCAATAACAATCATATCAGAGCGTTGCCAACCGGAAGTTATTTTATCTAAATCATAAAATCCTGAGGGAACTCCTGAAATTCCATCTGAGTTTTGTGATGCTTTCTCAATTTCTTCGATGGCAAGTCTTACAACATTTTGCATTGAATCAACATGTTTCCCCATGTTATTCTCAGCAATTTGAAACAATTCACCTTCTGCTTTATTCAATACATCAAACACATCGTTTGTGTCTTCGTATGCATCACGCATTACTTCACTACTCATACGAATCAATTCGCGTTTGATGTGTTTCTCAGCGATGACACGTGCGTGAAATTCAATGTGCGCTGTTGAAGCAACACGACTTGTTAATTGTGAAATGTATGCAGCACCACCTGCAGCTTCTAATTCTCCATTTTGTTTTAATTTGTTGACTACAGTCAATAAATCAATAGGGTTGGAACTTCCAAATAATTCACGAATGGCATTGTAAATAAACTGGTGTTTGGGATCGTAAAAACTAGCAGGTTTCAATATGTCAATTGAATCTGTTACTGCGTTTTTCTCCAACATCATTGCACCTAATACAGCTTGCTCCAAATCAATTGCTTGAGGTGGAATTTTACCTAAATCGCCTGTTAAAACAGATGGGTTTTTTGTACGGTTAATTATTTTTCGTGAATTTTCTGGTTGTGTGTCCATAAAACAAAGATAGTCATTCAATATTCAATTTGTATGTGTTCGTTTATTTCTTTCTTAAAAAGATATAAAAAGGAGTTTTCAACAATTGTTAATAAATGAAAATGTATTTTTGTGTGCTAAAAAAAGTGTAAAATGAAACGCGAAATTAAGTTAACCAGTGATGGTTCTAGAACTATTTATTTACCTGAATTGGATGAAACGTACCATTCAAGTCATGGCGCGTTTAACGAAGCAATGCACATTTTTATTGAACAAGGAATCCGAACATTTTCACCTGATAAAACTGTGCGAATTTTTGAAATGGGTTTTGGAACCGGTTTAAATGCTTTGTTAACATTGATTGAAAGTAAAACTAAAGATTACACAATTGAATATACTGGAATTGAAGCATTTCCTGTTTCCAATGAGTTGGTAAATGAACTAGATTATTGTACGTATTTAAACTGGGATTCACCAAAAGATTTTACACAATTGCATACAGTATCTTGGGATGAAAAACACCAAATTACGTCCACTTTTTCCTTTCAAAAAATTCACCAAAAAATTGAAGATTATCAACCTGAATTGAATCAATTTGACGTGATATTTTTTGATGCATTTGGTCCGAGAGTTCAAGGTGATTTGTGGCAACCTATGATTTTAGAAAAAATGCATGCACTATTAAAACCTTCTGGCATTTTAGTAACCTATTGTGCGCAAGGGCAAGTAAAACGCGATTTAAAAGCGTTAGGTTTTGATGTTATTTCCTTGCCTGGTCCTCCAGGAAAAAGAGAAATGACAAAAGCGATTAAAATTTGATCGATTCGTTAGCTTAAACTATTTTTTTAGCAACGTAAAATAAATCGAAACAGTCAGACTTTGCATCATCGATGAAATAATCTTCCATTACAATATCAGAAACCAACGAAGTATTTTCTTTCAATAACTTTTTACGATTCATTCGATTCGCTAAATCATAAGGAATTTGTAACAATTGTCTCGGTAAACGGTATTGCAAATTAAAGATGTCAAAGCGTGTGATTTTTTGAACAGAAGCTTTGTTTAAATTGTAATAGTTCATGATTTTGTCGTTACCAAAAACACCTTTTTGTTCCACCTTTTGAAAGCTTTTCAATAACAAATCATTCAGTTCATTAATACTGTATTCTCTTATGTGCCATGGATTTCTGGTGATTGACATTGGTTTGTTAGGTGTAGTTACAATTAATTTTCCGTGTGGTTTTAAAACTCTGTAAATTTCTTGTACAAACAAATTGTCATTTTTAATGTGTTCGATTACTTGAAAAGTAATAACAAAATCGTATGTGTTATCAGCGATTCCTTTTAATGGTGGAATCAACATTTTGATGAATTCAACATTTTCAATAGGATCAAGGACTGTTTCGAATTTGTCGATTGTTGTAAATTTATCCGTTTTAGCAGCTATAATTTCTACTCCGTAACCACTTCCTGTTCCAATTTCTAAGACATTACCTGAAACAATTTTCGCAGCTTCATAATAGGCTAAAATTGAACGTTGAAACACAAAGTTATCGGATAAATCTTTTTGTGAAACTCTTTCTGCTGTTTGGATTAAACTCATTTTTTTTATTTTGAATGTGCTAATTTAATTAAATTTTTTCTTTTTGCAGTTTCTGTTAGAAACGAATAAACAAATTCCTAAAATTTCACACGATAAATTTTTTCAAACAAAACTAATACTTAATTTTGTTGCAGAGGTACAACGTTGAATACGTGCAGTGACCTTATCCGAATTTCGGAGCCCATGCAGCTTATTTTGAAGCTTAACAATTTTGACCCTAAGAGAAGTCTCGCATAAACAATGGCGGGCTACACCAGTTTATCTGGTAAAGTTTACTTTCAGTAGATTACAGCGTTTTGCGGCAACTCTAAACGTGTTTCCTGAAGCTTCAGTAAACCCAACTGCATGGGTTTTTAAAATAATAAAATGGAAAAAAAGATTCTTTTTTACGATGGAGAATGCGGCTTTTGTAACCACGTTGTACAATTTATTATGCGCCATGAAAAGAATGCAGATTTATATTTTTCTCCCATTGAAAGTGAATTTGCTACGCGTTTTTTTCAAGAAAAAGGTTGTGACCAACCTGATTTAAGTACGTTTTATTTATACAACGATTTCCAGCTTTATACGCAATCTACTGGAGCATTAAAATTAATTCCTTTCTTGAAATGGTATTTTTCGGTTTTAAATTTTTTTAAAATCATCCCAATTTGTCAACGAGATCAGCTCTATCGATTTGTAGCAAAAAATAGACAAAAAATTAGTAGTTCTTATTGTGTTAATTATTCTGACCAAAAGCACCGTTTTCTAAACTGAATTTTTATACGACAAAAGGATGTAATGATTGAAAGACTTTAAGAAGTAAGGAAGGAATTATGGAATTAAGAAATGAAAGAATGAAGAAATTAAAATTAAATCTTTCTACTGTTGAGATTCAAAACTAATGCCTTATGCCTAACTAACTAACTAACTAACTAACTAACTAACTAACTAACTAACTAACTAACTAACTAACTAACTATCTATCTATCTATCTAATCTTCAATCAACAAAAATCCAATAATTAAATCGCAAACTTTTTCTAAGTGTTCAGGTAATTCTGTCGAATCCCAAGGTTCTTTTGCTCCAAAAGTATGATCTGCCTCTTCGATTTCAAACAAACGGGTTTTTAACCAATTGGCAATGTCGTGACCTTCTTTAATTTCAACTGAAGTATCTGCATCGCCATGGATTACCAATGTTCGCTTGGTTGACGTTTCACATGCTTTTTGGATATCTAATATTTCCTTGTTGGCAATGAAGTCTTCGTATTGTGAAAACAATTGAGGCATTTTTTGGTTGGTACGTCCATTTAAAGTGTATTTTGTACCTTGAGTTTCCCAAACTTGAAGTTGTTTGCCTTCAGGGAATCGTTTTTCAATTGAAGAAATTGCGGCCAAGGTTACAACACGGTAAACGCGTTCATCTTTTGAACCTAAAAGCGCAACTCCGCCACCTCTTGAGTGACCAACAAGGTAAATTTTCGGAAGTTCATCGAATTGATTTTCTAACCAATTTAATGCGCTTGTTAAATCTTCTAATTCCTTGGTATAACTATTGTTGGCAAATGCTGATAAATCGTTAAATTCTGTAGGATTGTCAATTGTTGTTCCGTTGTGACTCACATTGTATTTACAAAATCCAAAACCTTTTGATGTATAAAAATCCTGCATTAAATTCCACGCTCCCCAATCTTTATAACCCATAAATCCATGAATAAATAGAATCATTTTTCCATTGAAATCTTCTGGAATAACTAAGTCGATCAAACTTTGCTTATTCGCTGCGCCTGAAAAATGTTGGTTTTTAAGATTAATTGCATTCATGGTTCAAATTTACAATTTATACATTAATTCAACTGATTTTTTTATCTTTACGTTTGATAAAAAAATCAAAGAATTGAAACTGATTCTTAGATTACAAAGATTTGAAAAAAAATGAAAATTTCAGCTTCCATATACAGTGATAAAAAACGTCCTTTAAAAGAGGTGATTGAGGATTTAGTGCAACATCAAGTTGATTTGTTACACGTTGATTGCAACGATGATTTAACTGTTTTTGATGACATTCAACAAATTCGACAATGGTGTAATTTACCAATTGATTTGCATATTATTACAGAGGAACCTGAAAAATACTTCGATTTATTAAAATCAAATCCTGTAGAGTACATTACTTTTCAGTTTGAACAATTGTCAAAAAAGTTAGAAATTCCAACAGATATCACTGGAAAAAAAGGTTTAGCAGTTATTACTCCAACTTCGGTTGATGTTTTTGATGCTTATGCCGATTTTGATTTTATATTAATTATGGCTACAATTCCAGGTCAAAGTGGGGGTGTATTTGATGCCATTAATTTCTCAAAGATTCGTCAGTTTAGAAAAAAATACCCGAATAAATCAATTCATGTAGATGGCGGTGTAAACGGTGAAGTTTCTTTTATTCTCAGAAATATGGGTGTAAGTTCTTCTGTCTCTGGCTCGTATTTATTCAATGCGCCAAGTATTGGGCATGCGTTGATGAATTTAACCAAACGTGAAATCGAATCTCAATTTAAAGTAGCAGATTTTATGATGCCGTTGGATGAATGTCCTGTGGTCCAGCTAGAAACAATTTCGCTCCAAACAGTTTTAGAAACCATTGAAAAAGGGAATTTAGGATTTTGTTTAGTGACGAACCAGGAAAACGATTTGAAAGGTATTGTTTCTTCTGCTGACATTCGAAAAGCAATGTTGAGAAATTTAGCAGATTTAACCAAAATTGAAGCAAGGGATTTGATGAATGAACAACCAATTTCCATTCAAGATACAGCGACAGTTGTAGAATTATTACAAAAAATTAAAAAATGCATGTTCCCAATTATGTACCTTCCAGTGTTAAAAAATGATGGAAAAGCGGCAGGAATTGTTAACTTTGCATATCTTATTAAAGGCGAATTATGATACTACATTTAAAAAATACAATCTCAAACCAAGAGGCGGATAAAATCGCAGCAGAAATAAAAGCGTTTCACATTACTTCAAACGGAACAAATGTCTTAATCACAAGTTCTGGCGTTAAAGAAGTTCCAGTTCAAATTTCTGATAAAGTAGATCAATTTTGGGTATTTCCAAACGACATGCAATTGGCTGCAAAATCATACTTGCCTAATAAAAGAGAAGTTAAAATTGGTAATGTAACCATTGGTGGTGCGACACAAAATACTGTTTTGATTGGCGGACCTTGTTCGGTGGAATCAGAAGAACAAATTCGTGAATCAGCTAAATTATTGGTTGATTTAGGTTTGTCAACCTTGAGAGGTGGTTGTTATAAACCAAGAACAAGTCCGTATTCATTTCAAGGAATGGGATTGGATGGATTGAAATTGTTAGCAAAAATGCGTGAAGAATTTGGTTTGTCTGTTATCACTGAAGCGAGAGATGCAACACACATTGATGAAATTATTGAATATTCGGATGTCATTCAAGTTGGAGCAAAAGCGATGTATGATCAAGGGATTTTGAGAGCCTGCGCGAAAACAAATAAACCAGTTTTAATTAAACGAGGTTTTGGTTCAACTCTTCAAGAATTTGTTCAAGCAGCAGAATTTGTTTTGGCTGGCGGCAATGAAAATGTTATTTTGTGTGAACGCGGAATTCGTACTTTTGAAACAGGTACGCGTTTTACCTTAGATTTATGTGGCGTTGCTTGGTTGCAAGAATATACAAATTTGCCAATTATCTTAGATCCTTCTCACGCTATGGGATATGCTTACGGAGTTCCTGTTTTAGCAAAAGCTTGTGTTGCAATGGGAATTGACGGATTATTAATTGAAACACACAGAAATCCTAAAGTTGCAAAATCTGATGCTTCTCAACAATTGACACACCAAGAATTTACAGAATTATTAAACGCACTTCGTCCAGTTGCTCAAAGTGTTGGATACAAGATGATTTAAAATGAATTTAGAAATAAATATTAAAGGTCTTTGCTCAAAATTTGGATTAAAATACGCTGAATTTTTAGACGATTTAGACGTTGAAAATGTGAGTGAATTGACTATCTATGATTTGGAAGCAATCTGTGAGGAATATGATATTGATTTAATGTCTTTGTTGTTCAAACCAATGTTTAAACCGGATGTTTGGAAACAAAAATTGGATAAAATTAAATTGTTGGTATTGGATGTTGATGGTGTAATGACGGATGGTGGAATGTATTATTCCGAAAAAGGCGATCAAATCAAGAAATTCAATACCAAAGATGGCATGGCGATTCAACATTTGACAAAAAATGGCTATCAAGTAGCAATCATTTCATCAGGTTATACAACTGAAATGATTCAAAAAAGAGCAGAATTATTAGGCGTTCAGAGAGTTTACGTTGGTCGAGATCCAAAATTGACCGTATTAAATCAATTTTGTGAAGAACTAGGCATTGAATTAAATCAAGTAGCGATTATTGGTGACGATGTAAACGATCTACCTGTTATCAAAAAAGTAGGTTTTTCTGCAGCTCCTTCTGATGCAATGAATGTTGTGAAAAGCAACGTTGATGTAATTTTAACTAAAAAAGGCGGAGATGGTTGTGTTCGTGAATTTATTGATGCTTACATTTTAGCACAACCCTTAAATTAACTATGAAAAATTTCACAATAGGAATAATAAGAGAAGGAAAAGTTCCACCAGATCATCGCGTGGCATTAACTCCAACTCATTGTGTTCAACTGACAAATGAATATCCAAATCTTAAGATTATTGTTCAGCCAAGTCCAATAAGAGCTTATAAAGATCAAGAATACCTTGATAAAGGATTCGAATTGAATGAAGATTTAAGCGCTTGTGATTTGATTATCGGTGTGAAGGAAGTGAATGTTTCAGATTTAATTCCGAACAAAAAGTTTATGTTCTTTTCTCACACCTTGAAAAAACAGCCTTATAATCGTGGGTTGCTTAACGCAATTTTAGAAAAAAACATTGCGTTAATTGATTATGAAGCAATTCGTAACAAACAAAATAAACGCATTATCGGTTTTGGACGTTATGCTGGAATTGTTGGTGCATACAATGCGTTTCGGACATTTGGGATAAAATCTGGTCTTTACAATTTAGTGGCTGCTCATCAATGTAAAGATCGTAAATCAATGGAACAAGCAATGGTGGAAACGGTTGTTTTACCAAAGAATTACAAGGTTGTTTTAACTGGTTTTGGTCGAGTAGGTCAAGGAGCGCGTGAGATTGTGAATTTATTACCAATTAAGGAAGTTACGCCATCTGAGTTTTTAAATGAATCGTTTGACGAACCTGTTTTTACGCATTTAGATGCAGAAGATTATTATGGTCGTATCGATGGAAAACAGTTTGATAAAGGAGATTTTTATGCGAATCCATCGGAGTATCAATCAACATTTAATCGTTTTGTTGGCTTGACAGATATGTACATTCCATGTCATTTTTGGAGCAATAAATCACCTTTTATTCTAACGAACGATGATTTATTGAACGAAAATTCACGCATAAAAGTGGTGGCTGATATTTCATGTGATATTGCTGGACCTATTGCTTGCACCATTCGACCAAGTAAAGTTGCAGATCCTGTTTATGGTTACAATCCGATTACAAAAGCAGAAGATGATTATACTAAGGATGGTATAATTGCTGTAATGGCCATCGATAATTTACCGTGTGAATTACCGTTAGATGCTTCGGAAGATTTTGGTAATGAATTGATTCGATTTGTATTTCCATATTTAGTGGGTGAAGATCCAGATCGCATCATTGCGCGTGCAACAGAAACGACAAGCGAAGGAACGTTAACTTCAGATTTTTCGTACCTTCAAGCTTACGTTGAAGGTAAAGAATAAGTATTAATTTTTCGACTATGGAAAAAGGAAATAAAAAAACAATAAAAGGATGGGTGTTTTACGATTGGGCAAATTCTGTCTACCCATTGATTATTAGTTCTGCTATTTTTCCAATCATGTATGAGAAATTGACAAGTATCAAGGAAAATGGGGTAACTGTTTACGATACCATTTCTTTCTTTGGAATGGAATTTAAAAATACTGAGTTTTATGCCTATTTAGTTTCGTTGTCTTATTTAGCAGTTGCATTAGTTACGCCTCTTTTATCTGGTATAGCTGATTCTTCCGGTCAAAAAAAGCGCTTTTTACAATTCTTTTGTTTCCTTGGTGCTATTTCAAGTGGCTTATTATTTTTCTTTCACCCAGATAATGGTGGTGTTGATTTTGCACCTTATAAAATAGGATTGACAATCTTACCGTTATTTTTTGCAAGTATTGGCTACTGGGGAAGTTTGGTGTATTACAATTCTTACTTACCTGAAATTGCAGAGCCATCAGAACATGATGCAATTAGTGCCAAAGGTTTCTCAATGGGATATTTAGGAAGTTCTTTATTGCTTATCGTGATTTTAGTATTAACACAATTTACTAAATTAATGCCGATAAAATTTGCCTTTCCAATGGTCGGAGCTTGGTGGATTATCTTTGCCTTCTACACGTTTAACAAATTACCGAAAATTGCTGCTAAACCAGTTCACAAAGAAGGAATTATCAAAAGTGGCTTCAATGAATTGGCGTTGGTTTGGAAAGATATTAAAACCCGCATTCGTTTGAAACGGTTTTTAGCGAGTTATTTTATGTTTAACATGGCAGTTCAAACTGTTATGATCATGGCTACTGCTTTTGCAAACAAAGAAATTGTTGGCATTCAAACAAGAGATTTAATTGTGAGTATATTAATCATCCAATTTTTAGGAATTGGTGGTTCGTTTTTATTTTCTAAAATTTCTTCTAAAATTGGAAACATCAAAGCTTTAGCTATTGCTATTTCTATTTGGATTTTCTTGTGCGTTTTTGTGTATTTCGTCGTTTACAAGCCTTGGCAATTTTACATTGCTGCGGCAATTGTTGGTTTAGTTATGGGAGGAATACAAGCTCTAGCTAGATCAACATACTCTAAAATGTTACCTGAAACGGAAGACAATACATCGTATTTCTCGTTCTTTGATGTGAGTGAAAAAATTGGGTTAGCAATCGGTACTTTTTCCTTTGGAATCATTGAGTCCATAGCTGATATTAGAACCTCAGTAATTGCTTTAGTTGCATTCTTTTTAATTGGTTTAATCCTGTTGTTTAGAGTGCCAAAAGAAGAAATACAAACAGCAACAACAAATTAAATAGTTTGATTTTGAAACATTTAGCGATAGAATTATCAGAAGTAGCTGTTCGATTTACAGCAATAGGCGATGTTGCTAATGAGGCACATACGTTCTTTTTTAAAGATAAAATAGACCACAGTTACAAAGTTCAGTTAGACAATTTTTTAGAGGAAAGTGGTTTTAAAAATCTTTCTTTTGATGAATATACAGTTGGATGGTCAAGTTTTAGGTCGACCTTGATGCCGAGTAATGTTTTTGGTGAAACGAATTCCGCTGCAATTTTTAAATTGTGTTACGGCGATCAAATCGATTTGAATCACATTGATTACAACCGTATTCCGGAGTTGAATCTGGTTAATATTTACGAAATTCCTTTATGGGTAAAATCATTCTTTGTGATAAAATTCCCAAGATGTGTTATTCAACACGATGGTTCTCATTTATTGAGAGGCGTTTTTGCTGGTAATACTTTTCAAAACAAAGCGATTCTTGTCATCTATTCTGACCGAATGTTGGTTTCTTTTGTGAAAGAAAACAAATTGGAATTTTACGCCACATTTACTTTCACTGAAGTTGACGATTTAATTTATCACTTTATGCATTCGTTGCATCAAAAAGAATTGGTTACTTCATTAAAAGAAATCAAGGTTTGTAATGGAGTAGGAAGTAATGAAACGCAATTAACCGAATTTATAGAAAAATTAGCCAAATTCTCCGACTTAAAAAATTGCAAAATAAAAATTGATAACGAATTTTTAACCAATTCTCAACAGCTGTGCGTATAATAAGTGGCTTTTTAAAAGCAAGAAGATTTTCAATTCCTAAAAGCTTTCCTTCGCGACCAACGACTGATTTTGCAAAAGAAGGTTTGTTCAATGTGTTGGACCATCAAATGGCAATGTACGACTTGGAAATCTTAGATTTATGTGCTGGAACTGGAAATATTTCGTTTGAATTTTTATCGCGAGAAGCAGGAGTAGTAACTGCTGTTGACTTGAATTCAACTTGTTTGAAGTACATTCATAAAAATGCTGTTGATTTTAAAATTACAGACAACTTAGAAACAATCAAATCGGATATATTGCTGTATTTAAAAAAAACAGATCGTACGTTTGATATGATTTTTGCAGATCCGCCGTATGAATATAAATTCCACAAAGAAATTGCTGAAATTGTTTTTGATCGAAAGTTGTTAAAGGATGATGGGTTGTTGATTATTGAGCACGGGCGACATACAAAATTAACAGAAGAACCACATTTTGAATTGGTTAGAACGTATGGAAATGTGTACTTTAGCTTTTTTAGAACTGAAAATTAATCACTGAAATGAAAAAAATAGCTGTTTTCCCAGGTTCATTTGATCCCTTCACCAAAGGACACGAAGCCGTAGTTCAAAAAGCACTCCACGTATTTGATGAAATTGTTATTGCTATTGGTGTAAACTCTACTAAAAAAAGCGTGTTTGATTTAGAGAAAAGAAAACAACACATTCAATCCTTGTTTGTAAATGGTGAAGCAATAAAAATTGTAACATTTCAATCATTGACGGTTGATTTATGCAAAGAGGTAGGAGCGAAGCACATTGTTCGAGGATTGAGAGATTCTAAAGATTTTGGTTACGAACGATCCATTGCTCATATGAATACCACTTTAAGCGGTATCGAAACAGTTTTCTTTTTGACGAACCAAGAGTTCGCAGCTATTAATGCAACCATCGTTCGTGAAATCTATAACAATAAAGGCGCTATTTCTGCGTTTGTTTCGAATAGTCATTTATTAGAAGCTTAAATTCCCTCGTTGACATGCGAAAAATAATCAGTTTAATATTCTTGTTTTTTGCCGTTCATTCAGTTGCTCATACTCAGTCAACTGTTACCATTTCGGGTTATGCTCCAGCGTATGTTGGCAAGCAAATTGAAATCAACCAAATTGAGGATTATTTAAGTTTAATTGAATCTCCAATAGTTTCTGCAACAGTTCAAAAAGACAGCACTTTTAAATTAACGTTTTCTTGCACTGAAATGCAAAAAGTGAGTTTGAAAGTTCATCAAAATAAGAGTACGTTATACATTCAGCCTGCTGGAAATTACGAACTTTTTGTCCCTGAAAAAGATGATTACAATCCGTATAATCCAAATGGAAATAAAATTGAAATTACTTTTTTAAACCTCGATTCTACCGATATAAATTACAAAATATTGCAATTTCAACGTTGGCAAGATGAATATATTGGGGAGTATTATTATTTGAAAAATGTTAAACCAATTGAATTTTCAAAAAAAATAGATGGATTCAAACAACTTGTATCAACGTATTATAAACAAGATACTTCTATTTTTTTTAAAACGTATGTCAAGTTTACAGTTGCTGGCTTAGATAATATTCAATTTGCAGTTCAAAGAAATCGCTACGAGAAATATGATTTTTACATAAAAAACGAACCAGTATCGTATAATAACGATGCGTACATGAATTACATTGCTACATTCTATGAAAAAATGATGCCTCGTTTTTCAATGGAAGTGAACAACCGCGTTTATCTCGGCTTGTTGAAAAGTAGTCCTACATTAATCATGCGTGCGTTGGGTAATGAATTTACTTTGAAAAATATTCGTTTACGAGAAATAATTATGGTCAAATGTTTGGCGGAAGAATTTTATTCGAGTGATTTACCACAAACTAATATTTTAACAGTTCTGGACAGCGTTGCCAATTCTCCATTATTCAAATCAAATGGAATCATTGCCAAAAATTTAATAGCTCGTTTAACTGAATTAGTAAGCGGAGGAAAGGCGCCAGATTTTGCTTTGAAAAATTCAAACAATGAACAAAAAACACTCAACGATTACAAAAAGAAATACACGTATATTCACTTTTTTAATCCTGAAAGTGCTGCTAGTATAATCGAATTAGAACCATTATTCAAATTATACGAAGGATACAAAGACCATGTGAATTTCATTACAATCTATCCTGAAAAAGAGTACGCGACAGATATTAAAGAAACAAAATTGAAATCAATTGTTTGGGATAAATTTGCTGTTACTAACAACCATAGGATGTTGTCTAATTACAAAATAACTCAATATCCGTCTTACGTTTTAATTGATCCTTACGGTTATATTGTAGCTGCACCAGCGCTTTCACCAACTCCAAATGGTCAATATTTAACCATCGAAAAAGTGTTTTTTAGCATCAAAAAATTGAACTATAAATATTAGTGTAGTTGTTTTAATTCAAGTTTCACAAATTCAACTAATTCAGCTAAATACGTTTCTGATAAATCAAATTTAATTCCTGCAGCTTTGTATAAATCTGGCAGCGTTTTGGTGTATCCAAATGAAAGTGCTTTTTTATAATTTTCAATGGTTCCTTTAAAATCTGTAATACTATTTTTCCAGATTGCCAAAGCACCTAATTGCGCGATTCCATATTCAATATAATAGAATGGAACTTCAAATAAATGCAATTGTCGCTGCCATGAATTTGCTTGCATAAATTCAAATCCAGTCCAATCGGTTAGGCCTGTTCCATATTCATTGCATAATTGCACCCATTTTTCGGTGCGTTGATTTTCTGTATGCGTTGCATTTTCATAAATCCAATGTTGAAATTCATCAATTTGTGCAATCCATGGAAGTATTTTTAAAACTGTTTCTAATTGTTCTTTTTTTGCACGTTTTAAATCGTCCTCATTTTTATAAAATTCATTCCAAAGATTCATCGTTAACATTTCCATTGACATGGAAGCCAATTCAGCGACTTCAGAGGGAACATCTTTAAAACTAGTTAATGATAAATCTCTACTAAGAAATGAATGAACAGCGTGTCCGCCCTCGTGAACCATTGTAACCAAATCATTTTGTGTTCCAACTGAATTCATAAAAATAAACGGAACGCCAACTTCGTACAATGGATAATTGTAACCACCTGGAGCTTTACCTTCTTTTGAATCCAAATCCAAGTGTCCCATTTCATCCATTGTTTTCAAACAATCTCCAAAATATGGATCAATTTGATTGAACATTTGAATTGTTCCATCCAATAATTCTTTGCCGTTGTTGAATGGTTTTAAAGGTGCTTTTCCTGTTGGATCAACTTCTGAGTCCCACGGTTTAAATTTCGTTTTACCAAGTAAATTCAAACGTTCCAATTGAATTTCTTTGACAAGTGGTACAATCAATTTTTTAATAGATGAATGAAAATTAAAGCAATCTTCTTTGGTATAATCAAAACGACCTAAAGCTTGAAACTTATAATCTCTGTAATTCTCAAACCCAGCATTTTGTGCAACTTGGTGTCGTAATTGAATTAATTCATTGTACAATTGATTTAATTGATCGATGTCTTGACTTCTGCGTGCTGCGATTTTTTCGTACACTTCTTTTCGAGTCGTTTCATTTGGTTCACGCAATAAAGAAGACGCTTTTTGCATAGTGATTGTTTCGTTGTTGAATTCGATCGATTGAGCTGCAGAAATCGCACCAAATTGTTGACTTTTTTCACCTAATTCTGCTTCTAACGCAATGTTTTCTTCTCGGTATAATTTCAATGCAGTTGCGACAGAACGAAAATAGATTGAATACGCTTCATCCTTGTTTAAATCATCAAAATAGGGAGAAGCAATCAGTTTTTTATTTAATAAATCAGCGTAAGGTGCTAATTCAGGTTCAATTTTTGTAACAAAAAAAGTATAGGCTTCATTCAATGCTTCATCGCGCGTATCAATTGTCATTTTAATATAGCGCCATGCTGCATCTTCTTCAATGACAGCTTCTAATTCACTTTTATCTTCCAACCACTGAATAAATTCTTCTTTTGTTGCGATTGTTCTTTGAACTAAATTTTCAAAATAAACTTTTATAGAATCCCATGTTGAGATGTTTAAATCGTTTGCAACAAATGAACGGTTGTTTTTTTTGATTTCCATACTTCTTGTTTTCAATTGTTTTTTCAAAAAAAAAGTCGGAACAGTTCCGACTTTCTATCAATAGATTGTGAATTATTTTCCTCTACTTGAACCAGTTTTTGTTGTTGCAGTTTTCTTAGGAGCAGCTGGTTTAACAGATTTCGCTTTATCTGCAACTGGAGTTTTAGGTTTCGCTACTGCTTTCTTAGCAGGCGCTTTCTTTGCTTTTGGTTCTGTTGTTTCACCTTCAGCGCTTTCAGTTGCTTTCTTAGAAGATTTTGTGGTTTTTTCTTCTTCAGCTTCTTCAACGATTAGGTTTCCTGATTTGTGTAATAAATTATACCATTGGAACATTTTTTTTACATCCGATGGATAAACACGCTCTTGGTCATAATTTGGCAACAAATCAATCAAATAACTTTGTAAAACAGAAATATCTTCTTTGTGAGAAGGACATTCATTACCATTTTCTCTTTTGTAAATTGCAGCTAACAACTCTTTCAATGGAGCATCTTCATCATACGTGTAAATACTAATATCATCTAATGCTGAAATACGATCCGCTGCATATGCTGGAAAACGTTTTTTATCAATTAATGATTCCACAATGATACTGTTTTTACCTTGTGCGATAACTTTAAAAAGACCTGGTCTTCCTGAAATGGCAATAATTCCTGTTAAATTCATTTATCTTATATTATTCGACATCAAAAATAGAAATTCTTTGCAAGTAATTTACATTCTTATCAATTTAAGATGTATCTTTTTATTGTTGTAGGTTAAAAATACGGTGTAAACTCCTTTAGAATAGCTAGTAACTGAAAAATAATTTTGTTCTAACTCATTTATTTCCATTTCTTTACCGTTAACATCTGTGATTTTATCTAATTTTATATCCGTTGTGGAATGTAAAGAAAAATTATCTTCGGTTGGATTAGGATACAGAATTATTTGATTCATTTCGAGTTCATTAATACCTAAAAATGGTTCGAAAGGAACTGTTTCAGTTATGCAACCATCAATACTTGTTGTGAAACAGGTATATATTCCATAAGGCGGTGTAATTTGTAAGTTAGCATTTGTTTCTCCAATTAAGTCTACACCATTTAAGGTCCATTGGTAATTTGGAGCTACTGTACTTAAAATTTGACCATTTTGAACAATTGGTTGAATGGAATTTGTTGTTAACTGCAAAATTTGAATGGTGTCTGTTTTAAAACTACATCCTTTTGTATTGAAAATTGTAGCGGAATAAGCACCACCTGAATAAATTTCCGGATTAACACCACCTGAACCGTCCGACCAGTATACAAAACCAATAGGATTTGAAGCTGTAGCTTGTAATGTAGCCACAGAGCAAATTGAATCTGGACCTTGAATTGAACCAGTAAATTCATTCATTAACAGTGCATTTAAACCATTTAACTTTCCATTTCCATATCCATAATTAGGTAAAACACCCGTGAAATTATCACCACTTGCAGTGGCTATAATGTCATTTTTAAAAGATGCATAATTTGCTTTGCTACATTTTTCTAAATACAAAGCTGCAAATCCAGCAACTACTGGTGAAGCCATTGAAGTGCCGCCATTTCTAGCGTGCCAACCATCAATATCTACGGAATTATTATAAGCAGAATTATTCAATAACCAAAGTGGTGCCGCCGTTAATGAAATATCTCCAGCTGCTGTAATGTCAGGTTTTAATGCATTTAATCTTGTTGGACCTTTACTGGAATTCAAACTCAATTTTCCAACTGGTGTATTGTCTGTGGTTAGAACAACATTGTTTTTTGTAGTGTGTGTTTTGCGGTTGCGCATGTTAGCTACCGTAATCATTTTTTCTGAACATGCCCAATTGGAAACGAGCGTTTGTAAAGTGTCTGGCATGTTGTATTGATTAATATCTTGGACAACAGAAATTGGCGGTAATGTTGTTATAAAATCATTTAATCCGATCCAAGCGCCACTCCACATGTCGTAGGATCCAGAACCTTTCGTTTTAAATCGAAAAATGTAATTGGTAGAATCCACATTGCTGAAATAACTTTCAATGTGAACATTTCCGTTCATGAATTCTTTGTACGTTTCAATTGTAGCAATTCGCTGTCCTGCTAGATTGTAAAGTGTATCATAAATTGGATTAGTTGGGAAATTCGCTAATGCACTTTTGAAAGTCGTTGTTGCTCTTTTGGTATAAAATGGTGCTGGTAAATCCGCTTCGTATGCAAATTCATAATTCGCATTGATAGTGTCTGACCAAAGATCGAAATAGATTTTATTGGCTCCAAAAGCAGCGCTCGTACTCGTATTGTTTTTAATCCAAACAAATGAAGTGTCCACAGTTGGGAATCCTGTAACGTGGTATTTTCCTTTAGCACCTGCATTTCCGGCGGCACACACAATAATTCTTCCACTTTTTGCACTTACCAATGAATCCATGTATTCTGCTGCTGGATCTCGTCCATCGTGACTTCCCAAATATGAACCAACACTTAAATTCATTACAGCTTGCATTCCGAGAGAATCAGCAACCTTGAAAACATAGTCGCAAGCATCGGCGACAGTTAAACTCCAATTGTTTAAATTAAAATTGGTTTCAATCATGATAATCATTGAGTTAGGTGCTACACCCATTGCTTGACCATTGGCGCGCGCATTACTCGAACCCATTCCTGCAACAGTTGAACCGTGAGCGGAACTTTCTTCTGTACTGGTACATAAACCAGCATTTATTTGAGCACTATCCCAAACAATACCATAATTATAAGGTTGCGGAATAGTTCCTCCTATATTTGTACTTTGATCCCAATAACGAAGAACGCGTGTGTGACCATTAGAATCAATAAAGTCAGGGTGATTCCAATCAATTCCTTGATCGACATATCCTATAATAACGCCTTTTCCAGTGTAAGGAGATTGTAAGCCTCCTAATCCTAAATGTACAGGTTTGATGTTGTTTAAAACCAATGCTGTATCTGATAAAGCCATTGGAGGAGCATGTTCAAAATAGTAATTATTAAGCTGTCCATTTTTTGTGTATTCATCTATCCATTTAGCTGTGGTTGTTATGAAATGCCAATTTTTAGAAGAATATTTAATGGTAATGTGATGTTTGTGTAACAAAGCGGTCGTTTGTATATCATTTGGAACACAAAAAGTAGTGAGCGTTGTAGGCTGTTTTTCTAAATATGTTTTAAATCCGAATTTTGTGTTTATTTGAGATTTGGCCGTGTTGTTGAAAACAAGAATGGTGATAAAAACATAAAATAGTAATCTTTTCATAGCGATAATTTTATTTCAGGTTAAAAATAACAACTTTACGTTAATAAAATTCCAAGAATTAAATTATATTTTATTGTATTTTTGAATCAAATAAAGTTTAAAAATGAAGAAAATTATAATAAAATTAAGTTTTACGATTTTTGCAATAGGAATCTCTAACTTTTTATCTGCTCAAAGTACGAAAGAAATATTGAATTGGTACAATGGCGACGGAACAGGAATGCAAACAAACAAAGCCTATAAAAAATTAAAATCTAAAAAATCTAACAATGTTGTTGTTGCAGTTATCGATTCAGGAATTGACATTGAACACGAGGATTTAAAAGGGAAAATATGGGTGAATAAAAATGAAATTCCTAAAAATGGAATCGACGATGACAAAAATGGATACGTTGATGATGTCAATGGATGGAGCTTTTTAGGAAATGCAAAAGGAGAAAATTTAAATGAAGCTTGTTTGGAAAAAACGAGAATTCTAAAAAAACTATCTAAACAGTTTGAAGGAATTGATCCTGCAAATCTAGGTGCTTCAGAAAAAGAACAATACAACTTGTTTTTGAAAGTTCAAGAAGAAGTTAACAAAGAGAAAGAAGAATACGAAGGGTATTTGAATCAATTGCCAATGATTGAAATGATGGTAAAACAAGTGCCTTCAATGGTTGCGAAAGAATTGAAAAAAGAAAAATACACTTTAAAAGATTTAGAAAAATGGCAGCCTACTTCAATGGAATTAATTCAGTTGAAAGAATTTGCAATAGCCATTGAAACTGACCAGTTCAATGAAAAAGATATGGCAGATCAGAAAAAGCAATTGGAACAAATGGTCAATTTTAACTTGAATGTTGATTTTGATGACCGTGCGATTATTGGTGATAATTCTGCTGATTTCTCGGATAAAAATTATGGAAATAACGATGTTGAAGGTCCAGATGCAATGCACGGAACACATGTTGGCGGAATCATTGGTGCAGTTAGAGGAAACAAATTAGGCGGAGAAGGTGTTGCTGAAAATGTTTCTTTAATGGTCTTACGTGCTGTTCCAAATGGTGATGAACATGATAAAGATGTTGCATTGGCTGTTCGATATGCTGTTGATAATGGCGCTCAAATCATTAACATGTCGTTTGGAAAATCCTATTCAATGTACCAAAAAGAAGTAAGCGATGCCTTTGCATATGCGGATGCAAAAGGTGTTTTATTAGTGCATGCTGCTGGAAACGACAATGCTAATATGGAAATTGATCCTAATTTCCCAATGGCTCAATACAGTTTTCAAAAAGAACCATTGAAACACTTTATCACAATTGGTGCATCTACTCGCAATCCAAAAGAACAATTAGCGGCTTCGTTTTCAAATTATGGCACTACCAAGGTAGATGTTTTTGCACCTGGTTTTGAAATTTACAACACTGTTCCTCAAAGTAGTTATGCAAAATTACAAGGTACTTCAATGGCTGCGCCTATGGTTGCAGGTGTTGCTGCATTACTGAAAAGTTATTTTCCTTCGTTAACAATGCTTGAAATTAAAGAAGTAATGTTAAAGTCTGCAAAATCATACAAAGGAACACAACAAATCGTTCCAGGAACAGATCAAAAAGCTGATTTCGCAACCTTGTCTGTGACAGGTGGAGTTGTGAATGTTTTAAATGCTGTGAAAATGTGTATGGAGTTGGAAAAAACAAAATCAATGAATTAATGTTGAACAAAAACGTATTTTTCAGCGCAGTATTCATCGTTTTAAGCTTTGTTAGTTTTGCACAAAATAAGCTAGAAACACAATTGAATCAATTACTTGATGCTTGGCATTTAGCTGCAACAAAAGCTGATTTCAACGCGTATTTTGAAAAAACGGGCGATTCATTTATTTTTTTGGGAACTGCGCCAAACGAGCGTTGGGATAAACAACAATTTATGGATTTTTCATTGCCTTATTTTGAAAAAGGAAAGGCGTGGGATTTTAAAGCGTCAAATCGTAAATGGAATTTTTCAGAAGATCAAAAAATGGCTTGGTTTGATGAAGATTTAGCTACTTGGATGAAAGGTTGCAGAGGAGCAGGAATTCTTCGATACAATGGTAATGAATGGAAAATTGTCTATTACAATTTAACTGTTCTAATTGAAAATGAGAAAATCAAAGAATTTATAAAACTTAGAGAATAAAAAAAAGGGGAAGTAAAATTCCCCTTTTTTTGCTTGTGATTTTTTAATTATTTGTTTCCTTTCGCGTGATCTGCTAAAAATTGTTGCAAACCAATATCTGTTAACGGATGTTTTGCCAATGCTTTGATTGCACTCAATGGTCCTGTCATAACATCTGAACCAATTTCAGCACAGTTAATGATGTGCATTGGGTGACGAACGGATGCAGCCAATATTTGAGTGTCAAACATATAATTGTCATAAATCAAACGAATTTGAGCAATTAAGTCTAATCCATTTGTTGAAACATCATCTAATCTTCCTAAGAAAGGAGAAATATAAGTTGCTCCAGCTTTTGCAGCTAACAATGCTTGTCCTGCTGAGAAAATCAAGGTACAATTTGTTTTGATTCCTTTTCCAGAGAAATATTTAATCGCTTTAATTCCTTCTGGGATCATAGGAATTTTAACTACGATGTTTTTATGCAACGAAGCTAAATGTTCTCCTTCACGCACCATTCCTTCATAATCTGTAGAAATTACTTCCGCACTTACAGGTCCATCTACAATTTTGCAAATCGCCATATAATGGTCTAAAATATTTTGTTCACCCGTAATTCCTTCTTTCGCCATTAACGATGGATTGGTTGTAACACCATCCAAAATACCCATATCATTGGCTTCTTTAATGTCGTTTAAATTTGCTGTGTCGATAAAAAATTTCATAGTTGTTTTTTTTGTAAAGTTACGGCTTCATTTTAAGTAGGATACAACGATTAAATAGATAGTTTTTAATAATTATTCACAATTCATTCTGCTGAACTAAAAGGAAATAATGGAAGTCCCGCACTGTTTTTTACATTGCCAAGTTGGAAATTTTTAAAACAATAGTTTACTTTCAGCGGGAACAATACCTTTTCAGAAGTGAGGTAAAATTGTTGCTTGTTCTCGGATAAGATTGCTTTTGCAGGGTAAAAAATACCATCTTCACCAGCTAATTCAAACCCAAAATAGTCCATCATTGGAAGAATGCTATCATATACATTGTTGAGTGTTAAAATCATGGTCTCTTTTTGTGTAATTGAATTACTAAACGATGGACTCAATGCATTAATTGAACTCATTTGATACGTATTTAATAATGCCAAATTAGCCAATCGATCACCAATTTCTTTTTTTCGGGGCGGGTGAATGTTTAACGAATCATTTTCTGAAACAAGATCGTTGGTGCAAACAATTCCAATAGTGTTGTTAGTTATGGATGCTTTCAATTGTGCTGCTCGCAACCGTGGAGCATTTAATCCATTTTGATAAAGATAAGGAGCTATTTCAACCAAGAAAAATGGAAGATCACCCAAATTCCAATCACTGCGCCATTGTTGAATAAGTTCCGTTAATTTCTGTTCGTAAGTTGCATAACGATCTGTATTTGCTTCACCTTGATACCATACAAATCCTTTTATTTTATAATCTTTTAATGGATGAATCATGCCATTGTACAATCGAGCCGGTAATTTTGAAGGTTCATTGTAAATAGTCGTCGTGTCGTAATCTGAAAATTGTTGATTCATCGTTGTAGGAATCCAACTTTCAATAGGTGTTCCACCCCAGCTAGAATTGATAATTCCAATTGGAATTTTTAATTCTTTTTGCAGCTTTAAAGCAAAAAAATAGGCTGTTGCGCTAAAATTTGCAAGATTTTTTGAGGAATTAATTAGCCACTTTCCTTTTATTTCAGAACTTGGTATAGAAGCTGTATTTCTTTTAACTGTAAAAAATCGTATGCCGCTTTCTAAGTCTGGAGAACTCATAATGATTGAATCTGCCAATGCGATAGGTTGATTGGGAAAACCTTTTAATGGCATCTCCATATTGGATTGACCCGAACACAACCAAACTTCTCCAAATAATACGTTACTTAGTTTTAATTGATCGCCATCATTCAATATTATTTCATGTTTTATAAAACTTGCTTTGGGAGATTGAAATGTCATTTCCCATGTCCCATTTTCGTTGATTTTTACCGTTTGTTCGTCTTTGTTCCACGAAAAATGAACGGTTACACATTTCTTAGGTATTCCAGTTCCCCAGATTTTAATGGTTGTAGTTTGTTGAAAGATGCAATTGTCGCTAAAAAAAGCTGGAAGTTTAACTAAAGAATGCGCTTTGAAAG
>CANLIL010000017.1 GCA_947491305.1 Flavobacteriales bacterium | reverse complement strand
CTAACAATGCATCTCGGGTGAACAATTCGAAATCATTGAAATCAAAACCTGGTGCAACCACACACGACACAAACGAATAGCTGTTTTCATCGGTAACGGAAGAACCAAAGATGGTGTTTTTTGGAACTACTAATTGTGGGGTTTGTCCTTTTTGAATTTCATTGCCTACAGCATGTTGAAGATGGCCATTTTGTGGATCTAAGGTGTGAACGGTTAAGGAACTTCCTTCGTGAAAAAACCACATTTCATCACTTTTTATGCGGTGAAAATTGGATACATTTTCAGACGTTAACAAAAAGTAGATGCACGTTACTAGATTTCGATCTTGGGAAGCAGTAAGCTGATCTGAACGGTAGGTTTCTGAATAAAAACCTCCTTCTGGATGTGCTTGCAAGTTAAATTGGGTAACAAGCTCTTGTATTCTTTGCTGACTCATTCTATTGGTCCGGGTTTAAATTGTTCGCCTTTGTTGCGCGTATTGTGGAAAAAGTACTTTAATTCAATCGCCAAAAACGAACCATCCACCACGCCGTAATAGGTTGTTTTATTTCCTTGGTATTTGTAGGTTGCAATTAAATCAAATAAGGGCGAAAATGGGATTTTAGCTGCGCCTCCTAAATAGAAAAAACCTTTTTTTTCAGTTCTGTATTCAACGCCAAAATGCGCATCAAAATCGAGTACAAATTTGCGCTGTGCAAATCCTGTATGTGCAAAGGTATTGGAGCCACCTGGCAAGGTTAAAATCCCAACATCTGTTGGTTTAAAGGTCATGGCAACACCCAACGCAGTTGAAGCATAGACTTTTTTACTCATTTGAATGTACACCAATAAATTGATGGGAATTTCAAATGTTATAAAGGTTAAGTCATTTTTTGCATATAAGGCAGAATCAGGAATGGACATGTCGACATCAAATTTCCGAATGTTGTAATGAATTCCGGTTTCTACCGCCAATCGTTTTGTGAAACCAGCCCTAACAATTCCACCAATTGAATACCCATAGGTTTGTGTCAATGATGTAGAAAAAACGGGCTGTTGAATAGTTGTAATTGGGTTTCCAATGAATTGCGTTGGTAAAAGCGGTCGCACTTGAAACCCAAAATAAGAGGGGAATTTGTCTTTTCTCTCGTAAGAATCATCGTCCTCTTCTTGTCCGAAAACAACAAAAAGCTGAAATGAGCAACATAAAAAAAGTAAAATTCGAATCTTATTCATCCTTACAAAAAACGCATTTTTTAGTAATCTATTTTATTGGATTGATTAAAATGTATCAACCATTGATCCATTCGGTCGTATATTCAAGCGGTTTTCTGTGCGCTTCTGGCCAATCAATTGCAGGATAACCTATGTAGAACAAGCCCAAGCATTTATCTTTCGCACCAATCTTTAAAAATTCATTCATTTCTTGCGAATAGATTAATTTTGGTGTCGCCCAAAAACCTCCTAAACCATAAGCGGTACACGTTAAATGCATGTTTTGAATGGCGCACGCAACAGCTTCAATTTCTTCGATTTCTAAAATCTTTTCAGTTGGCTGACGTTCCATACAAACAGCAATAACTGCAGATGCTTGCATCGGACGTTTCATCATTTTAGCCAATTTTAGGTCGTTTTGTGCTTCCGGTGGCGTTAATTTCAAATACGTTTCAGCTAAGAAATCACTTAACACTTGGCGACCTTCCTCCATAAACACTTTAAAGCGCCAAGGCTGTGTATTGCCATGCGTTGGTGCCCATTGAGCATTGTTCAGAATCAAATCTATTTGTTCTTTGTGAACTTTTCGATCACTGAATTGCTCAGGATAAATCGTTCTCCTACTTTTAATTAATTCTGTTATTTCCGATAAATTAAAACGCATCCTTCAACTATTTAACAATTACATATCAAAACCACCATCGCCACCTGCTCCACCTTTGGAACCTTTAGACATTTCTAATTTCCCAAATTTATACGAGAAGGTGATGTAAAATCTTCGTGTCAACCATTTAAACTCTGTATCTTGTTGAATGGATGGTTGATCGATCACTAAATAAAACCCTTGACGGTCTAAAATATCTGTGCATCTAGCACCTAACGACCATTTACCATCTTTAAATGTTTTTTCAAAAGAAATGTCAATCGGACCTCTACGTTGCACAATACCAAGTACGGAAACTCTCGGACCGTTGTAATTGACATTCAACTGCAACGTTGCCGTTCTTTTCCAAAACTCAACCGATGATGACCATTTAAAATTCCAGTTAAAACCGCCATTGTTAAATACTTGTACAGAACCATCTGATAAATATTCCGTGTAATTCGCATTGGAAGAGAAGGTATTTCTCCACCATTTATACGGTTTAAAAACAAACACAATTTCAGCTCCGTATGCATTACTTCCGGATAAATTAACCATTGTCATCGTTGAAACATTGTTTTCATCAATTGTACGGTAACGTGTGATCATATCGGACGTTTGGCGGTAAAATACACTTCCAGTAAAAGAGAATTTTTGTTTTTCAATGCTGTATCCTAAATCGTAAGAATTAATGAATTCAGGTTGTAAATAAGGATTTCCAGCACGTAAATTGAACGGGTCTGCATAGCTGGTAAATGGATTCAAATCGCCTGAATTGGCACGTGTGATTCTGCGTGAATAACTCAAACTCACTTCTGATTTATCTGTTATAGCGTAACGAATGTGTGCTGAAGGGAAGAAATTAAAATAATCGTTGACAATGCGAATGGTATCTGAAATTAAATTTGGGATTTGGTAAGCTTTCTCTAAACGAACACCCGCTTGATACTTGAACTTTTTTAGTTGTTGACCAAAGATTCCATACGCACTGAAAATATTTTCATCGTACGCGTATTCAAAATTAGCCATGTTACTTTCTACAAAAGCACCCAACAAAGTATCGTACGCCTCAGAATACGTGTTTACATTTTGTCTACGTGCGATCATTTTTGCACCCGTTTCAATTCGAGCATTTTGCTTTGGTAACAAATACGTAAAATCTAATTGTGCTGAAGTAACATTGTTTTTTTCTTTGTTATTCAATTGTTGTCTTAATTCTTGTGCTGACTGTGGAGAATAATCAAAATTATAAGAACCTTGGGTGTAATAACCTTGAATGTTATCTTCCCCCAACGATTGATTCACATCGACAATTAAATTACCTCGGTCATTTTTTAAATCGTATTTATAGTTCAAATTGAAATCCGCATTTTTTTGTTGCGATGGATCAGAAGAATAGCGTTTCCACAAGGCCGTTTGAGTTTGTTCACCTGAAAACGATGAGTTCCATTGGTCTCCAGAACGATTTCTTTCGCCTAAACTTCCCGTTGTTGAAAAACTCAATACATTTCTTGGTTTAAAATAATATTCAGCGCCTAAACGGAAGGTGTGACTCGTATTTAAATCCGTTCCTGCTCTATTTTGAATTAATTTATTCGTATCGTTAGCAGTACTAATTTTTTGAGAATACGAGTAATTATCTCTATAGCCTTCAGTATAACGTTCTGTATACGATCCAAAGACATTGAACTTAGAATTTCGATAGCTCAAAGAAACAGAACCATCCACTGCATTTCCAGTTTTGATATTTCCAGAACCAACACTTCCATTGATTAAACCATTGAATCCTTTTAATTTATTTTTCTTCAAAACGATGTTGATGATTCCTGAAGTACCATCTGGGTCGTATTTAGCGGAAGGATTAGTTACAATTTCAATGCGATCAATTGAACCAGCAGGCAAGGCATCAAGCAATGATTTACCGTTTCCTCCAGACAAAGAACTTGGTCGACCATCAATCAAAATGGTCACTCCCCCATCTCCTCTTAATGTTACACCGCCATCTTGATCGACTTGAACAGATGGAATGTTGTTCAATACATCATTTGCAGAACCTCCTTTTACTGATAAATCTTGTCCAACATTGTAAATCTTTTTATCAATACCAGCTTTCAATACATCTAATTTCCCAACAACTTTAACTTCACCAATTTCTTTAAAATTGAGCGGTTTTAATTGAACAGTTCCGATGTTTGCAATCTTAATTGATGCAGAAACAGCAACATCTGAGATTTGTTTTGTTTCGTAACCCGTGTACGTAATTTTTATATAATAATTTCCATAAGGTACTTGCTCGAGGTTGAATTTCCCATAAGCGTTAGTAAAAATCCCCATTTTTAATGTTGAATCTTTTATGGAAAACAATTTTATAGAAGCATAATCGATGGGCTTATTGGTGCTGTCGTCTATTATTTTACCGATAATTACACCTTCAGCTTGAGGTGCTTTTCCTTGTGAAAATCCTGTAATAAGTATGAATAAAAAACTAGTTGTAAGTACTATCTTGAACATGGATTTGTCTTTTTTATAAAATCGTAATTGAGCGTGTAAAAATAAGGATAATAAGTTATTTCTTGTGGTAATGATTGCGAACTTTATCCAACAATTCACTTAGAATTGTAGATTCCTCATCGCTTAATCCAACTTGAATCATATTCAAAATATCTGAATTGTCATCTATCGCTTTTAAAATAGCCAAACCATCTTTTGAAATCTCCACATAAACAACGCGTCGATCTTTGGTACATCGTGTGCGTTCGATTAATTCCTTTTCAATTAATTTATCCATTAAACGCGTCGTGTTGGGCGATTTTTCAATCATACGCTCTTTCACCGTTTGAACATTTATTGCGCTTTTCGCTCCACGTAAAATGCGTAAAATATTGAATTGCGCCATGCTCAACCCATATTGATCCATCAAAGAATTCTGTATATTTCCTAAAAAGTTGGATGTATAGCGAATGTTGATGATTGCTTTTTGCTGAGGCGTTTTAAAACGAGTTTGAATTTCATCTTCAATTTTCATGGTACAAAAGTAGTTACCATGGTACTATTTTCAAAGGGAAATATCTAAAAATTAGGTTGTACGTTGAAATATTACGCTTATTGATAGGTAAATTGAAAATCTTCTTGTTTTGGTAAGTCTTCAAACGTCACTTGAATGGTATGTTTTCCTGGTAAAAAATGACAGAAGTTAGTATCAAATCGAACGCCTTTTTTAGAAGATTGCAACCAAAAATCAGCGACGAATTCATTGTTTTCAATTATTATTTCAGCTGTTTTATTCGTTTCATTGATTGACAAAAGGGTAATTTTAACCTTCGATTCATCACATTTATCTCGCTTTTTCGGGATTTGGGGATAATTTCGAATCAGCTGTTGACCTTTTACTGAAATCCATTCAAATTGCACCAAACAATTTTTATCAGCGAACTTTTCTAAATCACATGCTTCAATGAGTTGTTGATGTTCAAAGGTTTTTAATTCAATCTTTTTATCTTGCTGAAAAAGGATTTTTCCAGATAAATCGAAAACCGTTGAATGAACCGTAGTTTCAAAAGGTAAATAGTAATCAGAATACAGGTAATAAATCGTCTTACCAACAGCATTGTTTTTACTCAACACAGCGATGTCTTCGTAATCTTTTTTGATTTCGTAATGCAAGGCTTTCCAATTACCAAAATAATCGATGCTTGACCATGTTGGTGCTTGCCAACAATCGTTTATTTGCCAATAAAGTGTCCCCATGCATCTTGGCGCATCCAAACGGTGTCCATTTACCGCTAAACCAACTGCTTTGGCTTGTGTTAATTGAGATAAATAAACGAAATCGTCAAAGTTTTTAGGTTCTCCGTACAAGATTTTCGCATGTTTTAAAATCATGCCATTTCCAACATAACTTTTTTGATGGTGTTTCATTACATCTGAATTCAAATCCCAATCTTTTTCAGTTGAAAACGTTGCTATCGTTGCTTTTTCTGGGAAACTTTGAAATCCATATTCAGCATTGAAACGTCCAATTTTTTTAGCAAAATTTTCGAGTGGATCCTTCCCGTGCCAAACACCCCAATAGTGTTGTGTTCCATGGTTGTAAAACTCATCTTTCCCCCAATTACTCAAAGGTGAAGTATGAATGTATGGTATCGTTGAAAAAGTAGTTAAGGTAGTTGGAATTAATTTTTTAAATAAATCATCGTACGCTTTTTCAATTTCAGTGACCGATTTACCGATTAATTGGTATTTCAATTGGAAACCCCAATTTTTCCAAGCTACATCGACTTCATTATTCCCATTGAAAAGTACTACACTTGAATGGGAAGAAATGCGGGGAATTTGAAAATCTAATTCTTGTTTCACATTCGCTAAAAACGCTGAATCACCTGGATACATCGCACAAGCAAACATAAAATCTTGCCACACCATGATTCCGTTTTCATCACATGCATTGAAAAAAGCTTCTTCAGGATAATAACCACCACCCCAAACACGCACCATGTTGAAATTGGCTTTTACCATTTGCTGCACCATTTCTTGTAACATTTGATCGGTTACACGAGCAGGAAACATGTCTTGTGGAATGTAATCGCCACCTTTACAAAAAACTGGTCGATCGTTGACTTTCAACACATAGCTTGTACCCCATTGGTCTTTTTCTTGTATTAGTTGAGTTGTTCGCACACCAAATCGTTTTTGAACGCTCCAAATTTCTTGTTCATTAGCTGTTAATTTCCAGGAATCGTTATACAAAAACGCTTTTCCTTGACCTCTTGGCCACCACAAATCAGGATTTTCAATGATTTCGGTTCTTTTGAAGAACAAAACCCCTTTTGGAATTTTTAATGTTCCAAATAGATTACTTGTCCAAGTTAATTCTTCTGTTGTTTTTGATTGAAAAAACAATGTAAAAGACACAATAGCTCTGTCATTCAAAAGTTTATCGGTTGTTATTTGAACGTTCGCAACTTGAGGATGACTCAACGCTGTAACTTTTACCGGTTTTAAAAATCCAATCGTATTCATGCGTAATGCCCAATCCCAACCAAATTGATACTGAGGTTTACGAGTCAACGAAGCAATTGCAATTTGATGCACATCGTTGGGCGCAGGATAATGAAAACGTTCTGTTTCGTAACGCTGTTGATGCATTAAAACCGGCGGCGTAAAAATAACTTCTAGTTTATTTTTTCCAATATGAACATATTTTTTAATGTCAAACTGAAATGGATGAAACGCATTGTCTGTGAAACCAATCAAAGAATCGTTTAAATAAATTGCTGCATACGTATCGATTCCAGGAAATTGAAGTTCAATTGATTTTTCAGACAATTGTTCGTTGCTCAATTCAAGGGTCGAACGGAAAATCCATTTATGGTCTTCAATCCAAGCAAATAAATTTTCATTCTTTCCGAAATAAGGATCTGGCAACTCCCCTCTATCTATTAGTTTTTCTTGAACCGAACCATGTGTTCCAGCTGGTAACCATTCCTTTTTTACCGGATGATATAATTCCCATTTTAGCTGTTCTTGTGCATTGATTACATGCATGCAACCAATTATTAACATCAAACTATAAATTAGTTTTTTTACCATTTTCGATTGTAAGTAGCATCCACTAATTTCTCTTCATCGGAAGTTTTTAAAGCATAATTGAATCCATTAAAAATGGAATACGCTCCCACATTTCCTTGCTTATCCAAGGCAATGAATCCACATTGCAAGCCTGTTAAATCTTTGTGTTTAGAAATGATTCTTTCCACCGCCAATTGACACGCTTCTTGTGGCGTATGACCTTGTCGCATTAATTCAACAACCGTATGACTTCCAGCAACACGAATGATTGCTTCGCCTAAACCAGTTGCACACGCCGCTCCAATTTCATTGTCAACAAATAAACCTGCACCAATAATTGGAGAATCGCCCAAGCGTCCGGGTAATTTAAACGCCCAACCACTCGTTGTACACGAACCACTCAAATTTCCTGCACTATCCAATGCCAACATTCCAATCGTATCGTGATTTTCGTGATTGATAACGGGTTTTTTAAAAACGTCCTTATTTTCCTTTTTCCATTTCAAATAGGCTTCTTTTACTGCAGGAATCGGTGTTTTAATTGTTGAAAACCCATGATCCAACGCAAACTTCTTCGCCCCTTCACCAACCAACATTACATGCTGTGTTTTTTCCATAATGGCACGTGCTACTGAAATTGGATGCGCGATTCCTTCCAAACAACCAACTGCTCCGCAACGCGATTGTTCATCCATAATACAAGCATCAAGCGTAACGTGACCATCGCGATCTGGCATTCCTCCGATTCCAACACTTCGATTGGTAGCATCAGATTCAGTAACCATCACTCCTTTTTCCACGGCATCAATTGACTTTCCTCCTTTAGACAAAACTTCCCAAGCACCTAAATTCGCTGCTAAACCGTGATTCCAAGTTGAAATAACAATTGGCTTTTTACCGATTAACTTCGGTGTTTTTAATGGCGCATTCGAAACTTCAGTTGAAGTCGCAAGTACAGGCTTTACAATTCCTGCAACTAATCCAAGTAAGCCAATTTTTAAGAATTTTCTACGTTTTTGTTCCATCGCAAGTCTAGTTTCTCAATTCATTTGCCAACCAACGTTGGTATTTCTCAGCATACATTTTATGTTTGGAATACTCCACTGAAAAATCATGTAAACCAGAATAATCAGCCTTCGCCATCATAAAAATATAATTGTTTGGATCGCGATTTAAAACAGCATCAACCACTTCTGTTGGTGGAATACAAATTGGACCCGGAGGTAATCCCATGATTTTGTAAGTATTGTATAAGCAATCAATATCACGATGAACATTCAACAAACGTTGCACCCCTTTCAATTGATCTCCCCAACAAAATTTAAACGTTGGATCGGATTGTAATTTTATTCCTTGTTGAATGCGGTTCAAATACAAACCTGCAATAATTGGCCATTCGCTTTTATTTCTTCCTTGTTCAGAATAAACGATACTTGCTAATGTTACCGCTTCAGATGGATACTTTAATCCAACTTCTTTCAATTTACTTAAACGTTCATCGTTCCAAAAGCGCTTAAATTCATCCGCCATGCGCTGTACAAATGTTTTCTCATCCGTATCAAAATACATTTTATACGTATTTGGTAAAAACAAAACAGGAATTTCTCCGCTGTTCATTTGATAGTTCTCTAACGTCGCTTCATCCTCAATAAATTGAACCAATTTGGTGCTGTCAATCATTAATGTTTTAGACACTTTTCCAGCCATTTGATAAATATCTCGGCAATTATTAAACGTAACATCCACTTCAACTTCATTGTTTCCATTTCCTGCAGTGTTTAATTTAAAACCATTTAAAACATTGCGAAATTCTGTCGCTGGTTCAATGATATATTTACCAATCGCAATGTTTTCAGCTGTCATTCCTTTGTAATCTCCCACTGCAATGAATGCGTCTTTATTGTCTATAATTCCAACGGCTTGTAATTTTTCAGCCAACTGAACCAAATTCATTTTTGAATCGATCAAAAATTCTGTTGAGATTGTGTTTTCGGTTGTTTTACGACTGTTCCAAAACAACATGAATTTAGGAAAAACAACTATACCAGCGATTAATGCAACCGCAATTCCAACGTAAATTATTTTTTTAGACATAATTGATACAATATTTCGTCAACGCGTTGACCTTTCATTAAAAACCATTCTTTTCGTGTGCCAATTTTTTTAAATCCAATTTTTTCAAATAAGTGAATACTCGCTTCATTATCTGCTTGAATTGAACAATATAAATTGTATAATTCTAAACTATTTTTAGCGTATTCCTGCATTAAAACAAGACTTTCAGCCGCATACCCTTTCTTTTTATTTTTTGCGTCACCAATTAATATTCCAATTGCAGCATTTTTATTTTTGAAATCAACATCGTACAAATCGATTGCACCAACTGCTTCTTCCGTTTCATTCAAACAAATCATCATTCTCAATTGACCTGTCATTCGAATTTGTTGTTGCTGGTCTATTAATTGCAAAATAGCTTGCATCGAAAAAGGAACTTCTGTATCTGTTACTTTCCAATGTTGTGGGTTGTTTTCCCATAATAATAACAAAGGAGCATCATGAGGTTCAACCACACGCAAGAAAACTGAATTTGCTTTAAACATCGGATGCAGTTAATTCGATTGTACCATCAAAAACATGTTCCGCAGGTCCAATCAGTTGAATATTTACAAATTCTTTATTTTCAGTAGCTTCCAATTGAACAGTTAACTTTCCACCTTTCACATCGATAGAAATGGATTGCTTTCCAGTGCGATTATTGAGGTTTACATAAGCAATTGCTGCTGCTGTAGCACCTGTTCCACAAGAAAGCGTTTCATCTTCTACACCTCGTTCATAAGTCAACATTGACAAGTGATTTTCACCCACAATCTCAACTTGATTGACATTGATTCCTTCTTTGTTAAACGAAGCGCTGTAACGAATTGCTTTTCCTGTTTCAACAATTGAACAAGCAGCTAAATCAGGAACAAATTGAATGTAATGTGGAGAACCCGTATTTAAAGTAAAATCAGCGTTAAATTGAATAACTTCCTTTACAGGTAACATATCCAATGCAATTTGTTGGTTCAATTTACGCGCTGTGTGAGGGCCATCAATCGCTTTGAAATGAGAATTTTCAATTGAAAAACCAATTGTTTCGGCAAAAGCAACAGCACATCGGGCGCCATTTCCACAAAAACTCTTAGAACCGTCAGCATTGTAATAATCCACTTCAAAATCAAAATCTGATGCAGTATGAATCAAAATCAATCCATCAGCACCAATACCAAAACGTCTATCGCACAGCAATTTAATAGTGGCAATAGATATTTTATTGAACGCGCCATTTAGATTGTTCAATAAGATGAAATCATTTCCTGTACCTTGGTATTTTGAAAAATTAATCGTCATTCAATTCATTTTTACAAATGTAATTTTTTCCACTGAAAAAAAGTGGAATTGCTTAACATTCTTTAACAGCATTGGCATACTAAAAAATAAAGTGTAAATGTTAATATTGCATTCAGAAAAATACAAAAATTGAAAATTATGAAAAACAACATGAAACTTTTTGGTTTAGGATTGTTGGGTGGAATGTTACCATTGGGCGCATTTTTAATGTTGCATTCTTCTCCATTCACAAGTTTATCCGACGAAGTTATCGACGGAAACAGAAATTATTACGCAAAATCAGTTGGTTTAGATGGCATGAATGGCACAGCTCCAAATTTTGTTGAAGCGTCTGAAAGCACAATCAACTCTGTTGTCCATGTTACAACGAAAGTCGTTAAAACGTCCTTTCAACGCGATCCATTTCAGGAGTTCTTTTATGGACCAGGCGCTGGCGGAAGAGAATTCAAACAATTTGGTGCAGGATCAGGTTCAGGCGTAATTGTTTCATCTGAAGGTTACATTGTCACCAATAATCACGTTATTGAAGATGCAAGTGAAATTGAAGTTATTTTAAATGACAATTCTAAATATTCAGCAAAACTCGTTGGATCAGATCCATCAACAGATATTGCCGTTTTAAAAATTGAAGGAAGTGGATTCCAACCAATTCGATTAGGAAACAGTGATGAAGTTCACATTGGAGAATGGGTATTAGCTGTTGGAAATCCTTTTAATTTAACATCAACTGTAACCGCTGGAATTATTTCTGCAAAAGCGCGTAACATCAATTTATTAAGCGATCGTTCGAAAGATGTCGTTCCAATTGAATCCTTTATTCAAACGGATGCAGCCGTAAATCCCGGCAACAGCGGTGGCGCATTGGTGAACACATCTGGAGAATTGATAGGGATTAACACAGCAATCGCTTCACAAACAGGAAGTTATTCAGGCTACTCTTTTGCCATTCCAGTTAATTTGGTGCAAAAAGTAATGCGCGATTTGATTGATTATGGAATTGTTCAACGTGGATTCTTAGGTGTACAAATCAACGATGTCACGCAAGAGATCAAAGAGAAAAACAAATTGCCAAATAACAAGGGAGTATTTGTTGCCAAAATAAATGACAATGGAAGTGCTGATGAAGCAGGCATGAAAGACGGCGATGTCATCTTGAAAATCGGTTCAAAAGAAGTAAATTCTGTAGCCGAATTACAAGAAGAAATTGGAAAAAGACGTCCTGGCGATAAAGTTTCTTTAACTATACGTACAAAAAACAACAACGAAACCATTAAAGAATTGGTGCTTCGCAACAAAGAGGGAGAGACAAAATTGGTAAGTAAGGAAGAGATTTCAAAAAATTTAGCGTTGGGTGCGACATTCGTTGCTTTAACTAACAAAGAGAAAAAAGAATTGAACATCAATTCAGGCGTAAAAATCAATTCGATCAATTCAGGAAAATTAAAATCAATTGGTTTAGAACAAGGAATGGTGATTACAAAAGTGAACAATGAGATCATCGAAACCGTTGAACAATTAACTGCTAAATTGAACGGTAGCAATAAAGGAGTCTTGTTGGAAGTCTTGACAGAAAGTGGTAAAAAAGAGTATTTCGGTTTTGGATTGTAAAATTTGAATAAAAGGCATGGTTTTTGACGGTTAATCTAGAGAAACCATGCTTTTAAAAAAAAATGTAACAATTTAAATTAGTTGCGTTTTTTTTTGGAAAACTGAGTAATTTGGTTGTACCTTTGCATCCAATTTTTCTCAAATTATAAATTTAAAAAAGAGGAATTACAGCAGGATGAGACAGCTAAAAATAACAAAATCCATTACGAATCGTGAGAGTCAATCACTTGACAAGTACTTACAAGACATTGGTAAAGAGGAATTAATCACAGCGGAAGAAGAAGTAGAATTAGCCCGTAAAATTAAACAAGGTGACCAAAAAGCCTTAGAAAAATTAACGCGTGCAAATTTACGTTTCGTTGTTTCTGTTGCAAAACAATATCAAAATCAAGGGTTAACTTTACCTGATTTAATCAATGAAGGAAACTTGGGTTTGATTAAAGCTGCTCAAAAATTTGATGAAACTCGTGGATTTAAATTTATTTCATATGCTGTATGGTGGATTCGTCAATCTATTTTACAAGCATTAGCTGAACAAGCGCGTATCGTTCGTTTGCCATTGAATCAAGTTGGTTCATTAAACAAAATCAATAAAGCGTTCTCTCGTTTAGAGCAAGAATACGAACGTCCACCTTCTGCTGAAGAATTAGCTGAGGCATTGGAAGTTCCTGAAGATAAAATCAAAGAAAGTTTAAATGTTTCTGGTCGTCACGTATCAATGGATGCACCTTTGTCAACTTCAGAAGACGGTGGTACATTAATGGATGTTATGGCAAATGCCGATTCTCCTAAAGCGGATCATGCATTGATGGCTGAATCGTTACAAAAAGAAATTGAACGTTCATTGAGCACATTAACAGATAAAGAACGAGAAATTATTCGTTTATTCTTTGGTATTGGAATGAATCATGGTTTAACATTGGAAGAAATTGGATCTAAATTCAATTTAACGCGTGAACGTGTTCGCCAAATTAAAGAAAAAGCAATTAGAAGACTTCGACATACGTCGCGAAATAAATTACTCAAATCATATTTGGGATAACGAAAGCGAAAAGGCTACCTACAATGTGGGTAGCCTTTTTTGCTTTATATACTATACTTAGTGTCAATTTTACAAACAGATAAATAATAAATAAAAATGAAAGCAGCTCAAGGTTATGAGAATGAATTAAAGTCGCACATTGAACGAGAACGTGCCGCTGTAAAACTTTCTAGCAAAGTTGGAGAACTACTGTATGATAAAGGAATCGAATTGGTTCTTTTTAGAAACCATTTAACAGATGTTACCGTTTCAGAAATTTTAAACTTGCATGAATATGCGCGTCAAGTAGTGAATAAACCAATTGATGTATTTACTTCTTCTGAATTGGCTAAGGAAATCTTACAAATGGATTTAGTGCCTTCAAAACTAGATATTGGTAAACTATCAAGTGAATGGTTAGAAGAACAAAGCAATTATGACTCAAAAGCGGCTTTTTTAGCAGATAAATTAAAAAACTTTGGCGCTGGTGAAAGTACTTCAATCGAACCAAGAGATGTCGTTTTATATGGTTTTGGTCGAATCGGTCGTTTGGCTGCGCGTGAATTGATTAAACAAGCTGGAAAAGGACAGCAATTGCGTTTGCGAGCAATCGTTACGCGAGGTTCGTCTGATGCAGACATTATCAAACGTGCTTCTTTGTTAAGAAACGACTCTGTTCACGGTGCTTTTAAAGGAACGGTAATTGAAGATTTAACAAATAAATCGTTGATTATTAACGGTCAAATCGTACACATGATTGATTCTAAAAACCCTGAAGACATCGATTACACGCAATATGGCATTACAAATGCTTTGGTTATCGACAATACAGGTGTTTTCACTAATCGAGAAGCATTATCAAGACATTTACAAGCTAAAGGTGTTTCTAAAGTATTGCTAACTGCTCCGGGAAAAGAAATTCCAAATGTTGTTTACGGAATTAACCAAAAAGATTTAGACATTGAGAATGAAACAATTTTCTCAGCTGCATCTTGTACGACCAATGCCATCTCTCCTATTTTAAAAGTAGTCAATGATAAATATGGCGTTGTTAAAGGTCACATCGAAACGGTTCACGCTTATACGAATGACCAGAATTTATTAGATAACATGCACAACAAACCGCGAAGAGGTCGTTCGGCTGCTATCAACATGGTAATTACATCAACAGGAGCTGGAAGCGCTGTAACGAAAGTAATTCCAGATTTAAAAGATAAGTTGACGGCAAATGCAGTTCGTGTTCCAACACCAAATGGTTCATTAGCAATCTTAAGCTTAGAATTAAATGGAAAAACTTCTGTTGAAGAAATCAATGCATTGGTTAGAGACGCCGCATTGAATGGTGAGTTGGTGAATCAAATATTCTATTCTTATGATCCAGAATTAGTTTCTAGTGACATCATTGGTAACACCTGTTGTTCCGTATTTGATTCACATGCAACAATTGTTTCCAATGATTCGAAAAATGTCGTTTTGTATGCGTGGTATGATAATGAATTTGGTTATACAAAACAAGTTATTCGTTTAGCAAAACACGTAACAAACGTTAGAAGAGCAATTTATTATTGATCATAAAATTAAAGCATAAAAAAAAGGGTAGATTCATCTACCCTTTTTTTTTATTTTAAACCGATTAGCGATTCCCCATCATTTCTTTAGAAACTTTTTCCATTTCTTTGAAATCAGCACAATCTTTCAATTCTTTTTCCATTGCTTTTTGTTGCTCAACAGTTTTTCCTTCGCCTAATTTTTGGCATTTTTCTAAATCAGCTTTGTATTTTGTTTCAATACCTGACATTTTAGAAGGATCCATTTTAGCATCACGCGCTTCTTTCATCATTTCCAATCCAACAGAAGCACAGTTACAAACTTCACTTTTACCACAAGAAGCAAGTGCTAAAACAGCAAGCATTGTAGTTGATACAAATATTTTTTTCATAAATAGTTATTTTGTTTAAGATACAAATAAAAAGATAAAAAAGGGACTATCAAACTAAAACGAACTTTTTATTGTAAACATTTTTTCACTTTTCTAGAATAACGTTGTCGTTCTAGCGGAGTTGCATTGGCATTATTTATACGAAAGGCTTGACATTTTTCATCAATTTCATCGAAACGGATGAGCAATCGATCCAACTCATTATCTGTTAATTTTTTATTCTTCAATGCTTTGTTAAGAGAATCACCTTTTTGAATGCATTCACAAAAAGAAAATTGTTGCCCATATTTCGTTGAAATTTGAGATTGCAGTGCTTCTTTTTCTTTTTTTTCAGAGATGTAACTTTCTTTATGGGCAGTATGCACGGCTATTTTTTTATGTTGTATTTTCTTTGAAGCAGGAAGCTGCAAATTTTTAGTATTATTCTCGCATGAAAAAAACATTAAAATGAAGGGCAAAAGATATCGTAGTTTCATTTATTTAATGGTTTAAAAAAAGCCATTATCTTTAGATAATGGCTTTAAATAACTATTTGTTGATTAAGCAACTAACACATCTTCAGTTGAAGTTGCAATGGCACTTTTCTCAATTCTTAATTTAGCACCTTCAGCATTGATTAAAACTGTTGAATCAGCAACTTCAAGAATTTTTCCATGTATACCTCCAATTGTAACAACTTTATCCCCAGCTTTTAAACGCTCACGGAATTTTTTCATTTCTTTTTGTTTTTTCATTTGTGGGCGAATCATGAAAAAGTAAAATACTACAAGCATTAATACTAACATGATTATTTGACCTGATCCTCCGTTCATTTTGATTTGTTTTATGATTTATGATTTATTTAACTTTTGCTTTAATAACTACTTCAGTGACTGATGGTTCTGTATTGGCAACAATCGTGACAGATTTTGCTATTACACCTCCTGAAAAATTTTCAGTATTTACAATTGCTTTGATAACTCCTTCTTCACCAGGTTGAATCATATCACTTGGTTTTTCAGCAACTGTACACGAACAAGAACCATGCACGTCTCCAATTACCAAAGGATATTCGCCTGTATTTTTTACTATGAATTTAGCATTGATAATCTCACCTCTTAAAACTGTACCTGCATCAAATACTGGATCAATCAACATAGATGTTTTTTGCCCTACTTCAACGGAATTGTTCGATGAACAAGCTGCTAAAATAAATCCAAAACAAAGAATAAAAAGTAATTTTTTCATTGGGCTAATTTACATTATTTTTTTCAATTGATTAATCCTCGACCGATTTTAACTATTTTCTTTTCTTTCTTCAATCGGTCAATTGCTTTGTCTAGCACACCATTAATAAATCCATTACTTTTCGGAGTACTATAAAATTTAGAAATTTCAATATACTCATTTAAAGTAACCTTTGTTGGAATGTTATTGAAAATTTGTAATTCTGTAAGAGCCATTTTCATTAAAATAATATCCATTTTAGCAATGCGCTCTAATTCCCAATTTTTGGTCAAATCATCAATTAATGCTTCATTTTCTTTGTCCATTGAAATTGTTTTACGCAACAATTGACGGATAAATTCTTGTTCATCGTCATCTTCTTTATACAATGGCAACAAATACAACGGCTCCTCAAGTTCAATTGACTTTAAGGTTTTGATAACCATTGAACAAGCCAAATCAATGTCATCCATCCAATGAATACTTTTTTCTTCGAAGAAATTGTATAAAATAGGTGAATTGGCAATTTCAATTTTAAACAATTCAATAGCAAACGATAAATCTTCATCAAAACTTTGAGAACCGTTATTCATAAATTCGAAATATGTTTCGCCTTCACGCAATTGAAAGTAGATTTTTCGAAACATCTCACGGTGCTCATCCCCTACCCAATTCACTTTTCGATCTTCAGAAATTGCACGTAATGTTTTACTTTCCTCTAATTTTTGAATAATTGCATTGTTGACAAACTTCAAATTTGGATTTGTTTCTTCTTCCGAAGGGCGAATTTTCTTTTTGCTGTCTTCAATGCGGTTTTCAGCAATTTCCTTTAACTCTGCAAATGTTAGTAACAAGTAAATATACAAGTCATAAATTCGCTCAACAGATTGCATTAATTCTTTTTCTGAATGCCCATAATTATCCTCATTTGATTGAAAATAGGCATACAATGTTTGCAATACTTTAATTCTTAAATGTCTTCTGTTTAGCATTTCATTTTATTATAATGGTAATTTAACATTACCGATTGCTGTGATTCGCTCTTCTGCCATTTTATTAGCAATTTGATAGGTTGGAATATTTTCCAATTTTGAACGTTTCACAATATTACCAATAGTTTGGTAGATTTCTTCTGCTTTTGTCATTGCCCATTCAGCTGACAAACCTTTCACTTCAGAATAACAATTAATTACACCACCTGCATTCAAGGCGAAGTCTGGCGCATAAATAATTCCTTTTTCCATAACCAAACGTCCGTGAACATCTTCAATTTGTAATTGATTGTTTGCTGCACCTGCAATAATTGAACATTTCAAGCGAGACAAAGTATCTTCATTCACAGTTGCTCCCAAGGCACATGGCGCATAGATATCCATATCAATATCGTAAATATCATTCAACCCAACAATGTGCGCACCATATTTTTCAGCAACTCGTTTCAATGAAGGTTCGTGAATATCTGTTACATAAATTTCAGCATTTTCTTTCGCCAAAGCAGCAACTAAGTATTCTCCAACATGTCCAACTCCTTGAACAGCGATCTTTTTACCCGTTAACGAATCTGAACCAAATTGTTCTTTTGCACATGCTTTCATTCCAACATATACACCGTGTGCTGTTACAGGTGATGGATCACCACTTTTCCCTGGCAAACCAACAACATGATTCGTTTCCATGTTCACATACACCATATCAGCAGTTCCAATTCCAACATCTTCAGCAGTAATATATTTTCCAGCTAAACTGTTTACAAACTTTCCAAAACGACGCATCAATGCTTCTGATTTCATGGTTCTAGCATCACCTATGATAACAGCTTTACCTCCACCAAGATTCAAACCTGAAATAGAATTTTTGTAGGTCATACCTCTTGATAAACGCAAAACATCTGTTAATGCCTCCATTTCATTATTGTAAGCCCACATTCTTGTTCCTCCAAGCGCAGGACCCAAAACGGTATTATGAACAGCGATGATTGCTTTTAAACCTGTTGCATTGTCATTGCAAAACAACAATTGTTCGTGGTTGTATTTGCTCATTTGAGCCACCACAGGATTTTCAAATAGATTCGTATCCTCAATATTTTTTACCTCAAACATTTTTTAACGCTATATGTTATAAATTTAATTCAAGTTAATGCCTACTTTTGCATCGTTCTGCAATCGTGGGCACAAAAATAGGAAATTAATCGTATGAAGTCACTGAGCTATCTAAACAAATATTTTTTTAAATACAAATGGCGCCTTTTGTTAGGTACAATTTTCATTGTAATCTCCAACTATTTTGGTGTACAAATGCCTCTTTATGTGAAATCTACGATTGATGATTTAATGAAATCAACCACTATCACAAGTATTGAGGATGCCTTGTATTTATCGTTGAAAATTGGTGGAATCTACATGCTTTTGTCTTTAATTAGTGGTTTTTTTCTCTTTTTAATGCGCCAAACCATTATTGTTATGTCGCGTTTAATTGAATTTGACTTAAAAAACGAGATTTATTCCCATTACCAGAAATTGGATTTTACTTTTTACAAAAAAAATGCAACGGGCGATTTAATGAATCGAATTTCTGAAGATGTGAGTCAAGTCAGAATGTATTTAGGTCCCGGAATCATGTATTCAATCAATCTTGTTGCATTGAGTATTTTGATCATTACTCAGATGATAAAAATTAGTCCATACTTAACCGTATTTGTTCTAATTCCATTGCCCATTATGTCATTTTTAATTTACAAAGTATCTTCCAAAATGAATTTAATGAGTAAAGACGTGCAAGTTGAACAGTCTATGTTATCAACATTGGCTCAAGAAACATTTGCGGGAATTCGAGTAGTAAAAGCATACAGCAGAGAAAAAGAAGTGCATGATAAATTTAATAAAAGTGCCAAAACTTACAAAGCTAAAAGCATGCGCATGGTTATTTTTAATGCGTTTTTTATGCCAACAATTGTTTTTCTAATTGGATTAAGTACCTTATTAACGATTTATATTGGAGGAGAATTAACTTACAACAACTCGATTTCAATTGGTGGAATTGTTGCTTTCATCTTTTTTGTCAACAAACTTACGTGGCCATTTGCAAGTATTGGTTGGGTAACTTCGATCAATCAACGCGCAGCAGCTTCCCAAACACGTATAAACGAATTTTTACTGACTGAACCAATTATTAAGAACACGTCTTCGGAAACCTTTGATTTTGAAGGTGGAATTGAGTTTAAAAATGTTTCTTATACGTATGAAAATTCAGGGATTACGGCATTAAAGGACATTTCATTTACCTTGAAAAAAGGCGAAACATTGGGCGTTATTGGCAGAACTGGAAGTGGAAAAACAACCATTTTAAATTTGTTAATGCGCCAATTAGATGTTGATTCAGGAGAATTATTAATTGATGGACAACCAATCAAGTCAATCAACTTAGATCAATTTAGAGGTCAAACTGGCATTGTGCCGCAAGATGTTTTCCTTTTTTCAGACACCATTGCCAACAATATTAAATTTGGAAGTAACGACGCTGCAATTTCAATGGAACGCGTTATTGAATCTGCAAAAAAAGCACATGTTTACGACAATATTAGTGCGTTTCCAGATCAGTTTGAAACATTACTTGGAGAACGCGGCGTGAACCTTAGTGGTGGTCAAAAACAACGTGTCAGTATTGCAAGAGCCTTAATCAGAGATCCTAAATTATTGTTGTTAGACGACTGTTTATCTGCAGTAGATACAGAAACAGAAGAAATCATCTTAAATCATTTAAAAGAAGAATTCAAACAGCGAACTTCGATTATTGTTTCTCATAGAATTTCTTCCATTCGCCATGCCAATAAGTTAATTGTAATTGAACATGGAACAATTATCGAGTCAGGAACACACGAAACTTTATTAGCCTTGAATGGTGTTTATGCTGAAATGTACACCAAACAATTAGCGGATGAAAACGACCTGAATCAAGCACTTTGATTTTATCCAAATAAATTGCATATTTGCTTCAATCAACTGAAGTAGAATTATGGAACAAGATAAAAACAATGAAATTTATTCAAAAGTTGTAAGAGCTGGAAAAAGAACCTATTTCTTTGATGTAAAAGCAACAAAATCAGAAGAATTGTATATCACCTTAACCGAAAGTAAAAAAACGATTGACGATAATGGGATTGAACAATTTCAAAAGCATAAACTCTTTTTATACAAAGAAGATTTTGAAAAATTCAAAGAAGGATTAGATGATGTCTTAGAAAAAATCAATGCGTTGAATAATCATTAAATTTAATTTTTAGATTTTTATTCTTAGTTTCAATCTATTTCATCAAAGATTGACAAACAGTTATCAACTTTTAACACGCATTTGTTTAATAGTTTCTTCTATTTTTTTTCGTAAATCAATTTCAAACGAGTACTTTTAACATTCAAAATTAAATTAGAATGGCAAAGATTATTGCAATTGCAAATCAAAAAGGAGGTGTTGGCAAAACAACAACAGCTGTAAACATGGCTGGATGTTTGGGTGTGTTAGAATATAAAACACTTTTAGTTGACGCTGACCCTCAAGCAAATGCCACATCTGGAGTTGGTTTTGACCCAAATAACAACCGCAATATTTACGATTGTTTGATTAATGATGTTGATCCATCTGATTTAATTTTAACAACAAGTAATCCAAACTTAGATATTTTACCTTCGCACATCGATTTAGTTGGTGCTGAATTGGAAATGATCAACCTACCTAATCGCGAACAAATGTTGCGTTTAGCATTGAAAAAAATCGAAGATAAATACGATTTTATTATCATTGATTGTTCCCCTTCATTGGGATTAATTACTGTAAACGCCTTAACAGCAGCTCATTCAGTAATTATTCCTGTTCAATGCGAATACTATGCGTTAGAAGGTTTGGGTAAATTATTGAATACCATTAAAATCGTTCAAGGTCGTTTAAACACCGATTTAGAAATTGAAGGGATTTTATTAACATTGTATGATACGCGTTTACGCTTAGCAAATCAAGTTGTTGATGAAGTTAAAACGCATTTTCAAGAATTAGTATTCGATACGGTTATTCACAGAAATAGTAAAATCGCTGAATCACCGAGTTACGGAGAAACAATCGTAATGTACGATGCAGCAAGTAAAGGTTCTATTAATTACCTTAATTTTGTTCGTGAAGTTTTGCAACGCAATAACTTGACAAAAATAGATAACAACGAAAAATCAATTGAAATAAACGATGAGCTCTAATTCAAACAAACGTTCTGCTCTTGGTAAAGGCTTAAGTGCTTTATTGGAAAATGCTGGTACTGATATCACTTCAAAATCTACAAATGATGGTGGTGTTGGTTCTGTTTCATTATTACCTATTTCAAGTATCGAAGCAAATCCTTTTAATCCAAGAACAAATTTTGAGAAATTAGCGTTGGAAGAATTGAGTAAATCGATCGCTATTCACGGTATAATCCAACCATTAACTGTTCGTAAATTAGGCAGAGATAATTACCAATTAATTTCTGGAGAACGAAGATTTAGAGCTTCACAATTGGCTGGTTTAACTGAAGTACCTGTGTACATTCGTGTTGCGAATGACCAAACGATGTTAGAAATGGCTTTGGTTGAAAACATCCAGCGCGAAGATTTAAATGCAATCGAGGTTGCGCTATCCTATGCACGTTTAATTGAAGAATGTAACTTAACGCAAGATCAATTAGCACAAAAAATTTCCAAGTCACGCCCAAGTATTTCAAATCATTTACGATTGTTAAAACTTCCTGCAGCTATTCAAGCAAGTGTGCGTGACAATGTTTTGTCAATGGGTCATGCAAGAGCATTGGTTGCAGCAAGTGATGAAGCTTTGCAATTAGCAATTTTTAATCGAATTATAGAAGATGGTTTATCCGTTCGTGATGCTGAACAATTGATACGGCAAGGATATGTTGAGCCAAGAACAACATCTTCAACTTCGTCTAAATCAACTGTAATTCCTAAAATCGAAAAGAATCAATCCGTTTTCCAACACCATTTGAGTGATAAATTAGCAACGAAAATAGAGATTAAAAAATCACCAACAGGAAATGGTAAAATCATTGTGAATTTTAATTCAGAGGTAGATTTAAATCGAATTATTGAGTTATTGAATAATTAATGCGATTAGTAATTTTTATTGGTTTTTTCATCTTAAATTGTAATGTTTTCGCACAATCGATTCAAACGAAAGTCGACACAGTAAAAGTTCACTCACCTAAAACAGCAACATTATTATCCACTTTTATTCCTGGTGCTGGGCAGATTTACAACCATTTAGCAATGCCAAAAGGACGGAAAAAAGCATTTTGGAAAGTACCATTAATCTATGCTGGTTTAGGGATCACCACGTATTATTTAATTCAAAACCAAACATTACAAAACGATTTAAAAACGGAGTATTACAACCGACAAAATGGTGGCACATTAGATGCACAATGGGCACAATACGATGATTATTCTATTATTTTGTTGCAAGACCAATACGCTGGACGTCGCGATTTATCAATTTTAGGTATTGGTCTAGTTTATGCGCTTCAAATTGTTGACGCAAACATTGAAGCGAGTTTTGTGAATTTTGATATTTCTAAAGACTTAAGCATGCACATTGAACCGACTTACTTTGGTTCGAATACATATGGCCTGAAATTTAACTTTAAAATTCGTTAATTTTTATTGCCAACGATTTCGAATCACTTATATTTGTTTACAAAGATGAAAATAGCACTAATTGGATATGGGAAAATGGGAAAAGCAATTGAAGAAATTGCTTTAGAACGTGGACATACAATAATTTCCAAAATAAACTCACAACACCCTATTGAATCCAGTGAAATTTTCGAAGCAGATGTTGCCATTGAATTTAGCAGACCTGACAAAGTTGTTGATCACATTCAATATTGTTTGGATTCCGCTATTCCAATTATTGTTGGTACAACTGCGTGGCAAGCACATTTTGAAGCAATTAAAGCGAAAACTCTTGCTGCTAACGGGAGCTTATTGTATGCTTCTAATTTCAGTGTTGGAGTCAATATATTTTTTGAATTGAACAAAAAATTGGCGCAATTGATGCACGGTAAAATGGATTATACTGCTTCAATGGATGAAATTCATCATTTGCAAAAATTAGATGCTCCAAGCGGAACAGCAATTACATTAGCACATGGAATCATGGAAAATAATGAAGATTATTCTTCTTGGGTTTTAGGCGAAGAAAAAAATCCTTACACGACTGATGGTCAACTCGGAATTACTTCTTACCGTAAGCCCGACGTTCCTGGAACGCATAGTATTCACTACAAATCTGATGTTGACACCCTCACAATTTCCCATGAAGCGCATTCACGCAAAGGTTTTGCGCTTGGCGCTGTCATTGCTGCGGAATGGTTGCAAAAGAAAAAAGGTGTTTTCACAATGAATGACGTATTAAACTTTTAACATATGAATGTATTTTATTTTTATTTAATCCTTTTAGCGCATCCTTATTTGGCGCAATGGTTTTTGAGCTTTAAAAAAGCGGGTTATGCTTCTTGGTTCGCCTTAATCCCAGGATTGAATTATTTTATTGCATTTAAAATTGCCTGCAAGAAGCCATTTTGGGCATTTTTATTGTTATTTCCGGGCGTACATATCGTTATGTGGGCTGTGTTGAATGTTTCTTACATTCGTCGATTTGGATATTATTCCTTAGCTGATACTTTTCAAGGGATCTTTTTCCCGTATTTATTGTTTGCTAAAATCGCCAAAAATGAAGATCCAATTCTTCCAGAAACCAACTGGGCGAATAGCCGTGAAACGGAAACGAGAAAACAAGGTGATCATTTAGTCTTAGCGCTTTCACTTCCTGTTTTAGGCCATGTGATTGCACTGATATTTAATGCACTAAAACGTGAAAAACCAGGAGATAAATCAAAAGTTAAAGAATGGGGAGATTCCATTTTATTTGCGTTAATTGCCGCAAGCATCATTCGTACATATGTTTTTGAACCGTTTAAAATTCCAACAGGATCGATGGAAAAAACCTTGTTGGTTGGTGACTTTTTATTTGTGAATAAATTGGCTTATGGACCTAAAGTTCCCGTAACACCATTTTCTTTTCCATTGTTTCACAATACCGTTCCTTTTGTCAACATCAAATCGTATGCACCAATTGAAACTGGAAATTATTTTAGATTACCAGGTTTTACGAAAGTAAACCGCAACGATGTGGTTGTTTTCAATTATCCTTCAGGTGACACAGCAGTTTACGATCCTAGAATGCCTGACGGATTGATGGGACACGATTACCATGGCATTGTAAACAATGAAGCATTTATGTTGTTTCAACAAGATCCGGCAGTGAGTAACAAATATTCGATCGCGAAAACTTATTATACGGATAGTTTGACAAAAATAAATGGCGACGTTTCTTCCGTTGATAGTTTGTGTAATTTATTCTTAAATCAAACCTTAGTTGAGCAATTAGATATTTATAAAAACAAAGCCCGTAAAATGTTGGCTGAGGAAAAAATTGCACATCAAAATGGCCAAACAATTCAACATTATGGATTGGTTTATCGTCCTGTTGACAAACGTGAAAATTACATCAAACGTTGTGTTGGAATTCCTGGCGATTGGTTGGAAATCAAAAAATCAATCTTATACGTCAACAACAAACCTGCATTTGTTTCAGAGTTCCAAAACTTACAATATACTGCAGAAAATTTTGTACCACGTTCTTCAACATTGATGCGTGAAAAATACAATTTAGAAGACAGTCGCAACGATTATTACACACAAGATGGTGGTAAAACGTATGTTTTGAATTTAACAAAAAGTCAATTAAAAGCATTGAAAGCTGACAACCCTGGTGTGAAATTCAATTTAGTTATTCAAGATCAATATGCGGATGTAAAAGGCTACAAACCTACTGCTGCAGATCGTTTGAGTAATTTAGGACAATTTCCTAAAGACCTGAATGTAAACAATACAATTACAGATTTCACGAAATTTCAAATTCCTTTTAAAGGACAAAAAATTGCTATATCTTCAAAAAATATAGCTTGGTTTAGAAGAATTATCACAGCATACGAAGGTCACACACTAAAAGAAACCAAAAACGGAATTTTCATCGACGGAAAAAAAGCGACAACTTACACATTTGCCATGAATTATTATTGGTTAATGGGTGACAATCGATACAATTCTGCCGATTCACGTATTTGGGGATTTGTTCCTGAAGATCATGTTGTTGGTAAAGCGTCATTAGTTTGGTTCTCAAGTAGCATCGATCCAGCAATTGGAACACGTTGGGATAGAGTTTTCAAATTGATTCATTAATGGGAATTGTTGTTCCAATTAGTTTTTTTGGCAGTTGTGGCTACTTTCAAGTACTTGCAAATGCTGAAACAGTATTGATTGAAACAAAATCACACTTCAACAAAGGGTCAATTTCTTCACGGTGTGAAATACTTTCGCCAAATGGAATTCAACAATTACCAATACCTGTTGTGCGAAAAAACGGATCTAAAACTCTTTTTGACGAGATTTCAATTGCCCACGACATTGATTGGCGTAAAAAAATGTGGAAATCCATTGAAACAGCCTACTCTTCTGCCCCATTTTTCGATTACTATGGAATGGATATCGAAGCGTTGATTTATCAGAAGGAAACCAACTTATTAGAATACACCTTGAATTGTACCTATCAAATCATGGAATGGCTTTCGTTGGAGAGTGAAATTAAATTTACAACAACTTATTATCAAGGAAATGATAAACTTGATTTAAGATTTTCTAATTTTGATTATTCGGGTGATTTTAAACCGTACATTCAAGTTTTTAATCCAAGTAATAAATTTATTCCCAATTTATCGATTCTTGACTTACTTCTCAACGAAGGTCCAATGGCTCGAAATTGGCTCATTAATAATTAAACTATGAAACAATTAATTACGTTCGCTATCATCCTTTTTTCAACAGCATTAGTTGCTCAAAAAACAAGTACAATTGCTTTTTACAATGTTGAAAACCTCTTTGACACCATCGACGGAACCAATGATGATGCAGAATTTTTACCTGCTTCTAAATCAGCTTGGAATTCTGTAAAATTCAATGAAAAAACTTCACATGTTGCGCAAGTAATAAATGAGTTACAACAACCATTAATCATTGGTTTGTGTGAAATTGAAAATGCTGGAGTTGTTCGCAATGTTCTTCAAAAAACAACTATTAAAACGTTTGGATTGGTACATTACGAAAGTCCAGATGCACGTGGAATTGACGTTGCGTTAATTTACGACAGTCTTCGACTAAAATTAGCTGCTAGTGGCAACATACGATTTACTTTGCCAGGTCAAACAGCACCAACAACACGTGATATTGTTTGGGGTAAATTCACAACAAAAAAAGATGTCATATATGTGTTAGTGAACCATTGGCCTAGTAGAAGAAGTGGACAAGATGAAAGTGAAATTTTACGCCTAGCAGCTGCGCAAAACGCGCGTCGCTTCATTGATTCTATACTTACAATCAATAAAGAGGCTAAAATTGTATTAATGGGCGATTTAAATGATTATCCAGCTGACAAAGCACCGCAACTGATTCAAGAAAAATTAACACCAATGATTGTTCCGGCGTCTGGAAAATTTGGCGGGACCCACAATTACAAAGACGAATGGCATGTGATGGATCATATATTTGTTTCAAAAGGATTTCAAAGTAAAAAAGGTCTAAAAGTTATTCCTTCATCTGGAAAAATTTATTCTTTTGAGTATTTATTACAAACCTACAAAGGTCAAATTGTCCCTTTTAGAACGTTTGGTGGCTCAAAATACATTGGAGGATATTCGGATCACTTACCAGTTTCAATTAGTGTTACGAATTAATTTCAGGTAGTTATACCATTACTTGCTTATACAAATATTTGTTTTGCATCGATTCAAACGGCCTGTAAATAAAATAAACTTCATTGTTATAAATTGCAATCTTGTCAACGTATTTGTAGGCTAATTTCACTTTGTTTTCAATTAATCCAGTTAATAAATTGATTTTTCCAATGTAAGAATACCCATCCAATTCAAAATGAGCATAAATCGTTCCCGTTTTTTGATCTTGAATCAAGTTTTTTTTCCAACCTGTTGATTTTGGTTGATAATGGTGGTAAATTGGTATACTGTCAATCGCATTTCCATTCGCATCGAAAGCAAATAATTTATCTTTGTAATAATCAAAAACATAAATCGTATCATTTTTATGAAACAACGGCGCATACAATTCTTTGTAATAAATTGATTGTGTAAAATAATTTGCGCCAACAATTACTTCTGCATCAATTCCCGTTTCTATTTCTCGTTGCCTTGCCCATAGTTTTGTTCGTGCATCCATCCATTTGTATTCTGAACGGTATAATTCCATCATAAATGTATCTTCAATGTGCAGAATTTTCGCGTAGGCAGAATCCATTTGATCAAAAGAAAAGTAATTAAATGCTGGGTAATCTTTACTGAAATTAGAGAAAAATAGTTTCATTTTTAATGAATCTACAATTGGTGCGATGTACGTATAAAAATAAGCTTTATCCAACGTAGCAATTCCAATTTTGTTCTCGTTAATTTGGAGTCCGTAGATATGATCTTTACAAACAATGTGCGTATTTCCTCTAAAATCATGGATTAATTCTTCAGCAACTTCTGGTACTTGAAAAGAATTAATCACTTCTTGTCCATTGTACAAAAGGATTTCGCTGCCATTTTTCAATTGTTTTTTATAAGCCAATAAAACAAGTGAACCGTTTTCAATGATTTCAAAATCAGCAACATTTAAAATCGTTGAACCATAAACAGTGTAAGGCGTCCCTAATGGTTTTACAGTAATCGTTTTTAAATCAACCACTTTTATAGGACGCAAACTAACGGTAAATTCAACAGTATCTTGTTTAGATGTTAACTCAAAGTTCTTTTGAGTTGTTTCGAACAACGGATGATTAAATGAACCATTTACCTGACTATTATTAAGCCATTTTATAGTTATAACACCTTTTTGAGAAGCTTGTTTGTAAAAGATTTTATCACCAATTTTTAAGGTTGCAGTGACATTTTGAACCGTTTCTTTGTGCAATTGATCGATACACGTAAACCGAACAACAACAGAATCATTTTGAACAGTTTGAGCACTAAGTATTGGAGTACAAAACAGCAAGAGTAAAAATGTTACTATTTTTTTCATAGTGTATCGTTTAAAGCAAGATGGCTAAATTAACAGAATTCCATAAAAAAAGCCTTTCAATTGAAAGGCTTTAAATCTATTTCTTTTAAAATCAAACGATTAAACACCAGTTCAAAGGATCTTCTACTTTACCAGCTTTCAAATCATCTAAGTAGTTTTTAATTTTAATCGACGTTGTTCTTGTTTCTAATGGTGGTAATTCTAATACTTCATCACGGAATCCAATTTTAACAATTGGCGCAATCGTTGCTGCAGTTCCAGCTCCAAAACAATCTTGTAAGGTCCCGTTTTTTGCTGCAGTAATTATTTCTTCAACAGAAACTTTTCGTTCTTCCACTGGAATCCCCCACATGGTTGCAATATCTAAAACAGCTCTTTTTGTTGTGCCACGCAAAATAGTATCGGTTTCTTCTGAAGGCGAAATCAAGGTATCGTTCATCATAAATACAATGTTCATCGTTCCCGATTCTTCTATGTATTTGTGTTCTTTTGAATCTGTCCATACCAATTGATGAAACCCTTCTTGTTGTCCTTTTCTTGCAGCAAATAAAGAAGCACCATAGTTTCCAGCAGTTTTAGCTCTTCCAACACCACCAACAGTTGCTCGAGCGTAAAATTCTTCAATTTTCACACGAACTGGTTCTGTATAATACGATCCAACAGGACACGTAAAAATCATAAATTTATACGTTTCTGATGGGCGAATACCAATAAACTCATCTGTTGCGAACATGAAAGGTCGAATGTACAATGAATAATCATCCATTTCAGGAATCCAAGCACTTTCAACTTCGACGAATTGACGAACCAACTCAACAAACATTTTTTCCGGAATAACAGGCATACACATACGTTCGCACGATTCAGCAAAACGTTTTGCATTCATTTCAGGTCTGAAAATAGAAATTTTACCATCCACTCTTCGGTTGGCTTTCATTCCTTCAAAAATAGATTGACCATAATGAACAGAAGATGTAGCAGGATGAATCGAAACATTACCAAAAGGCATTATTTCTGGCTGTTGCCATTCACCATCTTTATATTCCATAATCAGCATGTGATCTGAAAATATTTTTCCAAATGGTAAGTTAGACCAATCCACTTCTGAAACACGAGATTCAGCCGCTTTAGTGATCTTAATATTAAGCTTTTCTTGCAACATAAATGTAAAATTTCGTTGCGAATATAAATAGAATAATTGAGGTTGTAAATTTATTTTTCAGAATGAAGAATATTAATAATCATTTAACAATTTTCACTTTGAAAGAAGTTACCAATCCAATCATACCAGGATAGGAAAATCGAGCGTTTTTAACGACGTTATTTGTAGGATTAATTTCATAATTATAGCCGGTTTCAAAGTTGGCTCCCATTAAATTCGTTCGATCAAAAACAGCATTTTGAAGGTCACAATTAGTAAAAACTGCTCCAGCTAGATTTGCTTCGGTAAAATCGACTTCTTGCAGAGATGAACCAGAAAAATCAGCGTTTTTCATATTTAGCTTGTAAAAAGTGGCATAATTTAGATTACATTCAAAAAAATTCATTTCCAATAAAAAAGGATTGCATCCATCAAATTGCAATCCAGCTAATTTACAGTGGTTAAATTTCACCGTTCGAAAAGCAGTATCAGAAATCTTAGTCATACTAAGGTTGCATTCATTGAATTCACAATTACTAAAAACAATGCTATTCAATGAGCTAGCGGAAAAATCACATTCAGAAAAAATACAATTTTCATATTCCGCTTTTTCCAATGGCGATTCAACGCCGTTTAATTTACTAAATGTTTGATCTTCAATAAAATTTCTCATGCCTTTTTCTAAATTTTTAAGCCTTATAAAACATATAATAGCACAATTGATTTATTTAATTTTGTTGATGTTTTGTCGGATTATACCTATTAATTAAATGATTTGATTCTCCAACATACTGTTCAATTTTTCACAAAGTTACAGATTATTTCAACGCTTTAATAAGATGCAAAATAATTAATAGTTTAAAAATTAAATAACTGATTTAATATAATTTAAACTAACTTATTAAAAGTGTTTATTTAATAATAAAATTAAGATGAAACAACTCAACTAGCAAGATTACATTCAGTTTTCTCCATCCAATACACCTATGATTTCTAAGAAAAATTGCGTAAATTTGACCATCTTATTCGATGGAAAAAAGCAGAGAAATATTAAAAAAAATATGGGGTTTTGACACCTTTAGATCCATTCAAGAATCCATTGTTGATGATGCAATTTATGGTCATGATGTGTTAGCCTTGCTTCCAACTGGCGGTGGAAAATCAATTTGTTTTCAAGTGCCTGGAATGGCTCGAGAAGGATTAACACTCGTTATTTCTCCGTTGATAGCGCTGATGGAGGACCAAGTTAACAACCTTGTTTCAAAGGGGTTAAGAGCAAAATCAATTGTTAGCGGAATGAGTTACCGTGAAATTGATATAACCTTAGACAATGCTCGCTTTGGCGCGTTAGATTTTTTATACACTTCTCCCGAGCGCTTGCAATCAAGTTTGTTCATTGAACGTTTTAAATTGATGAATATTGGATTAATAGTTATCGATGAAGCGCATTGTATTTCAGAATGGGGACATGATTTCCGTCCTTCATTTAAATCAATTTATGAATTACGAACAATACATCCCTCCGTTCCATTTATTGCGCTTACTGCAACAGCAACTGAACGCGTTCAAAAAGATATCATTAAAGAACTTCGTTTAAATAATCCAAAAATACACGAAGCTTCATTTGAACGATCCAATTTAAGTTACGAAGCATACATTTCAGAAAATAAGCAACAAAAAATTATTGATTATTGTCAAAATCACCTATCTGAATGTGGAATAGTATATTGTCAAACACGAAAAAGCGTCAAAGCGATTGCACGATTGTTGCATGCAAACAACATCAGTGTTGGCGTTTATCATGGAGGAATGACAAAAGAAGATCGGTCATTAATGCTCAACAATTGGCTGCAAAATAAGATTTCAGTGATGGTTGCAACCAATGCATTTGGAATGGGAATAGATAAGCCAGATGTTCGTTTTGTGTTACATTATGAATTTCCTCCATCACTAGAAGCCTATTTCCAAGAAGCAGGGAGAGCAGGAAGAGATGGGCAAGCATCACGTGCGATCGTTTTTTGGGAAGAAAAAGATTGTCACGATTTAATAACGCGAACAAATCAAGCTTTTCCTTCAATTGAAATCGTAAAAAACACCTATAAAGCGCTTTGTAATCATTTAAAAATTGCTATTGGATCAGGAAAAGATGAAACTTATTTCTTTGAAATAGTAAAATTTTGTACGCAATTTAATTTAAAACCAATTGAAACATACAATGCGTTAAAAATTTTGGGACTAAACAATGACTTAGTTTTTTCTGAGGGTGTCTTTCATCCTACAAAAGTTAAGCTAGCGATTGGGAATAAAGAGTTATACAATTTTCAAATTCAAAACAGCTCATTTTTAAACTTAATCACTTTAATGACGCGATCGTATCCAGGTATTTTTGATAGTTATTTTGAACTACATACGCTTGAATTTTGCAAACGATTAGCGCTAACAAAACCGGAACTAGAAAACTTGTTAAAACAATTAGAAAAATATGGTGTAATAGATGTTTCTTGGCAAAGTAATTTACCTTCCGTTACGCTGACTCATGAACGACTTCCAGATGATTATTTGAATCTAAGTAACGAAGTTTATTTAGATCGTAAAAATAATGCGGAGAAGAAATTAAATGCTGCAATTTCATTCCTTAAAACAACAACTTGCAGAGCAAAATTTGTAGTCAACTATTTTGGTCAAAAAGGAAATGATTGTGGAAAATGTGATAATTGTATAAAAAATGATCAATCAACTATATCAATCGTAGATGAAACAACAAAATTACTTGAATTCTTAAAAACGCCTCAATCTTATTCTAATTGCTTAATTTCAACTAAACTATCTGAAACATACTTAAAAGAATTGCTTCAAAAACTTGAATTGGCCGAGAAAATTTCTTTTGACGGAACAAATTTCCACTTAAATCAGCATTAATTTTTTTCAAGTGAAATTTTCATTGCATGAATTTCTTGCTGCAATTGCTGTATGGATCTACTCAATTCATTTTCATCCATTTTAATATCCGGTAATTCTGGTGAAATATAATTCACAAAGCGCCACATTTCTAGAATATCATTCGCGTGAACCAAATATGGCTCGTAAAATGTATTTGTAGAACACAATTGAAAAGATTGGCTAGATTCAAGCAAGTTATGTACGACTTTAAAAACAATTCCATCATCCTGTGTAACAACAATACATGGAGTTCCAGAACGAATTGACATCCAATTTTGCACATATTCAGCAACAACATAAGAACCTTCTACAACTGGAGGCATAGAATCACCTTGAATGGGAAAAGAACGGTATTTTTTACTTTTAGATAAAAAAGGCAAATGAAACGTTGGCAATACTTTTAAATAATCAGGATCAGCATAACCAGACGTGTATCCAGCACTCGCTTTCAAAGGAATCATTTCAATTAATTCATCTTCATTATGATCCACCATCGCCGTTAAAACCCTTAGTTTTTGTCCTTGTAAATCTGTGTAAAGTCCTTTGTCTAATCGGGACAACTCACTATCAGAAAAAGATTCGAAATCTTTGCGAACTAAATCATCAATTGAAACTTTAAAATAATCACTAAATGCAATTAAACTATCTAAATTAGGCTGTGCTACGCCATTTTCATATCCACTATAGGTTGAACGGGTTAAATTCAAATCTTGTGCAACTTCTTCTTGCGATTTTTTCAATCGTTTTCTAAGTAATTTTAAGTTATTCCCGATTTCCATTTTTATAATTTTAGTTTACAAACATATTAAATTCTTAATTAATAAGCAAACTTTTGACATTTTTTTAATCAATTTTTTGAATCAATCAATTTAACGATCACTCATGTGAAATCAAACAAACTTTTTTACCTATCTTTGATTTATGCAATTCGTTCGAAAAATTCTATTTCCTTTTGCAATCCTCTTCGGATGGATTACTTTCTTTCGAAATAAATTATACGATTGGGCTTTTTTCAAAAGCTATGAAATTCCTCAAAAATCTATTTGTATTGGCAACTTAAGTGTTGGTGGTACTGGAAAAACCCCTTTAGTTGCTTACCTGGGAGATTATTTTAATAACAAGATGAAACTTGCGATTTTGAGTCGTGGCTACGGAAGAACTAGCAAGGGATTTTTAGAAGTTTTTGACAACAGCTTGAGCGAACAAGTTGGCGATGAACCGTTGTTTTATGCACAACGATTTAATAAAAATACGCGTGTTTTTGTCGCAGAAAAAAGAGCTGAAGGTATTCAACAAATAGCAAAAACTTATCCAGATAACAACTTGCTTTTATTAGACGATGCGTTCCAACACCGTGCCGTTAAAGCAGGATTTTCAATTGTTTTAACCGATTTTTCTTCCCCATTTTTCGAAGATCATTTATTGCCAACTGGTAATTTGCGGGAATACGCAAGCGGGGTAAAACGTGCAGATTGTGTCATCGTTTCAAAATGCCCTATCTCGCTTTCACCTGAAATTAAAACAAAATACATTGAAAAAATTGCATGTTCAAACGTGTTTTTTTCTTCGATTGTTTATGAAGATATTCGTCCAATTGGATCGCCTAAAACTGAAATTAAACAAGTGTTATTAGTTACAGGAATCGCCAATCCTCAACCATTAATAGATGAATTGAGTCAGAATTATACCGTCGAAATTATTCAATTTGACGACCATCATTCGTTTAATCAAAAAGATATCGAAAAAATTCACCAAAAATTTGATACTTTTGTACAAGAAACGTCTATTATCTTAACGACTGAGAAAGATTATACGCGTTTAAAAATGCATGTGAAGGAATGGGAATTAAACAATTATCCGTGGTATTACCAGCCCATCGCATTGAAAATTGAAGAAGAAAATAAATTTATACAATTAATCGAACGTTATGTTAACGCAATTTAAAGAATCCGTTGCTTACATTCAACAAAAAACGAATGTTCAACCTACAATTGGAATTATCTTAGGAACTGGATTAGGTGGCTTAGTGCAGGAAATTAATGTCATCGATGAAATTCCTTACCAGGATATTCCAAATTTCCCTGTTTCAACCGTAGAAAGTCATTCTGGGAAATTGATTTTTGGAGAATTAGGTGGAAAAAAAGTAGTTGCCATGCAAGGTCGCTTTCATTTTTACGAAGGCTATTCGATGCAACAAGTAACGTTTCCAGTGCGTGTGATGAAATTATTGGGGATTGAAAAATTGTTTGTTTCCAATGCTTCAGGCGGTGTAAATCCGGACTTTGAAGTAGGTGAAATAATGATTCAAAACGACCACATTAATTTATTCCCAGCACATCCATTAATTGGTAAAAACTTTGATGAGTTAGGACCTCGTTTCCCAGATATGAGTGAGCCTTACGATCCAACAATGATTACATTGGCACAACAAATTGCAGCAGAAAACAACATTAAAGTTTCTGTTGGAACCTATGCTGGTTTAACTGGACCAACACTTGAAACGCCTGCAGAATATGGATATGTTCGTGCAATTGGTGCAGACGCAGTTGGAATGTCAACTGTTCCAGAAGTGATTGTTGCGCGCCACATGGAAATTCCTTGTTTTGCGATTTCAATCATTACAGATTTAGGGGTTCCAGGAAAAATTCAAAAAGTAAGTGTTCAAGATGTTATTGCTGTTGCATCGCGTCAAGAACCTAAAATGACAAAAATTATGCGTGAATTAATTGCACGTATTTAAGTATATGAAAGAAGAAATTAGATCAAAATACGAAGCGGTCATTGGTTTAGAAGTTCATGCTCAAATGTTGACGAAATCGAAAGCGTATTCGAACGATGTCAATGAATTTGGTGCGCACCCTAACAACAATATCAGTGCTATAACGTTGGGTCATCCGGGCACTTTGCCAAAAATGAACAAAAAAACCATTGAATATGCCATAAAATTAGGATTGGCATTGGGATGTGACATTGCACGTGATCAATATTTTGCCCGTAAAAATTATTTTTACCCTGATCTTCCAAAAGGATATCAAATTACCCAAGATAAAACACCCATTTGTACGGGTGGTTTCGTTCACATAAAATTAGAAGAAGGAACTGAAAAAACAATTGGTATCACGCGTATTCACATGGAAGAAGATGCAGGAAAAAGCATTCATGACGTGGATATTTACGATACATTAGTTGACTTGAACCGTGCTGGTGTTCCATTATTAGAAATCGTTTCTGAACCTGATTTACGTTCTTCACAAGAAGCTTACTATTATCTGACAGAAATTAGAAAATTGGTGCGTTACCTTGATATTTGTGATGGAAATATGGAAGAAGGTTCGATGCGTTGCGATGCAAATATTTCTGTTCGTTTAGTTGGAGCGCCTGAATTCGGAACGAAAGTTGAAGTTAAAAACATGAACTCTATTCGTAACGTGCAACGCGCTATTGAATTTGAAATTATTCGTCAAATTGAAGAACTTGAAAACGGTGGAACACTTTCTCAGGAAACACGTTCATTTGATGCCTTGAAAGGAATTACGATTTCTATGCGTTCGAAAGAAGCAGCAAATGATTACCGCTATTTTCCTGAGCCAGATTTATTACCATTAGTTATTGATGAAGGACAAATCAATGCGATTCACGCTGAAATGCCTGCGCTCCCAAGAGAATTATTCTTGAAATACACCAAAGAATATGGCTTATCTGAATACGATGCCTACATTCTGACTGATACCAAAAGCATTGCCAATTATTACGAAACACTACTTTTGCATACAAAAAATTACAAATCGGCAGCCAATTGGTTGATGGGTGACGTGAAATCATACTTGAATCAATACGGTGTTGAAATTGACGCATTCCCAATTCCAGCTGATCGAATGGCAGAATTAATCGCATTAATTGATGCTGGAAAAGTATCCACTTCGATTGCTTCTCAGAAAATATTCCCAGAGATGTTGGTGAACCTTACAGATGCTCCATTACAAATTGCTGAAACGTTGAATTTGATTCAAGATTCAAGTGAAGATGGAATAAGTACCTTTATTCAAGAAGTTATTGCTTCAAATCCTTCGGAAATTGAGCGATATAAAAATGGTGAAAAACAGTTAATGGGCTTTTTAATGGGGCAATTAATGAAAGTATCTAAAGGAAAAGCAGATCCGAAAGTAGCGAATGAATTATTACGTAAATCATTGGAGAATTTATGAAAAAGTTAAGCTATTTCTTTTTTCTATTGGTCGTTTTGACAGCTTGTCAATCGAAAACAACACCTGAAGCGCAACTAGAAGACAATTTCACCATTAGTGGAACAATTTCACAAGCGGATCAAGCAACGTTGTACTTGGAAGCATTCAGTCAAAAAGGAACTATTGAAGTAGCAAAAACAATCATTCAAGGTGGTGGAAAATTTTTAATGAAAGGGAATATTCCTGGATTTGGAATTTATCAATTGCGTTTGGGAGAATCTCCAGACAAAATTATTCCCTTTACCATTGCTCCAAAAGAACACATTACACTTACAACTTCTTTTCAAGATTTTTTAGAAAAACCAAATGCATCAGGAGCTTCTTGGACAAAAACTTTGAATGCATATATGCCAATCATGTTGCAATTTGCTTCTGACCAACGCGAAATGCAAGCAGCATCTTCAGATATGAGCGATAGTGAAATTGCAGCTATTTTTCAATCAATAAAAAAGCCTTTAGATGATTTTTCAATTGCAGAAATGAAGAAAAATCCAGGTAATTCATTTAATATTATTTTATCCACTTCTGCTACTCCTGCAATGGGTTTTGACAATTGGGATCCTGAAAATATTTCGGTTTTACACGAAGTTTCGCTTGCATTGAATAAAAGATTTCAAAACAATCCGATTGTTCAAACATTGGAAAATCAAGTTTTTCAAATCAATAATGCTTACAATGAATTTAAAAATTCAACAGGAGTTGCTTCCGCTATTTTAGCACCAGAAATTGCATTACCTTCTCCTTCAGGAAAAATAATTAAACTTTCTTCGTTGCGAGGATCGATTGTATTGCTTGATTTTTGGGCTTCATGGTGCAGACCGTGTCGCGGAGAAAACCCGAATGTCGTTCGTATGTATAAGAAATATAAGAACAAAGGTTTTACGGTTTATTCTGTTTCTTTAGATGAAGATCAAACAGCATGGAAACAAGCCATTGTAATGGATGGATTGGTATGGCCTAACCACGTAAGTGATCTAAAAGGTTGGAAAACACCGTTGGTGCAAACCTATCAATTTGATGGCATTCCACACACAGTTTTAATTGGAAAAGATGGGAAAATTATTGCCACTGGATTAAGAGGTGAAGCATTGGAACAAAAATTAGAAGAACTTTTAAAAAATTAAATTATGCGTAGTTTTAGCTTATTCATTCAACTTATTATTTCGACTGCACTTTTTGCGCAAGCACCAATAAAAGTTTCTGTTTCGGGAGAACTTTTCAATGTGAACGCTGATTCCGTTAGTATTGCACAATTTTATGGTACACATTATGTCGATTTTGCCAAAGCAAAGTTGAGTAAAAAAGGTGTTTTTGAAATAAATGCGAATTTACCTGCAGCTGATTACTATGTTTTAAAAGTTGGCACGAACCATGTAAACTTGATTTTACGTAACAATTCAAACATCAAAGTATACGGTGATGCGTCAAAAATTGCTGAATTTTCAAACATTGTAGGTTCGGATGAAACAGCAAACATGAATAATTTCATCAAAGTATTATCTGTTTGGAATGCTAAAAGAGATTCAGCTGTTCGAATCATGCAAGCAACACCAGAAAAACAAGAAGAAATCAACAATTCAATGCAAGGAGCATATTCTAATTTTCAACGTGATTTACAAGCATTTGCGAGTCAAAATCAAAACTCTGCAGCTTTGATGCCCATTATCAGTGTTATTGATAAAGAAAATGATTTCGCATCGTTTGAATCGATTGTTAGTCAGCTAAATGTTAGTTTTCCTGAATCAAATTCTGTAAAAGAATTAATGCGTCAACTAACACAACTAAAAGCTCAAAAAGAAGCTGCAAATTTAATAGCGCCAGGTAAAGTTGCTCCAGACTTTGAAGAATTGAAACTAGACGGTAAAACAACCATGAAATTATCTGATTTACGCGGTAAAATTGTATTGTTGGATTTTTGGGCTTCGTGGTGTGGACCTTGCCGCAAAGAAAATCCGAACGTTGTTCGTTTGTATGAAAAATACAAAAATGATGGTTTTACAGTGATGAGTGTTTCGTTGGACAAAGACAAAAATGCGTGGGAAGCTGCCATTCAAAAAGACAATTTAACTTGGCCCAATCATGTGAGTGATTTAAAACAATGGCAAAGTAAAGTCGGACAATTGTACCAAGTAAAAGGAATTCCATTCACTGCGTTGTTAGACAAAGAAGGGAAAATTATTCAAACCAATTTACGTGGAGAAGCGTTAGAACAAGAATTAAAACGCCAATTTGGCCATTAATAAAGGACTTTGAACGACACTAAAAAAATATATTTCGCATCCGATTTTCACCTAGGTGTTCCAACGTATGAAAAGAGTTTGGATCGTGAGAAGAAAATTGTTGCCTGGCTCAATCACATTGAAGCAACAGCGCTTGAAATTTTTTTAGTGGGCGATATTTTTGATTTTTGGTTTGAATACAAACATGCTATTCCAAAAGGATTTGTGCGCTTGCAAGGAAAAATAGCAGAATTAACAGACAAAGGAATTCCGGTTCATGTTTTTACAGGTAACCACGACATGTGGATTTTCGATTACATTCCGAAAGAATTGGGTGTTCAATTGCACAGAGCTCCGATCGTTCGCGAATTTTTTGGAAAAAAAATCTACATTGGTCACGGCGATGGTTTAGGTCCAGGAGACAAAGGCTACAAATTCTTAAAAAAAGTATTTGATAATAAATTTTGTCAATGGTGTTTTGCCCGACTCCACCCTAACTTTGGTTTTTGGCTGGCTAATTATTCTTCGAGAAAAAGCCGCGCAGCCACAGGAAATGAAGACGAAAAATTCTTAGGCAACGAAAACGAATGGTTGTTCATTTATTGCCAAGAACAACTCAAAAAAGAACACTTCGATTATTTTGTATTTGGTCACCGCCATTTGCCATTAAATCTTCCCTTAAACGATCAAGCGCGCTACATCAACCTCGGCGATTGGATTCAATATTTCACGTACTTAGAAATTGGAGAAGATGGTGGTGAGTTGAAGAAATGGGATTGAATGGTTGGATTCGAGTTCCAAAAATATTTGTGCCTAATCTTTAAACATTTGTCTTAGCCATTAAATCAGGCGAATAAAACCATTAAATATAACTTTTTCTTTCGTAAAATTCTAAAACAATTTGCATTCAGGTTTGTTTTACAAGTGTACAATCAACCAAGAATTAAAATTTAGTTTTATGAACAAACTTTTTATTAACGCCAATGGAATTGAGGCATTTGAAAAACAAAAAAGAATCAATTTAATCAACAGTATTGGCGGTTTTAAAAGTGTTGTGTTGGTGGGGACTAAAAATGAGCAAGCAGAAAATTTAGCAATCTTTAGTTCATTGGTGCATATTGGCGCGCATCCTCCGCTGGTTGGATTGATTTTTAGACCGAGTCCGCCTGAACGTGATACCTACAAAAATATTTTAGAAACAGGATTTTACACCATAAATCACATTAATTCATCTTTTTATAAACAAGCGCACCAAACTTCAGCACGTTATGATGCTGGAATTTCTGAATTTACAGAAGTTGGCTTAACACCTGAATACAAAGAAGCATTTCAAGCGCCTTTTGTGAAGGAAAGCACCATTCAATTAGGTGTTGAATTTCGAGATAAACTTGAAATTCACTTAAACAATACAACGATGATTATTGGTGAAATTACGCACATTCATATTCCCGAAAAATTTTTAAAAGAAGATGGATTTGTTGATTTATCAGCCAGCGATTGCATCACGTGCTCTGGATTAGACAGTTATCATTCAACCCAACAATTGGATAGATTGAGTTACGCAAAACCAAATTTATCAGTTACTTCGATTTTAAAGAATGACTAAAACTGCCATCAATATTGTTTGGTTTAAACGAGATTTGCGTTTGCAAGACAATGAAGCATTGTGGGCAGCGCAACAAGAGAAATTGCCAATTTTATTGATCTATTGTTTTGAACCAAGCATTCTAAATTACGATGATTCTGATGTGCGTCATTGGCGCTTTGTTTACGAATCTATTCAAGATTTACAAAATCAATTGCACCAACTTGAAATTCAAGCTACAATTCACGTTTTTCACCAAGAAGCATTGTTTGTATTCGAGCAACTGTCGCAACTTTTTACTCTAAAATCTGTTTTTTCTCACCAAGAAACAGGCAATCAATTGACGTTTCAACGCGATATTACAGTAGGGAAGTTTTTCCGCAACCAACAGATTAATTGGTGCGAAAGTCAAACCAATGGTGTGATTCGCAAGTTAAAATCGCGTGAAAATTGGGATGCTTTGTGGAAACATAAAATGACTTCCAATCCCGTTTCGTTTTCAGTTCAAAACACGGAATTCGTTCGTCTTGAAGAATCAATTTACAAACTTCTAAAAGGTTCCGATTTACCAGCTGAACTTCAAGAACGCAATCCAAATTTTCAACAAGGAGGAGAATCATTGGCTTGGCGTTATTTGAACAGTTTCCTTACAAATCGATCGGTCAATTACAGCAAACACATTTCAAAACCTGCGCTAAGTAGAACCGGATGCAGTCGTTTATCGCCTTACATCGCATACGGAAATATCAGCATGCGCATGGTGTACCAACAAACGTTAAAACACTATCAAACAGCTAGTAACAAACGTGCATTGGCAAATTTCGTTTCTCGTTTGCATTGGCATTGTCACTTTATTCAGAAGTTTGAAAGCGAATGTCGAATGGAATTTGAAAATGTCAACCGTGCCTACGATCAATTACCAAAAAACAGAAACGAAGCATACATTAAAGCTTGGCAAACAGGTCAAACGGGCGTTCCAATTGTAGATGCGTGCATGCGTTGTTTAAAAGAAACAGGTTATATTAATTTTCGCATGCGTGCAATGGTGGTTTCCTTCTTTGTCTTCAACTTGTGGCAAGATTGGCGCGATTTACATTTTTTAGCCCGCCAATTTTTAGACTATGAACCAGGAATTCATTACCCACAATTGCAAATGCAAGCGGGAGTTACTGGAATTAATACCATTCGTATTTACAACCCAATCAAAAATTCGGAAGACCATGATTCGGAAGCAATTTTTATCAAAAAATGGTTACCTGAATTAACTGAAATTCCACCGCACCTCATTCATGAACCTTGGAAATTAACGTGGATGGATCAACAACTATATGGGTGTGAAATTGGAAAAGATTATCCCTTTCCTATAGTTGACATTGATGAAACTAGAAAATATGCCAGTGAAATTGTATGGAAGTACCGCAAACAAGCTTCTGTAAAAGTTGAAGGCGCTCGCATACTTAAAACACATGTTAGACCAGCAAAAGTAAAAAAAGTATGAAAGGAGTGAAAAAACAACATTTACCTAGTAAAATCTGTATCGTGTGTGAACGACCTTTCAGTTGGCGCAAAAAGTGGGAAAAAGCAGAACATTATTTAAATCACATTAACGAGTTATGAAAACAGCAATTATTTGGTTTAAAACAGATTTACGTTTGCACGACAATGAAACACTTGTAAAAGCCATTGCACAAAATGACCAAGTTATTCCTGTGTATTGTTTCGATGAGCAACATTTTCAAAAAACAACAGGTGGATTCAGAAAAACAGGTGATTTTAGAACGCAGTTCATCCATGAAGCCGTGAGGGATTTACAAGAGAATTTACAAAAAAAAGGATCGAATTTATTGATTGTATTTGGGAAACCAGAAATTGAATTGCCAAAATTGGCACAAGCATACAATGTTCATCAGGTTTATGCCAAAAAAGAAGTCGCTTATGAAGAAAAAGCAACAGCTACCTTGGTTGAAAATGCGCTATGGAAAAACAAATGCGAATTAAAATCGTACAGTACAAGCACGCTTTACAACGCCTCCGATTTACCTTTTTCCATTCGTGACATTCCAGATATGTTTACTTCGTTTCGAAAGAAAGTTGAAAAAGAATCGCAAATTCGCGCTGTATTTGAAGCGCCTGTTTCTATAAAATCTCCGACTTTACCTTCAACGAAATTGCCCTCTTTGCATCAATTGAATGCACAAGAAGTGATACAAGATGAACGAGCAGCATTGGTGTTCAAAGGAGGAGAAACAGCAGCACTTCAACGTTTGAAACATTATTTTGAAGAAAGTCATGCCATTGCCAGCTACAAAACAACAAGAAACGGATTAATTGGACCAGATTATTCTTCAAAATTCTCTGCATGGTTGGCATTAGGTTGTATTTCACCACGGTATATTTACGACCAATTAAAACTGTACGAAAAAATGTTTACAGCCAATGAATCGACCTATTGGTTGTATTTTGAATTGTTGTGGCGCGATTATTTTCGTTTCATGTTTAAAAAATACCAAACTTCATTTTTCTTAAAAAATGGTTTTCAAGACAAACCGCTAACAACAGGTTCAAATCTGGAGTTAATTGAAAAATGGATCAATGGTACAACAGGTCAAGATTTTGTTGATGCCAATATGATTGAATTGAAATTAACTGGTTTTATGAGTAATCGGGGTCGCCAAAATGTTGCCAGTTACTTTTGCCATGACTTGAAGTTGGATTGGCGCATTGGCGCTCGTTACTTCGAAGAACAACTTGTTGATTACGATGTGTGTAGCAATTGGGGGAATTGGGCCTATCTTGCAGGCGTTGGAAACGATCCAAGAGGAACGAGGGCATTTAATTGCGTAAAGCAAGCTAACGATTACGATAAAAACGGAGCTTATCGGGAATTGTGGTTAACAAAAAAGCCCAGTCGTTAAACTGGGCTTTCCTTTGTAGCGAGAGAGTTCCGATTGTTATCGGAATGAACACTCGACTTATACCCATTAAAAACGCCCAGTCGTTAAACTGGGCTTTCCTTTGTAGCGAGAGAGAGATTTGAACTCTCGACCTCAGGGTTATGAATCCTGCGCTCTAACCAACTGAGCTACCTCGCCATATTTTTTCTGCGCTCTAACCTCCCGATAAC
>CANLIL010000016.1 GCA_947491305.1 Flavobacteriales bacterium | reverse complement strand
GAGAAAGTAATGCTGAATTGAACTAAACACCAAAAAAATAGGATTTGTTTCATCTGTTATTAAATTGCGTCACATATTAATTTAGCTTGCATACAAGCGTACAAACCTGCTGTCTCTGTTCTCAAACGATTTTCACCCAAATGTATTGTTTTGTATCCGTGTTTTTGAGCAGCTTCTACTTCTTTTAACGAAAAATCGCCTTCTGGACCAATTAAAATCGGACAATTGCTTGTTTGGAATGCAGCTTGAATAGATACTTTTGTTTCATCGTAACAATGCGCAATCAACCCATTTGGATGTACTTCTATAAATGTAGCTGTTGTAACTAAATCATTTAATTTAGGTAAAAACAAGCGTTTAGATTGCTTTAATGCGCTGATTAATATTTTTTCCAATCGTTCTCTTTTTTGAACTTTTCGCTCACTTTTATCACAGGCCAATAAGGTGATTTCTGTAACGCCAATTTCAGTCGCTTTTTCAATGAACCATTCTAAACGATCACTGTTTTTTGTTGGAGCAATGGCAATGTGAATGGCATAAGAAGGTTTTATTTCTGAACGAACGGCTACAATTTCTAATGCACACTTTTTTGGGTGCGCATCCGTTATTTTTGCTGTAAATTCATCTCCTAAACCATTGATTAAGAGAATAGAATCACCTTCTTTTAAACGCATTACTTTACAAGCGTGCTTGGATTCGTCTTCAGAAAGACAAAACTGTTTATCGGTGCGTGATAGTGTTGGATCGTAAAATAGGTGCATCAGTGTAAAATTCTGTAAATCATTTCTTTTAATAAATCTCCTTGGGTAAAAGCGACTGTGTTTCCAACGCCTTTGGCTTTCAAATCAAATTCATGTAAAATCGCAATGTTCGCTGCTGCTTTTTTTGGATTGTACACTTTAGCTGCATTCATCAATTCACCTGCAATAAACGGATGAACTCTCAATGCTGCTGCTACTGCTTCTTTTGATTTATTGGGTAAAAAGTGAATGCGCATTAATTGTGAAAAGAAGTTGAAAAGAGTCGGGATAATTGCAATTATTTCACCTGCTTTTGGGTTGTAGTTGAAATACTGAACAATGTTAAATGCTTTTGGAACATCTCTCACGCCAATGGCTTTGACCAATTCAAAAATATTGTAATCTTTTGAAATCCCTATGTTTTCTTCAATGTGAATATCGTTGATGGTCGTACCTTTTTCTAATAAAATAGCCAACTTGTCAATTTCATTCACGATTCGACCTAAATCGTTGCCCAAAAATTCTGCTAATAGCATACAAGCTTTGGAAGTCACACCAAAACCTTGACTTTTCACATAACCTTCAATCCATTCGTTTAATTTATAATCCTTGACTTTTTCAGACTTGAAAACCAAGCCATTTTGAGCGGCAGATTTAAGAGATTTTTTTCGTGCGTCAAACGTTTTGTATTTGTAATTGATGACAAAAATGGTTGTGTCGGCTGGGTTTTCAAAATAGGATTCTATCAAATCAATCCCTTTGAATTCTTGGGCTTCTTTTAAAATAACTAATTTACGGTTTCCCATCATTGGGTAATTTTTCAATTCTGAAAGCAAACTTAAAGCTTCAGCGTCTTTCCCATAAATGACCATTTGATTGAAATCCTTTTCATGCGGTTCCAAAGCTGTTGCCTCAATTACATTCGTAATTTCATCGATGAAATAAGGTTCCTCGCCGTGAAGAAAATAGATTTTCTCTAATTTCCCTGCTTGAATTTCTTTTATAATCAGTTTTGCATCCATTAATGGTGTTTTTCCCAGATTTGAACTAATTCAACAAGCGTTTTTACAGCTTTTTCCATATCTTGTACACTCACATATTCATGTTTTGAATGAATGGCCATTTCTCCTGTAAATATATTTGGACACGGTAATCCCATAAACGATAAGCGCGATCCATCTGTTCCGCCTCTAATGATGGTAGGATTTGGATTGATCCCGACATTTTGCATGGCTTGAACGGCGTAATCAGTTACAAATGGAACGGTTTGCAACACTTCTTTCATGTTTCTATATTGCTCCGAAATTTCAAACGTATAGTGAACTCCATTGTATTGTTCAATCACCATTTTCAAGATGGATTCCAATCGGTTTTCAAATTCACGTAAATTTTCTGTAATGTGATCGCGAATAATAAATTGAATCGTAGCTGTTTCCAAACCTCCTTCGATCGAAACAGGATGAACAAATCCTTCACGGTCTTGGGTTGTTTCGGGCGACCATTTATCTTTTGGTAAAGCGGTAATAAATTCTGAAGCAACTTTCATCGCGTTCACCATTTTATTTTTGGCATAACCAGGATGTGCGCTTATTCCATGAATGGTAACTTTAACAGCATCAGCAGAAAAAGTTTCATCTTCGATATCTCCTAATTTTCCGCCGTCTAAAGTATAACCATAATCTGCGTTTAATTTCTTCATGTCCAATTTTTCAACACCGCGACCAACTTCTTCGTCAGGAGTGAATAAAACACGAATTGGTCCATGCGGAATTGTTGGGTTTTGTTGAATAAAGTGAACAAAATCCATGATGATAGCAACACCCGCTTTATCGTCTGCACCAAGCAAGGTTAAACCACTTGCGGTGATAAGGTCATCTCCAATTTTTTCTTTTAAATAGGGGTGACGATCTGTTGTAATTACTTGGTTGTTATCGTCTGGAAGCACAATCGGTTGGCCCGTGTAATTGCGGTGAACAATTGGTTTTACATTTGTTCCGCTGCAATCTGGCGCGGTATCCATGTGTGAACAAAAACAAATAGTTGGTAAATTTTCAGTTGAACTATTCGATGGAATGGTTGCGAAAACATAACCCCATTCATCCATTTCAATTGCTTTTAATCCCATTGCTGTTAATTCATTGAACAAAACGAGACCTAAATCTTTTTGTTTCATCGATGAAGGAAAGGAGCTTGAATTAGGATCTGCTGTTGTGTCAATTTGAACGTAACGAATAAAACGTTCTTCAACAGTATGTTTGTAATTTTCCATGGTTTTTGTTTGGATTCAAATATACGAAAATGTTTTCAGCAGTATATCAATGAATACATAGAAATTAGAAAATTTTGGCATAAAAAAAGGCTGATTCCATTGAACCAGCCTTTTGCTAAATGTGGGTTGTATTATCCAACGATTTCTGAAGCAGAAAAGTGAAATTCACCTTCGATTGCTGCGTTTTCGTCTGAATCTGAACCGTGAACTGCATTGCGTCCTTTTGATTCAGCATAATATCTACGAATTGTTCCTTCAGCTGCATCAGCAGGATCAGTAGCACCAATTAAAGTTCTAAAGTCTGCAACTGCATTATCTTTTTCTAAGATAGCTGCAACGATAGGGCCAGAAGTCATGTATTCAACTAATTCACCATAAAATGGTCTTTCAGCATGAACTTCGTAGAATTTTTGTGCTTGTTCAGTTGTTAACTGAGTTAATTTCATTGCTTTGATTTGAAATCCTGCTTGGATAATCATATCAATTATTTTACCTGTGTGACCATTTTCTAATGCGTCAGGCTTTAACATTGTGAACGTTCTATTTGTTGCCATCTTTTGATATTTTACTTAAAAATTGGGTGCAAAGATAGTTCATTAATTTTGAATGAAGAAATTTTAACAAAGTTTAGAATTAAATGACCTAAAATGTTTATTTTTGAAAGAAAAAAATGAAAACATTAATCACATTTTTTTCAAGTATTAATCCTGTTTTAGCCGCTTTAATTGCCACAACTTTTACATGGTTGGTTACTGCTGCTGGCGCTTCATTGGTTTTCTTTTTCAAAACAATGCACCGAGCTTGGTTGGATGCTATGTTAGGTTTCACAGGTGGTGTAATGGTGGCAGCAAGTTTTTGGTCCTTGCTGAATCCAAGTATTGAAATGTCAGAAAAAATGTATCCTTCAATGCCGTGGATGCCTGCTGCTGTCGGATTCTTATGCGGCGCCTTGTTTTTGTATTTTTTAGATAAAAAATTACCGCACTTGCATTTGAATTTCAAAGAAGAAGAGAAGGAAGGGGTAAAAACACAATTACACAAAACAACGCTTTTAGTTCTTGCAATTACGCTTCATAACATACCAGAAGGTTTAGCTGTTGGTGTGCTTTTTGGAGCAGCAGCAATTGGTATGGATGATGCCACAATTGCCAGTGCAATTATTTTAGCGATCGGAATTGGTATTCAAAATTTCCCGGAAGGTTTCGCAGTTTCTATGCCATTGAGAAGGGCAGGTGCTTCGCGCTTTAAAAGCTTTTGGTACGGACAGTTATCTGCGATTGTTGAACCGATAGCTGGAGTTATTGGAGCCGTAGCAGTTATTTACATGCAACCAATTCTTCCTTTTGCCTTGGCCTTTGCTGCAGGAGCAATGATCTTTGTGGTGGTGGAAGAAGTAATTCCTGAAACGCAACGCGATAAATTTACCGACATAGCTGTACTCGGATTTATTGGTGGTTTTTTAGTGATGATGATTTTGGATGTTGCGCTGGGTTAACAATTATTTAATATTATTTAACAAACAAATCAATAAAAAGTACGTATCTTTGCACCGAATTTATAGTTCATAGTAGTAGTTTTTAGTTTAGTTTTTCGAAAAGAGGAGGAATCATTTTGTTTCTCCTCTTTTTGATTTAACACCTTTCACTAATTCTTTCAATTCACTTAAAATAAGAGCTGTAGCGCCCCATACTACTTTGCCTTCAATAGAGAAATAAGGAACGTCTTTCAACGATCGATTGCCCTCAAATGGAATCGTCGTTGTTCCAATACGTTGCTCATCAATTAACTGTAACAATGGAAAATCAATCAATTCAGCAACTTCACGTTGGTTTAGGATAAATGTTGGTTTTTCAAAATGATAAAAAAGAAAAGGGTGAACTACGAATCCGCTAACGGGTATGTATACTTCGGTTAAACGTCCAATAATAGCAGCTTCGTTTGGACGAAAGCCTATTTCTTCTTCACATTCACGCAGTGCTGTATGTAAAATTTCGGCATCGAAGTCTTCTTTTTTTCCACCTGGAAAGCTGATTTGTCCACTGTGTTTGCCATCGTAAACTTGTCGCTGTGTTAATACGCAATTCAACACATTGTTTTCATGGTACAAAAGAATTGCAACTGCTGATTCCCTGAATTGTTGGCTCGTTTTTAATACGAAATTTTCTTCCTTTCGATTGATGGGATACATTTTTTCATGCGCTAGTTCCCCTGGTAATGCTGTTGCAACAAGTTCTTTTAACGTGTCTATAAAATCGTTGATTTCCATATTTATTTTGAATGCTACCATCAAAGATACTAGAATTTAAAAAAGCTATCGGATGAAAAATGGCTTGTTTTTGTTTGAAATACTTAAATTTGTACAACTTTTAATTTAAAACAACATAGCATGCAACTGTGGAACACATTAAATAAAGAGGAATTAGAGACAAAATGGCGTGAAATTGGGTACAAATTCGTAACGATTTCATTTTACCACTATGCGAAAATTCCCAATCCCCAATTATTTAGAGATCATTTATTTCAACAGTGGTCAAAAATTGATGTCGTAGGAAGAACGTACGTCGCAACAGAAGGAATCAACGCGCAAATTGCCGTTCCGATTAATCACTTGGACCAGTTTAGAAAAGAATTGTACGAAATTGATTTCTTAAACAACATTCGATTGAACATAGCGGTAGACGATGCGGAAGCTGAATTTCCTTTCTTGAAATTGAAAATCAAAGTGCGCAATAAAATCTTAGCGGATGGCTTGGAGGATCAATCGTTTGACGTTACGAACAAAGGAAAACACTTGGATGCTGAAGAATTCAATGCCTTAACCAGTGACCCAAATACCATATTAATTGATTTCAGAAATCATTACGAATCGGAAGTTGGACATTTTAAAAATGCCATCTTACCAGATGTGGATACCTTTAGAGATTCCTTACCTTACATTGAAGAAGAATATTTAAAGGGCAATGAAGATAAAAATTTAGTAATGTATTGTACCGGTGGAATCCGTTGTGAAAAAGCATCTGCTTGGTTCAAGCACCGTGGATTTAAAAATGTGCATCAATTAGAAGGTGGAATTATTAAATACGCCAATGATTGCCGCGATAAAGGCTTGGAAAATAAATTCATCGGAAAAAACTTTGTGTTTGATGAACGAAGAGGCGAACGCATCTCAGACGATGTGATTGCTGTTTGTCACCAATGCGGAAGCCCAGCTGATACGCATACCAATTGTGCTAATGATGCGTGTCACTTATTGTTTATTCAATGTGATGCGTGCAAAGCAAAACGAGAAAATTGTTGTTCAGATGATTGCCAATCAACCATTAATTTGTCAGCGGAAGAACAAAAAGCGTTGCGCAAAGGAAAAGAAATGAGCAACCTAATTTTCAAAAAAGGCCGTTCAGAAAAATTACCTTTTCAGCACAATCCAGAAAAACCTGTATCTTTAATCGATAAAAAATAAGTATTTTGATAAACGCAATTAATTGGAACGTCAGTTCTACACTATTTGAAGGGTATAAAACGCCAAATTTGTATGGCTTACTTTTTATAACGGGATTAATCATTGGTTTTTTCGTCATCAAGCGCATGTTTGTGAAAGAAGGCATAAGTGAGAAAATTCTCGATAAATTAGTCTTTTACATGGTGTTTGCAACAATTGTTGGTGCGCGTTTGGGACACGTATTTTTTTACGGACCTTATTGGGATGTAATAGGTGAGGACGGTGTCGTATATGAACGTGGTTATTTTTCGCATCCGGAAGACATTTTAAAAGTCTGGGAAGGTGGTTTAGCGAGTCACGGTGCTGCGGTGGTCATATTAATTGCCTTGTATTATTTCTCGAAAAAAGTAATTCACAAACCGTATTTATGGATGCTAGATCGCATTGCTGCACCCATTGCAATTGCGGGAACGTTTATTCGTTTGGGAAATTTGGTGAACCACGAGATGGTGGGCGATCCAACAAATCTGCCTTGGGCCTTTCGTTTTCAGCAATTTTACAATGAGAATTTAGGCGCTTACGATCCAACTCCGCGTCATCCAGCACAATTGTACGAAGCCATTTGTTACCTACTAACTTTTGGAATTTTACTCTTTATTTATTGGAAAAAAGAAGCGTGGAGAAAGCCAGGAGTTGTTTTTGGAACATTTTTAATCCTGATTTTTGGCGCACGTTTCCTTGTTGAATTTGTAAAATTAGGACAAACTACCCGCGATGCCTATATGGTTTTAAATACCGGACAATTGTTAAGTATTCCATTGGTGATAGCAGGCTGTATTTTATTGTACAAAGGTTTGAAAAAAGAATCAATCAACTCTTAAATTTGGAATTATTTTCCCAAAATAGGATAAATTGAATAAATTAAAACTAACAAACCACTGATTTATAAAGATTTAACTTTTTGGCATGTTTTGTGAAAAGATTTATTTGATTAACGTAGAGTGGTTTCATGATAATCAGGTTAGGTATATTAGGTATAAAGGGTTGATTCGTCAACCCTTTTTTTTTGTGCGTTAATTTCTATAAAAAATCACACCAACTCTCCAACAGCTTTGTTAGTACCAATCGTTACAGTAATAAAATCTTTTTCTCTTTTCGGGCTTCTAGCAGGCGAGTATTCTCTGCCGTAAAATATAATTTGTAAGTGTAGTTTGTTCCACAAGTTTTTGGGAAATAATTTTTTTGCATCGTTTTCAGTTTCAACTACATTTTTACCACTTGTTATGCCCCAACGGGTTAATAACCGATGGATGTGCGTGTCAACTGGAAACGCAGGAACACCAAACGATTGCGCCATCACAACGGATGCAGTTTTGTGTCCAACACCAGGCAATTCTTCCAATAAAGCCATGTCTGCAGGAACTTCGCCCTTGTATTTTTCGATCAATATACCGGAAAGTGCATGAATTGCGGCAGATTTTTTCGGAGATAATCCGCACGGTCGAATTATCAAACGAATTTCTTCGACGCTTAATTTCACCATGTCAAACGGATTATCGGCTTTGGCAAATAAAAGAGGCGTAATTTTATTGACGCGTTCGTCGGTACATTGTGCAGAAAGCAAAACAGAAATCAATAACGTGTATGAATCAGTATGATCCAAAGGAATTGGAGTTGTAGGGTAAAGGCGCTCTAATTCTGAAACAATATAGCTAGCTTTTTCTTTTTTTGTCATGACTTTGTGTTTATCTTCGTAAGATGAAAGATAAAAATACGGACTTTCCGCAATACAGAAAGCTTTCTAATGGAAAGTCTTTTTATAAAATCAATTCTTTGACGCATTTTGAAGAATGTCAAATAATGGGTACAAAAGTATTTTATTTTGAAGTTCATGCTGTGCAATATCCTGAGATGCTTAAAATTAATGATTTGTTGGCAACGATTCAACCCTACGAACCGACTACACTAGCCGAATTTCAACAATTGTATGAAAAAAGAACGTAAAAAGAACAGTTGACTTTTTTAGGTTTAAAAAAGTTATTGTATCTTTAGTAGATGAAACCACTGTTATTGCTTCTTATCGCATTTCCATTTTATTTGTTTTCCCAAGCTTATGAGCCTTTTGGCGCACGTTCAAAAAGTTTAGCAAATGCCTCTGTTTGTTTTTCAGATGTTTGGGCATTTTATCACAATCCAGGTGCGTTGGCTAAAATGGAACAGTTCTCAGTTGGTATCGGCTACGAAAACAGGTTTTTATTAAAAGAATTTCAAGTGCAAGGCTTGACGGTTGTGCTTCCAACTAAAAAAGGCGTGTTTTCTCTTGGAGCAACTTACAAAGGCAACGAAGCGTTAACTACAACAAAGGTTGGCATTGGTTATGGATTGAAACTGGCGGAAAAATTTTATACTGGTTTACAAGTCAATTACCACCGGATTTCATTGGGGAATTTTTACGGAGCAACCAATTTTGTGACAGCTGAGGCGGGTTTTTTGGCAATTTTATCTCCAAAATGGCAAATGGGTTGCAGTGTTTTTAATGTGGGAAGAACCCGTGTTTTAGCTAGTCAAGACGAACGTTTTTCAACAGTTTTTCGTTTAGGAACCAACTATCAATTTTCTGAACATGTTACAAGTGCATTGGAAGTTGAAAAAACAATTGAGGATGCAGCCAATTTAAAAATTGGACTAGAATACACCCTGAAAAAACGGTTTTTTATGCGTGGTGGGCTAGCTACGAGCCCCATGCAATTGTCCTTTGGTTTCGGATTTAAAAGTAAACGCATCCAGCTTGATTTTGGAAGTGCTTACAGTCAATGGCTCGGTTGGTCGCCACATTTTTCAGTAACGTATCAAGCTAAATGAAAAAAGTAGGTTTTCTTTTGGTATTTCTGTTGTGTTTTAAATTGCAGGCACAAGATAAAAACGATATTATTCAACAACGGATTGAATTTATTGCGGAGCAATTTGCTTCGGAAGACCTTGATTTGTCGGCAATCGTTGAACGATTAAATGATTTTTCTGAACATCCAATAAATTTGAATAATACAGATGAAGAAACATTAAAAAGTTTATTTTTATTAACTGATTTACAAATAAGTAACCTTTTTTTACACCGGCAATTGTTTGGTGAATTTATATCAATTTATGAATTACAAAGTTTAGAATACTTTGATTTAGCTACGATTCAACTTATTTTACCTTTTGTGAAAGTGGATGATAAATTAGATAATTTACATGTTTCTTTAAAGGAAATTATACGTTTTGGTACGTTTGAAATTTTATCAAGGTATCAACGAACAATTGAATCGAAGAAAGGATACGCTTCCACGCCAGATTCTATAAAAAATCAAAGTAATAATTATTATTATGGCAGTGCTGATCATTTGTACAACCGCATTAAGTTTTCTTACCGCACCAATTTGAGTGTTGGATTAACAATGGAAAAAGATCCAGGTGAACAAGTTGTATTCAATCAACAAAAAAACGGCTTTGATTTTTATTCGTTCCATGCATTTTATAAAGGTGGTAAGTACTTGAAAAGTATTGCATTGGGAGATTATCAAGTACAAATAGGGCAGGGCTTGAACCTTTGGACAGGTTATGCGTTTGGAAAAACAGCAGATGTTACGAATGTTAAAAAAACAGCGTCTTCCATTCGACCTTATTCTTCAGTTGATGAAGTGCGGTTTTTACGCGGAGCAGCTGTTGAATTAGCTTACAAAAACGTTTCGTTTATTGGATTTTATTCGCAGAAAAGAATCGACGCCAACATTCAACAAGATTCATTATCCGACGATGGTTTTTTTGTTTCAAGTATTCAACTGGCTGGTTTGCATCGCACCACAATTGAAATAAACAACAGGCAAGCTTTAACTGAACAAATTGGTGGTGGAAATTTGCGTTACCATTATAAAACATTCACTATTGGAGCAGCATTGGTGTATCAAGGTTATTCAACGAATTATGTAAAAGCAACAACGCCTTACAATCTCTACGATTTCCGAGGAAAAGGAATGTTTTCGTCGAGCGTTGATTATAGTTTTAATTGGAAAAATGCCATTTTCTTTGGTGAAATCGCACATGTTTCATTTTCTAATAATTGGGCAACTGTTCATGGTATGTTGATTGCATTGGATCCGAAAGTCACTTTAAGTATCGTTTACCGTGATTACAAAAGAGGATATCAAACATTTTATAATACAGGTTTTTCAGAAGGCAGTTCAACTCAAAATGAAAGAGGAATTTATTTGGGACTCAAAACGAAATTGAACGGTCCTTGGATCATGCAATCGTATGTTGATTTTTTTCAAAGTGATTGGTTAAAGTATCAAACAAACGCGCTTTCCAAAGGGTATGAACTCTTGACGCAATTAACCTATAAACCCAATAAAATACTTGAGATTTATGGGAGGTATCGTTTTCAGCAACGGCAAAAAAATAGCAGAGACACAGATGGAACAATTACAGAAATTGAGAACATTGATCAACAAAACATTCGACTCAATTTATCGTATGCTGTTAGCGATCAATTGATTATTAAAAGTAGAATTGAATATGTGTTCATCAACCGACCGAGCAACACACCTGAACAAGGAATGATTCTTACGCAGGATATTTTATTTAAACCAAAATCTTTTCCAATGGATGTTACACTTAGATTTGCGTTGTTCGATTCTGATAGTTATGATAGTCGCATTTACAGTTACGAAAACAATGCCTTGAATGTGTTTTCTATTCCAGCTTATTATTACCAAGGCAGTCGCGCGTATTTATTAGTGCGTTATTCTTTTGCTCGACACTTTGATTTGTGGGTGAAATACGGCGCTTTTATTTATGATAATCGAAAAACTATCGGTTCTGACGCAGAAGAAATTAAGGGTTCTGTAAAATCTGATATTACTATTCAATTGCGCTTTAAGATTAATTAAACAATTAAACAATTAAGGAATGAAATAATTAAGGAATGAAAAAAGAATCGTTATTCTACTAAGAACTAACTCAAAACTCAAAACTATCAACTCAAAACTATTTAAGATGTTAGGATGTAAAGATTTTAGGGCTTTAAGACGCGATCGTGATTCTATTGAAATTAAAAACTAATGCCTAATTTAATACTCTATATCCAAATTAAACAACGTCTTCAACGTATGAATATTCGGATTCTTACGAGCCATAGCAGCAAATTTATCTTTGCCCGTTAAGAATTTGATTTCTTCCTCAGGATTTCCAGTTTGTTCAATTGAAATGGTGAATGCGTAATTTTTCAATTCCTTTCTAAAAAATTGATTGATTTCTTGTAGATGAGGAGTGATGTAATCCACTTGAATTTGATTGTCAACATCCATTATATAAGAATCCTGTTCTTTTCGATTCGGTTCGCGCTTGATCATTGCGTTGTAAAATGTTTCCATTCCACGTTCTTTTACTTCAAATGCAAATCGTCTCCATAGCATTTTTACTTGGTCAAATGAATAATCATTCATTGGTAAATTTTCAGGAGATTTAGAATGCATCTCAGCAATTTCTTCTTTCTTTTGTATGAGGTTCTTAATAGAAAGTGTTGAAGTATTCAATTGTCCAGTAGGTACCGTTGCCATTTTTTGTTCAACGATTGGAGTGGGAGCTTCCTGACGAATGGGTGGGGCTATTACTTTTTCAGAAGGACTTGCTTTGCCGCGAAGGTTTTGATTTTTAAACGGAATTAATTCAACGGGATCCGTCAGTCCTTTTTTTTTTCTTGCTCCTGTAGTAAAGAACACAATTGCATCAAGGCCATTTCGACCAAGAGACGTTGGTTTTTAGAGGCTTTGTAATCCACATCTGTTTTACTCAAAACAGCCAATGCACGTAAAATCAAGTGACCATCCAGCTCTTTTGATTGTTCGATGTAACGCTGTTCCAAAGATTCACCAACTTCTAATAATTTAGCCGTGCGTGTGTCTTTGCAAATTAACAAGTTACGGTAATGATCAGCCAATCCAACAATAAAGTTGTGACCATCAAATCCTTTTTCGTAAATATCATTTAACAATAAAAGAGCCGAAGGAATATCTTCTTTTTGAGTGCATTCAATAATACGGAAGTAATAATCGTAGTCAAGAATATTTAAATTTTCTATGACACTTTTATACGATAAATTCGTTCCAACAAATGTTACAATTTGATCAAATATAGATAAAGCATCACGTAATGCGCCGTCTGCTTTTTGAGCAATTAAATGCAACGCTTCAGGTTCTGCTGTAATTTCTTCTTTGATTGCAATACTTCCTAAATGATCTGCAATGTCTTTTACTTTGATTCTGTTGAAATCAAAAATTTGACAACGCGAAAGAATTGTAGGAATGATTTTGTGTTTTTCAGTCGTTGCTAAGATGAAAATCGCATGCTTAGGTGGTTCTTCCAATGTTTTCAAAAAAGCATTAAATGCTTGATTGGATAACATGTGAACCTCATCGATGATGTATATTTTGTGATTGCCTAATTGTGGTGCAACGCGCACTTGATCAATTAATGCTCTAATATCGTCAACTGAATTGTTAGAAGCCGCATCTAATTCATAAACATTCAACGAATTTCCAGTGTTGAACGATTGACAAGAATCACATTGGTCGCAAGCTTCAATATTTTCAGAACGGTTAAAGCAGTTAATTGTTTTCGCTAAAATTCGTGCAGAAGTTGTTTTTCCAACTCCTCGAGAACCACAAAATAAAAACGCTTGAGCTAAGTGATCGGTCTTTATTGCATTCTTTAATGTAGAAGTAATAGCGTGTTGACCAACAACTGTGTCGAAGGTTTGCGGTCTATATTTTCTAGCGGATACAATAAAATCACTCATTGAAAACAAAGTTAATGGTTTGATTTCAATTTCCAATTATAAAATATAAATTGTTCAAAACTTATTTTTTTATGAAAATCGTCCATTTTTAAAGATAAAATTAAGTTTTTTTGAATTTTACATTAAAAAATAGGGGGTAGGTTTGAAAAAAATCAATTTTTTTATCAAAACGACTCAAAAAAATACATAAATTTGTAAAAAAATTATATTTTTCTTTAGTTATGGCATCAAAAAGACAACAAGCGTATCAAGATGTACTCAATCGAACTCCAAAACACATAGAGTTTGATGGTCGTGTTTCAGAATTATTTGGTAAAAATGTTTTCCATATGGAGGTAATGCGTGAGTATTTACCATCGGAAGCATTTAAATCAATGGTTGAATCAATTCAAAACGGAACACGTTTGGATCGAAAAATGGCAGATCAAGTTGCTTCGGCAATGAAAGATTGGGCATTGACAAAAGGTGCAACACATTATACGCATTGGTTTCAGCCATTAACTGGAGCAACTGCTGAAAAACACGATGCTTTTTTCAAACCAATCGGTCCAGGAAAAGCAATCGAGCGTTTTGACGGAGATTTATTAGTACAACAAGAACCAGATGCTTCTTCTTTCCCAAATGGTGGAATTAGAAATACATTTGAAGCAAGAGGTTATACAGCATGGGACCCTTCTTCTCCAGCATTTGTAATTGGAAAAACCTTATGCATTCCAACAATTTTCATTTCTTATACAGGTGAATCGTTGGATTTCAAAATGCCGTTATTAAAAGCATTGCATGCAGTTGATCAAGCGGCTGTTGAAGTGTGTCAGTATTTTGATAAAAACGTAACAAAAGTGAACGCAACATTAGGTTGGGAACAAGAATATTTCTTAATTGATCAAGCATTATTCAATGCACGTCCAGATTTAATGATGACGGGTAGAGCATTATTTGGTCACGCTGCTGCAAAAGGGCAACAATTAGAAGATCATTATTTTGGTTCAATTCCTGATCGTGTTACAGCATTTATGCGTGAATTTGAAACCGAAGCTATTTTATTAGGAATTCCAGTTACAACGCGTCACAATGAAGTTGCACCAAATCAGTTTGAATGTGCGCCAATGTTTGAAGAGTGTAATTTAGCCAACGACCATAACTTATTGTTAATGGACTTAATGGAGAAAATTGCGCGTAAACATGATTTTAGAGTATTGTTGCACGAAAAACCATTTGCAGGAGTAAACGGTTCAGGTAAACACAACAACTGGTCGTTATCTACAAATACAGGAGTAAATTTATTAGCGCCAGGTAAAAATCCAAAAACAAACTTACAATTCTTAACATTCTTCGTGAATACAATCAAGGCGATTCACGATCATGCAGATATATTAAGAGCGTGTATCGCTTCAGCAGGAAATGATCACCGTTTGGGAGCAAACGAAGCGCCACCAGCAATCATTTCTGCATTCATTGGTTCTCAATTGTCTACATTATTAGATGATATCGAGAAAAATGTGAAAGCTGGTAAAATGACACCTGAAGATAAAACAGAGTTGAAATTAAACATCGGTAAAATTCCACAAATTATGTTGGATAATACAGATCGTAACAGAACTTCTCCATTTGCCTTTACTGGAAATAAATTCGAGTTTAGAGCTGTTGGTTCTTCTGCAAACTGTGCTTCTGCAATGATCGTTTTGAATTCAATCATGGCAACACAATTGAAAATTTTCAAAATCGCTGTTGACAAGCGCATCGATAAAGGAGAAGCGAAAGACGAAGCAATCTTGAAAGAATTACAGGTAATTATCAAAGAATCTAAGAAAATTCGTTTTGAAGGAAATGGATACGGTGATGAATGGGTGAAAGATGCTGAAAAAAGAGGCTTGAAAAACTTGAAAGATACACCTCGTGCATTGAAAGTTTGGAGCGATAAAAACGTAGCTAAATTATTCAACGACTTGAATGTATTAACACCAAGAGAATTAGAAGCTCGTCAAGAAATTGATTTTGAAAACTACATTTTGAAAATTCAAATCGAAGCGAGAATTATGGAAGATGTTATTCAATCTATGATTGTTCCAGTTGTAATTGATTACCAAAATAAAATCATCCAAAATATTCAAGGTCACATAGCTGTTTTAGGAGATAAAACTGGTAAAATTGCAGCAGCTGTTCAGTTGGAATTATTAGAGAAAATTAGCAATCATTTATCTAAAATGAAAGCGAGTTCAGATCAAATGCTGAAAGCACGTAAAGTAGCGAACAATATCGAGCATGCTGAAGATAAAGCAATTGCCTATTGCGATACGGTAAAAATTCATTTCGATGAAATTCGTTACCACGCTGATAAATTAGAATTGTTAGTGGAGGACGAAATGTGGCCATTGCCAAAATTTAGAGAAATGTTATTTACGCGTTAAATAATCAGTTTATAGTATTAAAAAAGCGTGGGTTTAACTTACGCTTTTTTTTGTTTAAAAATTTCAATAATTACCACGCTATGTTTCTATTTCTTTGTTTATCTTTGCCTTGTTTAAAATAATTCTAAATAAGATGCATGTCATTTTAGCTGATAGTAATGATTTAGTTCGTGTAGGAATTCGTTCAATTCTAAGCTCTCACGGTGGATTTACAGTTGTTGGTGAAGCCCGAGATAAAAAAGAATTATTAGAACAAGTCAAAAATTTTCCAGTTGCTGTTGTGGTGATTGATTACACTTCTTCAGGTTTTGACATTGATGTGATTCCAAAAATTACAGCTATTGATAAAAATGTTAAGATTTTAGCAATTACACCTGAACAATCGGCGCAAACTTTAGTTGATGCTTTGAGAAGTGGCGTAATTAGTTATGTGAAGAAAGATTGTGATCTGGGTGAAATTATCAATGCAGTTGAAGAAACAGGGAAGGGGCACAAGTTTTTTTGTGGAAAAATTCTAGAAACGATTCAACGTGCTTCTATTGATGTGAATGATATCGATTTTGAATCGTTTACCTGCGAACCAGTTATTTTATCTGATCGTGAAAATGAAATCATCATTTTAATTGCTGAAGGTCTAACCAACGGACAAATTGCTGAACAATTATTTTTAAGCAATCATACAATTAACACCCATCGAAAAAATATAATGGCAAAACTAGGCGTGAAAAACACCGCTGGAATTGTTATGTATGCCGTGAAATCAGATTTAATATCTCCGAATAAATTTTTATTTGCAGCAGAAGTTTAATACCTTTCTGAACCTTTTGTAAAGTAGGTTGTACCGCCTAAAAAAATAAAAATGAAAACGTATCTTTTATTTCTTATTGTTCTTGTTTTTTCAAGTTTGTATGGACAAACTCAAATTACCAATAGCAATACTTTGAATGCTCCTGCAACAAATTCAATTGAATCGATTCCACTTGTTGAAGATGAAAAATTGGAATTGAAAGAAGTAACCAAAACAACTTCAACCAATCAAAAAGCCCAAGCTTTGCTAGGATTGAATCACGTGAAGTCAACGTTGAAATGGAACAGAACTACGCGAAGTTTTTCTGTTGAAGATCAGGCTAAAATCAATCAATACGTTGGGGTTTTGTACCGTGAGAATCCGAATTCTTTCGAATATAATTATTGGAAATTTTACGCAAGTTCGTATGATGTTTCACAATTAAAATACATTGAAAAAGCAGCGAAAATCCAAGCAACTAATTTAGATGTTCAACAACAATTAGCTGTTGTGTATAGTTTGCTTTCAAAAAAGAAAGAGGCACTTGCTGCAATTGATAAATTGATGAAAGGTGGAATGTTGTCAATGGTTCAAATTGATTATTCATCGGATTTATTGGAAAGTGTCGCTCAAAATGGAGTATTGATCGTTCATAGTTTTGAAGATGCTTTTGCTTGTTATTATGTACAACATAAATTGAATCTGCGCCAAGATGTTTTTGTACTTCCGCTTGAATACTTAAGAAGCGCAACATTTAGAAAGCAAGTAACAGAAAAAGGATTGTTTTTACCAAATTTAACTTTGATCAATACAAATTATTTCAAACAACTGATTGAAATCAACGCTAAATACTCATTTTTCTTGTCATTTACGTTACCGAAAGAATATTTAAGCACGATCAACTTAACAGAATTAAAAACTGTTGGGTTGACCTTCACGAATGCTAGAACGTATAAAGATGAATCGGTTTGTTCAACCTTTAACTTAAATCTGTGGGATCATGTTTTTTCTAAAAAAGTTCTTCAGTCAAAAGATTACAATTACGATAAAAACTTAGGAGCAAATTATTTACCGCTTATACTTTCGTTGACCAAACAATACCCAAATAGAGAGGATTTATCCAAGGAATTGAAACAAATTGCATTACTCACAAATAAAAAACAAGTGTTGAAATAAATGCGTCTTTTTCGTCCAAAATATTCTGAATTAACGGATGAGCAATTGATGCTCCAGTTTTCAGGTGGACAAAAAGGAGCGTTTGATGAGTTGTACAAACGGTATGCTTCGTTGATGTTGAGTTATTTTAATCGAATGTTGTGGCGAGACCGGGAAAAAGCGGAAGATTTCATGCACGATTTGTTTGCGAAAATAATCAAAGATCCTAGTTCTTTTGATGCGACTAAAAATTTTAAAACCTGGTTTTACTCGGTGGCGAATAACATGTGTAAAAATGAATACAAGAAAATGGAAGTTCGAAAAGGAACATCAAATGGCTTGGATCAACACTTTACGCTTTCCGATAAATCAAGTAATGTATTCAACGAAGTGCATGACCAGTTTTTTTTACAAGCATTTGATTTGAGTTTGAATGAATTGGATGAAAAACATGCACTTGTATTTAAAATGAGGCACTTAGAAGGTTTATCGATTAAAGAAATTGCTGAAATCATTGAAATTAATGAAGGCACAGTTAAGTCAAGGTTGTTTAACGCAACAAAAAAAATGGCAGAAAATTTAAAAGAATTTAATCCAATTGAATTATAAGATGGAAAAGAAAATTCAGGATATCATAGAAAACAATACGTTTGACCAGTTGTCGGAACAAAGGTTACTAGAATTGAAAGATTGGTGTACAACAAGAGATGAATTCAATCAATTGAAACACTTATTTGAAACGTTGTCAACAATTCAACAAAAAGAGGCGTTAGCGCCTAAAAAACAAACCAAAGAATCCTTGGATGCTTTATTTATGAAAAAGCATTCCATGGGAAAGTCTGCGTCTTTGTCCAATTCGATCCTAAGAACTATCTACCCAATTGACAAAGAATTTTATAAACGACCATTGGTTCAACTTGCCGCGCTAGTTGTGATTGTTTTATTGGTTGTTCCGTTTTTGAATGCTCCAGAGAAAATCACAAGTAATCTAACTAAAATAGCTTCCGTAAAAACAGATAACACTAATTCTAGCAAAGAAAAGTCCGTAAATAATAACAAATCGAACTCTGACGTAAAAAATGCAACACCTCTAAAAATAGCAAAAGCTCTTCCCGTAAATGAAACAATTCAATCCATTGAGTTAGCGAAAATGGAAGTTGTGCAAGTAAGTGATTATTCTGCAAGTAACGATGAGCCGATGGTTAGTGACGCTTTTATTCAAGAAGAGTCAGTTGTAAGTCAGTCTATGGGCAAAACAATGAAGAAAGAAAATGCAGCAAACAAAGATCAGATTTTAATAGATAATAATCAATTAATTATCAGCTTAATAAGTGCTACTTATTAAAGTTTTACTATAAAATTTTCTTTTCGTTGATGTGTACGTTTGACCAACATTCCCATTCGAAAAAAATCGATTGAAACGTGAAAACGATCGTCAGCTTTTAATTGATTCCAGGCGTTGAACATTGAATCACTCCAGCGAATATCATCTAATAAATAGATCGTTTCATCGTGAGAAAAAGGTTCAACAGCTTGTAAATAGTTTAAAAGCGCAGCGCCATCGTGGTGACCATCAATGTAAACCAAATCAAATTTATCACCTGAATATGTTTTGAAAAAATCAACAAAAGTGCTATTAATGCTATCAATATTGGTGCAATTCATTTCATCAAAATTGGTCAAAGCAACAGTGCGTGTAGCAGAACAAGCTTCAACTGTACTAACTTTTCCCAAAGGATTTCCTTTTGCTAAATGAATCGATCCAATTCCAATGGAAGTACCTAACTCTAAGCTATTTTGAAATTTATAATGTTTGGCTAATTGATACAACAACGTCCCAAATTTTCCTTTAGAAGAACTAGTTTTTAATAAATTTGAGACTTTTCGTTGCTTGTTCATTTTTTTAGAACCAACTCCAAAATCTTCGATTGTAATGATTTTAGTGCTATTGCGAATAGTTTTGTATAAATTTTTTAATGAAATTCGAAACGAATCATTCAGTTTAATTGAACGGCAATTGTCTAAAAAATCATATACGTATGGTGAATGAATACCGTGTCGACCTTTGGCATTCCACATATATTTTATATATTCGAGCGCTGAATTCATGAATGCAAAGAAACAAAATCTTTTATATAACAAATGCAAAGCACTTCAATTAATCAACGAATCAACGAACAAAAACAAAAGGTTTTTTCAGAAAACCCTGAAGTTCAATTGGTTGCTCCTTGTGTTTTAGGGAATGGAATTGTTGAAGTAACAAATGATGCAGCAACTTATTACAAAGATATTTTTGAAAAATCGATTAAGAAACTTGGGTTTTTTATACCAGCATCTGGTTCAGGATCTAGAATGTTTCAATTCTTGCAAGATTTTTTAGTTGAACCCACGGATGAAAACCGAAGTTTAGTTGAGAAGTTTTTTAATAATATTGAAAAATTTGCTTTTTTCAACTATTTACCGATTGAGATTCAAACTAATTTAAAAAATAAAACGCAAGATATTCATCAGTTCATTTCATTTTTACTTACGGAAAATGGTTTGAATTATGCGGATTTACCAAAAGGATTAATTCCCTTTCATGCATACGATTCGATTTGCTTGAATCCTTTTCAAGAATTGGTAATCCAATCGAAATCATTGAATGTGTCGTCTGATTTTTATTTTACCATTCAAGCAGAGTATGAACATCAAATTAAAGAATCTATTCAACAATACATTGATACATCGATAAAAAAAGTTGCGTTTTCTGAGCAAGAAAAAACGACTAATTCTTTTGCATTTACAAATGATGGAACTATTCTGTTGGATGAAAATGGTGATTACGTTACTCGTCCTGCCGGACATGGTACTTTACTTAATCAATTAAATGCAATTGAAGAAGAGGTGATATTTGTCAAAAACATTGATAACATTCAGCACCAAGAGTTTGCAGAACCATCAACTGATTCGTTAAAAATATTAGGTGGAATTCTTCATAGTTTTAAAGAAGAAGCTCGAGAAATAGTTCAAAACCCAACGATTAATGCATTTAAGCAATTTTGTAAGCAATATAATTTATTAGATGCAACAGAATTGGAAAGAACATTAAATAAAGAACAGATTATAGAGGTTTTGAATCGACCGATTCGAATTTGTGGAATGGTGAAAAACGATGGGCAACCAGGCGGTGGGCCATTTTGGGTTCAAACGAATGGTGTGATCTCAAAGCAAATTGTTGAAAAATCACAAATATCACTGAAAGGTGAACAATACCATTTGATGGCACAAAGTTCTCATTTCAACCCAGTTATGATTGCATTATCGACCAAAGATTTGAATGGAACTAAAATTGATTTAACACACTACAAAGACGATAATAATTATTTTATTGTGCACAAAAAACACCATGGTATTCCGATTCGTTTTATAGAATTGCCTGGTCTTTGGAACGGCGGAATGGCTTTTTGGAATACAATTTTTGTTGAAATATCAAGTGAATCATTTAGTCCTGTTAAATCAATTTTAGATTTATTAGATACGAAACATTGATTTTGTATTAATTTTTTTATTAATTTTGTACTTTAAATAACTAATTTTTAATTTTTTAGAATGAAACCACATCTTAACTTAATTGTTTTATCAATCTTATTGGTAAAATTTTGTTCCTTTTCTCAAACAGGAACTTCAACTGAGCCATTTACAAGTTTACAACAATCTTCTGCAGTAACCGTTCCTGGTATTTATTACTTCAATATTGGAGGAAATTCTTTTTCTACTCAAGTTGATGCCGCAGGATTTGCAATGGTAGCTATAGATTTTGGAAATGGATCTGGAACACTTCCTCAAGGGGCTGCTTTAACTTCAACTACTAGAGGTATTTTAAGTGCTTCCATTCTTGGAAATATTGGGTTCTTTAATCAAACAAAATTAACAGGTCCATCAATAAATTTTATTTCTTCGAATCATATGATTGCGAATAGAATTAAAAATTTTAAACCGATTTCAATTGGGTACGTTGATTATTTCTATCCAACTGATTGGGTGGATAATGGAAGTACAACTGGAACATCATTTCCAGGTTATTGTACATCAACACCGAGTTATAATGCCACTTTAGCCCAAATTGTCTTTCATGCATGTGGTAATTTTTATTCATTTAATTGGCTTCCTTCATCTGGAATAGTTAGACAAGAATGGCATGTAGGTAACATTGCGCCAACTGCATCTGTTCGTTTATGGATAAAAACAACCTGTACACCACCTGCAGATCCAGGATTCGGACTTAATAAATGGAACGTGAATGCTTATTCATATGATAAAATTAATACAATTGCGAATAATTTTGTAGAGGATTTTAACAGTTTATCCACATTGAATTCAAGTACAAAATTTGTGGATTATGGTTATTATACGGATAACAACCTTTCAATTAATACGGTTGCAAATTGGAATTCTGCAAACAACCCATCAATTAGTTCAACATGGAATGGGTGTTCATTGAAAAACGATTACTTTGTAACTAGATTTAGAAGAAAAGGTTTTCCTTCAGGATTTTATAAGATTTCTCTTCCACATAATGATGATGGTATAAAAATTTACTTAAATGGGAGTGAAATTTATTCATTTAATGGATGTTGCACGGACAAAGGTGTGATTTTTCAAGGTGCGCTTTGTTCAACATCAGAATTGGAAATTAGAATGATTGAAAGAATTGATGCAAGTAGGTTGGTGTTAAATATAGAATCTATTCCATGGCCAGTAGATGCAGGAGCTAACGCAACTGTAATTGGTAACACAACAAATTCTATAGGAACAATTGTAAATACTCCAAATGCAGCGTTAACATCTAATACTTGGACTTCTTCACCTTCAAGCTCAATTAGTTCTTCTGTTCCAGTATCAGTTACACCTTTAGAAACGACAACTTACACTTTAACATCTGTTGCCAATGGTTGTACTTTCACTGACCAGGTTTTGCTAGAGGTTTTTGGAGTTTTACCAGTTGAATTGCTTTCTTTTGATGTAAATTGTGTGGAAGAAAATTCAAAAGAAATTAGTTGGTCAACAGCAAGTGAACGAAATTCCGACTATTTTTCAATTGAAAAATCAAGCGATGGAATTGATTGGATAGAAATCAATAGAGTAGAAGCAGCGGGTAATTCAACTTCAATTCTTCAGTATTCTCTGATTGATAGCGCTTCAGATGAAAATACCGTATATTATCGTTTGAATCAAGTTGATAATGATGGCAAAAGTAAATTATACGATGCCGTATCAGCGATTTGTAAAGAAGGTGAAACGATTCGAGTTTTTCCTAATCCAACAACTGATGGTAAATTTTCATTATCTAAAGATGTTGAATACGAGATATTTGATAATATAGGAAATAAAATTAATACGATTGAAAAGAGTGGGATTTACTTCATTTTAGTCGAAGGGAAGTTGTATAAGTTAATTAATATTTAATTAATTTGTTGTTTAGAAAAGAGGTTATCATTTGGTAGCCTCTTTTTTTGTCAATTAGTTTTTCATTATAATATTTTCACTCGAATTGTTTCATTATGGTAACTTGTTTGAATGATTGAATTCAATTCAATATTTGGATTTTATGAATTTTAATTATTAAATTTGCACCTTACTTTTAATAATTATTTTTTATGACTCAGAAACCACAACTTTATTTTACAACGCTATCATTTATTTTTTTTAGTTTTTTTAGTTCCTTTTCACAGGTTCCTGTTGGTTCTTCTGTTGACCCATTTACTAGTATGCAACATGCAAGTACGGTAACATCTGCAGGCACTTATTATTTCTCAATTGGTGGTAACGCTTTTTCAACTCAAGTTGATGCTTCTGGATATGTTTTGGTTGCGATAGATTTTGGGAATGGATCAGGAATTTTACCATCCACTTCATCGTTAACTGGATTAACAAGGGGTATATTAAACAGAACAATTTTAAAAAATTTAGATTTTTTTAATGGTGTAAAACTAACTGGGCCAAATATTAATTATACCTCACAAAATCAAATGACCGTCAACAGAATTAGAAATTTTAAACCCTTATCAAGAGGTTGGGAAGATTATTATTATAACAGTGATTGGCAAAATAATGGGGGTACTTTAACAACGGCCTTTGATTCTGGAGTTTGTGGTTCAATAGATGATTCGCTCAAGTTGTCTGAACAAATTCACCATTCTTGTTCAAATAGTGCAGGCTTTCATTGGATGCCAACAAGTGGTTTTGTAAGAGAACGGTATAGTTTAGGAAATATTACAGCTGCTCAATCGTTAAATTTATGGATTAAAGCAACATGTACGCAACCCATAAATCCTGGATTTGGCATCAATTCTTGGAACGTCATGGCTTATGCATATAATGAGAATAATTATTCTACAGATTTTAATTCAATGACCAATTTTTCTGCAACAACTGCTGGAGATTTTTATGGCTTTTATTCTGATGCTTCGCTTTCAATTAATACTTGGGCAAAATGGTCTGCAGCGGCTAATCCTTCTTTAGTATCAGGGTGGACAGGTTGTTCTATGAAAAATGATTATTTCATAACTGAATTTAAACGTAAAGGGTTTCCATCAGGCTATTATTCTATTACCTTACCTTCTCAATATGATGAAGGAGTTAAAATTTTTGTAAATGGAACTGAAGTTGCTAGTTTTAGTAATTGTTGTACAAATCAAGGTGTGGTTTTTAATGGTGCTCTGTGTTCAACTTCAGAAATAACAGTTCGCTTAATTGAACGAACAGCTGAAGCAAAATTAACGCTTTCCATTCAAGAAATTGCTTGGCCAGTTGATGCTGGTGTTGATGCAACAGCAATTGGAAATTCTCCAAAATCAATTGGTACAGTAGTCAATTCAACAAATGCAGCTTTGTTGACATCAAATACTTGGACATCCTCTCCTTCAAGTTCAATTGCTGCTACTGTTCCTGTAACTGTTACACCAGCAAATACAACAACTTATACGTTAACGTCTCTGGCAAACGGATGCACATTTACTGATCAAGTGACGTTAAGTGTTTATGAATATTTACCGGTTGAATTGCTTTCATTTGACGTGAATTGTGTGGGAGAAAATTTAAAAGAAATCAGTTGGTCAACAGCTAGTGAACGAAATTCAGCTTACTTTTCAATTGAAAAATCAAGTGATGGAATTAATTGGAATGAAATTAATAAAGTACAAGCCGCCGGAAATTCAACCTCAATTCTTCAGTATTCAATGATTGACAATTTTAAAGATGAAAACACGATTTATTACCGCTTGAATCAAGTAGATAATGATGGCAAAAGTATATTATACAATCCAGAATCTGCGATTTGTATAGAAGATGAAACGATTCGAATCTTTCCAAATCCAACATCTGATGGTAAATTTACATTATCAAAAGAAGTTGATTACGAGATGTTTGATAGTGTAGGTAATAAAATTAATTCGATTGAAAAGAGTGGAGTTTATCTGATTTTAATCGAAGGAAAATTATATAAGTTGATTAATCTTTAATTAATTTGTTGTTTTGAAAATGGGTTATCAATTGGTAATCCATTTTTTTATGTGTTATAATGTCATATGACGTTCCTTTTTTTCGGGGTAAACATCTGCAATTGTTACTAGAATTCCAGTTTCTTCTACGTTTCCAAAATCTGAGTTAACTGCCGTGCCAAAAGATTTCATAGTTGATGATAAGCTCATGTAAATATTCATTAATGGTGGAATGAATTCGCCTTTTTCTCTAATCGCTGTATTCATCACTTTGAATGCTTCTTTATATTCTAAACCAACTAATTGTATGTCAAAAATTGAACTTTCTGTTGTTGTATTAAGTGGGTGAAAAGGATGCATCAAATTTTCATCGTCTGGAAAATAGGTTTTTAAGAAATGCAATAAAAAATCACGACTGTAGGTGTTGTAATTCGGATACATGGTTACTTTCCCAAAAAAGTATTTAATAGCTGGATTGAAGATGGTAATCGCACCCAATCCGTCCCAAATGTTATCTAATGCAAATAAGCCTTTTCTTGGATTTACAGCTGGTTGAAAGTTTGGTTGAACCCAACTTCTTCCTAATTCAATTGTAGACGGAAGATATTCAGAAATAAACTTTTTAGAAAAATCAAAATAATGCGAAGTTGAAAGCTTGATCTCATTGGTTACTTTATCAATTGCATCTGCACATTTAATAAAGCGATATCCACCAATAATTTCTTCGTCTTCAGGCGACCAAACGATGAGTTGTTCGTAGCAGATTTCGTTGGTATCAAATTCATCTAAATCTATTGACAAACCTGTTCCTCCGCCAGAAGCTCGAAAAGTTACTTCCCGTAAGCGTCCAATTTCTTGCAAAAGATTGGGCGAATTATGTGCATTGACGCAGTAAATTTCATTTCCGCCTTTGCGTGTTATTCGCATAAAACGCTCTTGTGTCAATTCTGATTTTAATAATACTTTATCAATTGGCTCAATGATTTTTTCCATAATAATCTTAGTTATTTGCTAATTCGTAAACCTGTTGTTTGATAAATGCAGTTTGTTTTCTTTCTGAAGGTAGGTGTTGATAATCGGATGGTAAAATTGGTTTTCCGATGGTGAATTTGATTGTTTTATTTCGCTGATTGAATAATTCATCTGCTAAATAGAGCATTTCAATATTTGCTTTTATACCAATTGCTTTTCTGAAATTCGCCAAGCGATAAAAGAAATTGGAAAGTTTACCATCGATGTATGCAGGAACAATTGGTTGATTTAATTTGTTCGCATAGGAAACAAAGGTTTTCTTCCATTCTAAATCTTCAATTTTTCCGTTCTGTTTTCTACTTACTAAACCAGCAGGGAAAATACAGATGGCCTCGTCGCTTTCAAATGCTTGAATAATATTTTGACGCGTAGATTGTTCGTTTTTACCATGTTTATTGATACCTACAAATAAACCTTTTAAGTTTTCAAGGTTCATTAAAATGTCATTTACAATAAATTTTATATCAACTCGATGATTTCTCAAAGCATGTATAAAAGCTATCGCATCCATTCCACCAAGTGGATGGTTCATTGCAATAATTACAGGACCTTTTTTTGGAATATTTTCAATTCCTGTAACTTGAATATCAATGGCTAAATAGTCAACAATTGCAGTACAAAAATCATGGTTATATTTGGTATGGTGGTTGTCTAAAAATGCATTGATTTCATTTTCGTGTATGGTTTTTCTCAAATAACTAAACACAAAACCTGGAAGCCATTTTGCAGCTTTAGGATTTTTACTTTGGATCAATTTTTTTAAGTCTATAAATTTCTTCTTTTCCATACTATTTTCAAAAATAAGCATTTCATTATTTCAATTTGAATGAAATTAATTTGTTTATCCACAATTCACTTTTGACTTCTTATTATATATTTCACTCGTCGAATTCTATAATTACTTTTTTATTGATTAATTTTGTAAAAATAATTTGAATTATGATTAAATTATCAGATCGCTTAATGGCTATGGAAGAATCGGCAACTATTGCTATGTCGAGAAAAAGTAGGGAGTTAAAAGCGGAAGGAAAAGATATTATTTCATTAAGCTTGGGTGAGCCTGATTTTTTTACACCCCAATTTATAAAAGATGCAGCTGTTGAAGCAATGGATAATAATTTTACCTTGTACACACCTGTTCCTGGATACGATGATTTGCGTGAAAGTATTTCATTGAAATTCAAACGCGATAATGGTTTAGATTATACCAAAGATCAAATTGTGGTTTCAACTGGCGCTAAGCAGTCGATTGCAAATGTTGTTTTGAGTATTGTTGGACCTGGTGATGAAGTAATTGTTCCAGCTCCTTATTGGGTTTCTTATGTGGAAATTGTAAAAGTTGCTGAAGGTACTCCAGTTGTTATTACCGCTGGAATCGACAATGATTTTAAAATTACGGGTAAAGAGTTAGAAGCTGCTATCACTCCTAAAACAAAAATGTTAATCTTTTCAACACCTTGTAATCCAACTGGTTCGGTTTATACAAAAGAAGAATTATACGATTTGGCGTGTGTGTTAAAAAAATACCCGCACATTGTTGTGATTTCTGATGAGATTTATGAGCACATCAATTTTATCGGAAAGCATGAAAGTTTAGCCCAATTTCCTGAAGTTTATAATCAAGTTGTTACAATAAATGGCGTTTCTAAAGCTTGGGCAATGACAGGTTGGCGTTTGGGATACATCGGAGCTCCAAAAGTTATTGCAGATGCGTGTAATAAAGTACAAGGACAATTTACTTCTGGAACGTGCTCAATCACGCAAAAAGCAACCATTGCAGCAATGAAAGCTGACCCAATTGTATTGAAAGATATGATAACTGCTTTCAATAATCGAAGAAAATTAGTGTTAGCGGCTTTGAATGATATGCCAGGTGTAAAAGCTAATGTTCCAGTTGGTGCATTTTATGTTTTTCCAGAAATAGCATCCTTTTTTGGCAAATCTTACAATGGTTTCACCGTTCACAATGCGGATGATATGTGTTTGTATTTATTGTCAGAAGCATTGGTTGCATTAGTAACAGGAGATGCTTTTGGTGATCCGAATTGTATTCGTATTTCTTACGCAGCTTCTGAAGAAACGTTAACAAAAGCAATGGATCGCATCAAACAAGCATTGGCAAAACTAGCATAATGAAAAGCACTGAACTTTTTGAACGTTTTAAAGGAAAACGAATCCTTGTACTTGGAGATGTAATGCTAGACGCTTACCTTAGAGGTAAAGTTAATCGCATTAGTCCTGAGGCGCCTGTTCCAATTGTAAGTTTGGAAAAAGAAGAGGATCGCTTAGGTGGTGCTGCAAATGTCGCAATTAATCTTGTTGCACTAGGAGCTGCTCCAATATTGTGTTCAATCGTAGGTGATGACAAAGAAGGACAACGTTTTTTGAATTTGGTGAAAGATGCCACTATTGATACAAAAGGAATTGTTGTTTCATCTAATCGTATTACAACCGTAAAAACACGAGTTATTGGAAATAACCAACAATTGTTACGCATTGATTCAGAACAAACGCATGCATTACATCAAAATGAGGAAAATGCTATTATTCAACGAGTTAATGAATTACTTGAAATTGGTTTAGATGCAATAATTTTTGAAGATTACAACAAAGGCGTATTGACAGAAAAAGTCATTTCTGAGGTGATTAAGCTTGCTCAACAATACAATGTTGTTACTACTGTAGATCCAAAAAAAGACAATTTTTTAGCGTATAAAAACGTCACGTTGTTCAAACCTAATTTAAAAGAATTGAAAGAAGGTTTATCGTTGGAGTTTGATTATGAAAAAGAATATCCAGCTTTTTTAAATGCAATCGCAACATTGAAAGGGCATTTGAATAATCAAATTTCATTTGTTACGTTATCTGAGCATGGTGTTTTTATTCAACAAGAAGCAGAACAATTTCACGAGACTGCTCATTTAAGAACAATTGCAGATGTGAGTGGAGCAGGTGACACGGTAATTTCTGTTGCTACTTTGTGTTTGGTTGCTGGTCTACCAATTCAACGAATTGCTCAAATCGCGAATATTGCAGGAGGTTTGGTTTGCGAAACGAGTGGTGTTGTCTCCATTGATTCAGAACAATTGAAAAGTGAAATAACAAGTTTAATCGGAGAAATATAATCATGTCAGAGCAAAAAGTAGTAAAACCTTATAACGATGTATCAAAATCTAAAAAAGAAGAAGTCGCTGAAATGTTTAACAATATTTCTAAACGATATGATTTTTTAAACCATTTTCTTTCATTAGGTATTGACAAAATTTGGCGTAAAAAAGCTATTGCTGAATTGAAGGAATTGAATCCAAAGAAAATATTAGATATTGCAACTGGGACAGGTGATTTTGCTCTAGCAGCATTGAAAATAAATCCACAAGAAGTTGTAGGAATTGATATTTCAGAAGGGATGTTAGCAGTTGGAAAAGATAAAATGATTGCGAAAAAAGTAGATAATATCATTTCAATGCAATTAGCTGATTCTGAAAATTTACCGTTTGAAGACAATTATTTTGACGGATTAACTGTTGGTTTTGGAGTTCGAAATTTTGAAAACTTGGAAAAAGGCTTGGCTGAAATGTTGCGCGTGATTCGTCCAGGTGGAAAAGCAATTATTTTAGAATTTTCAAAACCTAAAAAATTTCCTATTAAACAAGTTTTTGGCTTTTACTCAAAATATTTCATTCCATTTTTTGGAAAAAACATTTCTAAAGATGAAAAAGCATATGCTTATTTACCTGAATCAGTAGCAGCATTTCCTGAAGGAGAAAATTTTAAAGCAATCTTAACGAAGGTTGGTTATAAAAATGTTGCTTCAAAATTGGTTTCAGGTGGAATAGCTACAATTTACATCGGAAGAAAATAAGTTATACGATTTGCAGAAAATCAGCGTTATCAATCAAATGAAAAATTTCTTTTTTATACTTTTATCGTCTGTTTCTTTTGTGACTTATTCACAAAAGGAAGTCGTATTGAATTATCGAAAATTTGATAAAAAAGTATTGAATTTTGGTTTTATGCTTGGGTTTAACACAACTAATTTTAACACGTATCAAAAGCTTACTGCTTACCAAGATTATCAATTATTATCAGTAATTCCAAGTGCAACTGTTGGTGGACAATTAGGAATTGTTACTACTTTAAAAATTGGAACACCAGTTGTTCGACTGCGATTTTTACCAACTTTATCGTTTCAAGAAAGGGTATTGGATTATACTTTTTTAGTTGATAATGGTAACGGTCCAGAAAAAGAAATCAGCCAAGAACGTGTTAATTCAACCAATCTTGATTTTCCATTAATGTTTCAATTTCGAACCTTACGGATTAATAATTTTGCGGCTTATGTTTTAGTTGGTGGTCAATATTCCTACGATTTACAATCACAAGAAGATGCGTCTCAAAGTTTAACTGATCCCTTTGTCAAAATCAAACGAAATGATATTAGTGGCCAAGTGGGTGGTGGATTAGAATTTTTTGCCCCTTATTTTAAATTTGGAATAGAATTGAAATATTCACACAGTATTTACAATTCATTGATTCAAGACAATTCCCCTGTTTCTAGACCAATTCAGTCTTTATACAACAGAGGTTGGTGGATTTCATTTATTTTTGAAGGTTAATGGCGCAGGTTGTCCAATTTCAACTATTACCGGAGCAAGTCGAAGATTTGTCATTGATTCATTTTAAAATAAAGGAAGAATTAGACTTAAAACACGACGATTTTTCGTTTGAATGGCGTAAAAGAAGTATCGATGCTCGTAAACGAATCATAAAATTGAATTGTTCGTTTAATGTCTATTTAAACAATGAAAAAAGTGATGTAACAACTTTTTTTTCACCTCAAAATGTTTCTGATAATAAGAGAATTGCAATTATTGGTGCTGGTCCAGCAGGACTTTTTGCTGCTTTAAGGTGTTTAGAAGTCGGATTGTGTCCTATTGTTTTTGAACGTGGTAAAGATGTTCGTTCGCGCAGAAGAGATTTAGCTGAGTTAAATAAACATTCCATTGTAAATCCAGAATCGAATTATTGTTATGGAGAAGGTGGAGCAGGAACGTATTCTGACGGAAAATTATACACGCGATCAAAAAAACGAGGCGATGTAGAAAAAACGTTGAAATTATTTGTGGAATTTGGAGCAGATAAAGATATTTTAGTTGATGCTCATCCTCACATTGGTACGAATAAATTACCTCAAATCATTGTTGGGATGCGCGAATTCATCATTGAAAATGGAGGAGAAGTACATTTTGAATCGAAATTAACGGATATAAAATTACAGGAAAATGCTATTTCAGCAATTGAAATCAATAATTTAGACTGGTATGATTTTGACCAACTTATTCTTGCAACTGGACATTCTGCAAGAGATATTTTTGAATTGTTACATGCCACAGGAATTAAAGTGGAGGCAAAACCATTTGCACTTGGTGTTCGTGTTGAGCACACACAAGAACTCATTGATACCATTCAATACCATGGAAGATTAAACGATGCTTTTATTCCACCAGCTTCTTATTCGTTGGTTGCACAAGTTGATGGAAGAGGAGTGTATTCTTTTTGTATGTGTCCGGGTGGAATTGTAGCACCCTGCGCAACAGCTCAAGAAGAAGTTGTTACAAACGGTTGGTCGCCATCAAAACGTAACAATATTTATTCCAATTCAGGAATTGTTGTAAGTGTTGACCCAACAGATTTCCCTGGAAAAGAAAACGATCCTTTTGTTTGCCTTGATTTCCAAAAATCAATTGAGAAGAAAGCTTGGGAAATGGCAGGGAAAACACAAAAAGTCCCAGCGCAACGTTTACTCGATTTTGTTCAAAAGAAAAAATCAGTCGATTTTCCTCGTTCTTCTTACCAACCAGGTATTGTAAGCGTCGAAATGGATTCAATTTTTCCTTCGTTTATTGCCAATCGTTTACGAACAGCCTTTGTTGAATTTGATAAGAAAATGAATGGTTTTTTAACCAATGACGCTGTTTTACATGCCCCTGAGTCAAGAACATCTTCACCAATTTTAATTCCAAGAAATCCAGAAACGATGGAGCACGTAACTACCAAAGGCTTATTTCCATGTGCAGAAGGCGCTGGATATGCAGGTGGAATTGTTTCAGCAGCAATTGATGGAATGAATTGTGTAGATGCAATCGTGACATCACTCCAAAAAGAAGCTTAACAAGCAAATTTTTCTTTGAAGCCAGCTAAACGGTTTTTTGGAACAAAGAAATAATCACCCTCTTCTTGTTGAACTCCAGTTTCTTGAACAAATTTAAAGTTTGCAATTCCAAATTGTGTGTAATCCAACGCTGAAAATATAGCAAGTATTGCGTCCGTGTTTTTTGGAGAAATTTCAAGCTGTACAAATGGTTCGAATTTTGCAAGAATGGGTTTAATTTCTTCAAAAACAGTTAATTCATATCCTTCAATGTCACATTTTATGTAATCAAGTGCCGTCAAATCTTTGAATAATTCTGTACCTTTCACAATCGCTACTTCTTGCGTTGCATGTTGACTTTTTTCTTCTTCACTTTCAGCAATATGCGGTAATCCAGTACGAATCATTCCATTTGATTTAGGAAGCACCATTGTGATGGAACCTTCAGTATCTCCCAATGCGACATTGAAAACAGTAGCATTTTTATAGGGTTTTAAAAAATAAGAAAGTACCTTGTAAAATTGAGGAACAGGTTCAATCGAAATTAATTTGCCATTTGGGATTAATCGAGCGAATGTTTTTGAAAAATAACCTAAATTAGCTCCAATGTCAATGATGTTAAAGTTAGGCTCAATTACTTTTTTCACCATGTAATGGTACTTGAAGCGTTCATCTTTTTTCAAGATTCCCAAAGAATATAGGAAGTAAAAGCTTCGGTGCAACGTTTTTAAATACGTCGTTTCATTCAGTAATTTATAGAGTAATTTTTTTATTATTCCCATTATTCGTTGATTAATGTTGCTTTCATGATTCCGTCTCGATCTATTTCTGTCAGCTGTACTTTGTTAAACGTATTGACCAAAGTTGAATCATAAGGCATTTTTACTTTTACATAATTTTCAGTGAAACCATACATGATGCCATGATCTTCCTCATGTTCAAATAATACCGTTCGAATGGTTCCAATATTTTCTTCGTAAAAAGCACGTTTCTTTTTATCTGATAGAATGTGTAGTTGTTTGCTGCGTTCTCTTCGAATATTCATTGGAACAGGTTCACCCAATTTTACAGCTGTTGTATTTGCACGTTCTGAATAAGTGAAAACATGTAAATAAGAAATCGGTAATTCTTTTAAAAAATGAACGGTATCTAAAAATTCTTCATCTGTTTCACCTGGAAAACCAACGATTACGTCAACACCAATACAAGCATCTGGTCTCAACTGTTTTATATATTGAACACGTTCAGCATATAATTCTCGTTCGTATTTTCTTCGCATTGCTATTAACAAACGGTCGTTGCCAACTTGTAAAGGAATGTGGAAATGAGGTACAAAATGTGCTGATTCATTCAAGCAAAAATGAATGATTTCATTGTTTAATAAATTTGGTTCGATGGAAGAAATTCGGTAACGATCAATCCCTTCAACTGTATCCAGTTCTTTAATAAGTGAAAAGAAATTTTCATCTCCTCCTTGACCAAAGTCGCCAATATTTACGCCTGTTAAAACCACTTCTTTGATGTCGGTTTGAGCAATTTTATTAGCTTCTAAAACGGTGTCTGCGATTGAAGCGTTTCTGCTTTTTCCACGTGCTAATGGAATGGTACAAAACGTACAGAAATAGTCACAACCATCTTGAATCTTTAAAAAGGAACGCGTTCGGTCGCCAATAGAATAGGCGGGAACAAATTCATTGGTGTTTTTAATGGATTCAAATTCAACGATTGGTGTATCTGATTTCTCATTTAGCTTTTCAATGTGTTCAATTAAGTTGAATTTTTCGTTGGCACCGAGTACCAAATCTACACCTGGTATTTCAGCAATTTCAGTAGGTTTTAATTGTGCAAAACAACCAATAATTGCAACAAAAGCATTCGGATTTATTTTTAAGGCTTTCTTTACTAATTGCTTGCATTTTTTGTCCGCATTTTCTGTAACTGAACACGTGTTGATGACATAAATATCTGGTGTATCTTCAAATTCCACTTTGGCATAGCCAGCATCATCAAACAACCTAGAAATTGTAGATGTTTCAGAAAAATTTAATTTACATCCTAAGGTGTAAAATGCTACTTTTTTGTATTGAATCATTGTTTTGCAAATTTAATAAAAGTTGTAATAATTAATAAAGAAATTTATTCTAATTGATTTTTATTGAATTAGAGATTGATAAAGGCAATTTTACATATCTTTGAATAATTAATAGTTTATGGAAAAATCTCATACAATTACCTATCAATTAGTTGATGATTGGGCTGAATTAAATTCAACTGATCAAGAAATGATTAATCAAGCTTATTCTGCTTGTGAGAATGCGTATGCTCCCTATAGTAAATTCAAAGTAGGAGCGAGCGTATTAATGAATAATGGACAGGTCGTAATTGGAAGTAACCAAGAAAATTTGGCTTATCCTTCGGGTTTGTGTGCTGAACGTGTTGCGTTATTTGCAGTTGGTGCGAATTACCCAAATGAACCAATAGCTACGTTATACATTGTTGCAAAAGGTGATTTACTGCCTTTTGATAAAACATTAGCACCATGTGGTGGCTGCAGACAAGTGATGGCGGAGTCTGAAACTAGGCAAAATCAACCATACCGTGTCGTTTTGGTTTCTCAAAATAGAAAAACATTAATTTTTAATACGGCGAAGGACCTATTGCCATTTTCTTTTGGTTCAGATTAATAACAGTTAATTGTTTAAATATTTCTTAGTGTAAAATTTACACTTAGTATTTTAGTAAATTAGTTTTTTCTATATTTGTGAATTAAATTTTAAAGTGTAATTAAAAATGGCTGTAAAAACTGCAAGTTCTCCATCGAAAACGACTAAAAAAGGCTCTGTTGCTAGTAAGTCTAAGTTTTCAAAAGAAACGTATGTGAAATGGTATAAAGACATGTTATTGATTCGTAAATTCGAAGATAAAACAGGTATGTTGTACATTCAACAAAAATTCGGTGGTTTTTGTCACTTATACATTGGTCAAGAAGCAATCGTTGCTGGAACAGCTAGTGCTTGTCGCCCAGGAGATAAACACATGACAGCATACCGTGACCATGCTCATCCAATTGCTTTGGGAACAGATCCACGTATTTTGATGGCTGAATTATATGGTCGTGTTACAGGTTGTTCGAAAGGTAAAGGTGGTTCAATGCACTTTTTTGACAAAGAGAAAAACTTTATGGGAGGTCACGGAATCGTTGGTGCTCAAATTGTTATGGGAACAGGCGTTGCTTTTTCGGAAAAATATAACGGTACAGACAATGTTGCATTCGTTTCAATGGGAGATGGTGCTGTGCGTCAAGGCGCATTGCATGAAACGTTTAACATGGCTATGAATTGGAAGCTTCCAGTTGTTTACATTATAGAAAACAACAATTACGCAATGGGTACTTCTGTTGAACGTACAACAAACGTTACTGATTTGTCTAAAATTGGTTTGTCTTACGAAATGCCCTCTAAAATTGTAGATGGTATGCGTCCAGAAGCTGTTCATGAAGCGATTGAAGAAGCTGCTGATCGCGCAAGAAGAGGCGAAGGTCCAACGTTGTTGGATATTCGTACTTACCGTTACAAAGGACACTCGATGTCTGATCCACAAAAATACAGATCGAAAGATGAAGTTGCTGAATGGATGACACAAGACCCAATTGAACATTGTTTACGCGTTATTCAAGAAAATAAATGGTTGACTGAAGCTGAATTGAAAGAAATTGATGCTTGGGTGAAAAAAGAAGTAGAAGAATCAGTTGAATTTGCTGAGAATTCACCTTATCCTGAAGCTCATGAATTATACGAAGATGTTTACATGCAAACAGATTATCCTTACATTAAAGAATATTAATTTAAGTACCTGTTTTAAGAAATAAAAAAATAAAAAATGGCCGAAATTATTTACATGCCTAAATTGAGCGATACGATGACAGAAGGAGTCGTAGCTGAATGGACAAAAAAAGTGGGTGATAAAGTTGCTTCAGGTGAACTGTTAGCTGAAATTGAAACTGACAAAGCAACAATGGAGTTTGAATCTTTTTACGATGGTGTGTTGTTACATATCGGTGTTGAAAAAGGTAAAACAGCACCAGTTAATGCAATTTTAGCAATTATTGGTGAAGCAGGTGAAGATATAAGTGCGTTAATTGCAAATGCAGGATCAGCTGCACCAGTTGTTGAAGCCGCAAAAGAAGAACTGAAATCAACACCAGCGCCTGTTGCTGAAGTAAAAACAGCTCCTGCGCCAGTCGCAACACCAGCAGCAGTTGCGCCATCAGCAAATTCGAATGGAAGAGTGATTGCTTCACCATTAGCGAAAAAATTAGCGGAGGAAAAAGGAGTTGATATTTCGACAGTTGCAGGAACAGGTGAAGCAGGTAGAATTGTAAAACGCGATGTTGACCATTACGTTCCTTACACACCAGCTCAAAGATCTTTTTCAGCAGCGCCTGCAGGACAAGAATCGTTTACAGATGTGACGATTTCGCAAATGCGTAAAACAATTGCGCGTCGTTTGGCTGAAAGTAAATTTACTGCGCCACATTTCTACCTTACAATGGATATTGATATGGATAATGCGATTAAATCGCGTAAATCCTTAAATGCTATTGAAGGGGTGAAAGTTTCGTTTAACGATATGGTTGTGAAAGCTGTAGCAATGGCTTTGAAACAACATCCAACAGTTAACAGTTCTTGGCTGGGCGATGTAATTCGTCAAAATCACCACGTTCATATTGGTGTTGCTGTTGCTGTTGAAGATGGATTGTTAGTTCCCGTTGTTCGTTTTGCAGACACTAAAGGCTTAACTCAAATTGGAGCTGAAGTAAAAGATTTTGCTCAAAAAGCGAAAGATAAAAAATTACAACCAGCAGATTGGGAAGGAAATACATTTACTATTTCTAATTTAGGAATGTTTGGAATTGAAGCATTTACTGCAATTGTAAATCCACCTGATAGTTGTATTTTGGCTGTTGGTGGAATTAAAGAAGTTCCTGTTGTTAAAAATGGACAAGTTGTTCCTGGTAATGTTATGAAAGTAACGTTGTCTTGTGATCACCGAGTTGTGGATGGCGCTTCAGGATCAGCATTTTTGCAAACGTTCAAAAATTACATGGAAAATCCTGTAAATATGTTATTGTGATTGAAATAAATTAGTAGTACAAAATCCCGGTTGAAAGATTGGGATTTTTTTTTGAGTTAAAAATTTTCAGAAGAATTAAAAATGCCACAAATACACGAATATGCACGAATGTATTAGTGTTAGAATTTAAAAAGCCACAAATACACGAATATGCACGAATGTATTAGTGTTAGAATAAAAAGCAGCCGCTATTGTACAAATAAGCATTTATAAATTAGTGGTTTCAATTAACAAAAGTGGCCACAAATGAACGAATATGCACGAATGAAATAGTGGGAATTCGTGTATTCGTGGCAGAAAAACAAGAGGTATGCTAATGAAAATTCATGTATTCGTGGAAGAAAAATCTAAATATCTTTTCAATTCTTCACCAGTTTCTAATTATTCTTCATTCTTTTTACCATTCAAGGCATTCCACGTTTCGTACATTTTTTCTTGTGAAGGTCGGTTTACTTCGATTTCTCTGAGCGGTTCGCATGCTTTCATTGTAGCGTGACAATCAGCAGGCAAAGCTTGATACAAAGCTGTTCCTTGCGTTTTCCAAGCAATCATTTCGTCGGAAACTTCTTTTACAATCTTAGCAGGATTCCCAACTGCTAAACTGCGTTTTGGTAAATGCATTTTCGCGGGAACAAATGACAACGCACCGATGATGCATTCGGCTTCCATATTAACGCCATCCATTACGACACTATTCATTCCAATTAAGCAATTTTCTCCAATTGTTCCGCCGTGGATGATTGCACCATGACCTATATGAGCACCTTTTTTTAATGTGACAGTTGTACCTGGAAACATATGAATCGTACAGTTCTCTTGAACATTGCAGCCATCTTCGATGATGATTTGTCCCCAGTCGCCTCGAATCACAGCGCTCGGACCTACATAAACATTCTCTCCGATAAGTACATTTCCAATCACACTCGCTTGTGGATGAATGAAACTGGATTCCTTTACAACTGGTACAAAACCATTGAACGAATAAATTGCCATTTTTTATTTTTTTGATTCTTTAAATAAATTCATTCGAAAACCGAATACAACATTGTATTGTGCGAAAAAGAAATGTTGAGATGCTTTATCAGACGAATACTGGGTTGTACGAATATCAGGCATGTGAATAAATCCTCCTTTTAATTCAGATTGAATGAAGAAATGGTTGAAAAAAGTAAAATTCAATGCACCAACTAAACCTAAGCCATAACCTGCTAAATGAAATTGGTCGTAGCGATCATTGTTCAATAATGTAGTATTTGTTTTAGGGATTAAAACACCTGCACTGATTCCTTCATTCATCGAAAGAGTAAAGTTTTTACGTTGAATAATTTCGTCAAATCTTCGTAATTCAATATTTTCATAATTTAAACCATCTGTGTGTTCAAATTGAAGAAAGTTAGGTTTTATATTGATTGTTTCACCAGAATAGGTTCCGTCATAACCTGAGCCAACGTTGATTTCACCATTGATTGTTACATCTTGGTAATTACGCATTACGTATTTCATGTGGTCAGCTCCAATTGAAAGTTGGTATTTATCGTGAATAAAATAGCCAATTCTTAAGTTATATTGAGGAATTGTCATGTTTGCAGGATTGAAATAGATATTTGGGTCAAATGCGGATTGACGATCTAACGCAACTACATCATTCAACGTAAAATCATAATTAGCACCTTGAAAACGAATATCAGAATTGGTGTAATTGGAGCCATTCCAACCCCAATAAATCGACAAATCTCCTTTTTTATGTGTTAAATTCTTTTTCGAAAAAAAATTAAAAAAGGTTGTGTTTTGACTATAAGATTGAAATATAAAAAAGCTAACTAAAAAAGTTAAAAGTATTTTCATTGTTTTTTTTTGCTAAAGTAATTCTATTTTGAAGAATAGAAAATGATAAAAATCAGATTTTTTCAGAAATTACTTGTTGTATACACTTCACAAATTGTTCAATTGGTTGTGCGCCAGATAACGCATATTTTCGATCAAAAACAAAAAACGGAACGCCTTTTACACCAATTTGTTGACTTTCTTGAATATCTCGGTTGATAACATCATCAAACTGCTTGGTGGTAATTGCTGCCACAATTTCTGGTTCTGATAATCCAATTTGTTGACCTAATTCTATCAAAGTAGGAAAATGAGCAATATTTTTTCCTTCACAAAAATAGGCTTCAAACAATAGTTCTTCCATTTCGTCACCTTTTTTAATTGTTTTTGCTAATTGAATAAGTTGGTGTGCATTATAGGAATTTGAAATAATGGTGTTTTCTAATTTGTAATTTAAACCAGCTGCTAAAGCCATTGCAGTCACATTCTCATGCATAGTTATAGATTGCTCAAGTGTCATTCCTTTTTTAGCTGCTAAATACGTGTAACTGTTTTGAGACTCCAAATCTTCAGGAATCGTAGGGTCTAATTGAAAACTTTTCCATTCAATTTCTATTGATTCAATAGGTTGAACTTGTAGTATAGCCAGTTCTAAATGTCTTTTTCCAATATAACAAAACGGACATTGCACATCCGACCAAATTTCAATCTTCATATTTTAGTATTTTTAACAAAATTAGTACTTAATTCAATTGCATAGCCTAAAAATCAATCGTACTTTTAATGATTAAATTTTTCAAATGTCATATTGTAATTATTGTCACGAATTACCACCAACGGATTTAAATCGAATTTATCATGATGAGCATTATGGTTTTTATATCCAAAGCGATGATGAGTTGTTTGGTCGATTAATTTTAGAAATAAATCAAGCAGGTTTGTCGTGGGCAACAATATTAAAAAAAGAATTAAATTTTAGAACGGCATTCGATCAGTTTTCAATTGTTAAAATTGCAGCGTATAATCAAGGTAAAGTAGATGAGTTATTACAAGATGTTGGGATTATTCGAAATAAACTTAAAATAAATGCTGTTATTTACAATGCAAATCAAGTTCTTGAAATTCAAAAAGAACATGGGTCATTTGGGAACTGGTTAAAAAAAAATCATCCAAAAAACAAAGAAGAATGGGTGCGTTTATTTAAAAAGAACTTTAAATTTGTAGGCGGAGAAATCGTCAATGAATTTTTTATGAGTATTGGCTTTTTGCCAGGTGCTCATTCAATTGATTGCCCAATTTATAGTAAACAACAAGAAAATAATCCAGTATGGTTAAGTTTATAAAAGTAGTTTTATTTGTAGTTTCAATCATTTGTTCAACAGGATTGCTAACTGCACAGTTTGGAATTGGTGGCGGACTCAGTGGATTGTATGGTTTTGGTTCACCAAAATCATTTGGAGGATTGAATGTTGTTCTAGAGTTGCCACAAGATGATGAAATGACTTATTTTGGAAAAGTAACCTATCTTTTTCCGCGTCAAGATGATGTGACTTACAGTGAATACTTAAACAATAATAATTCTTTGTTATCAGGTCAAAGTTTTGATTATAATTTTTCGATGGATTATTTATTGCTAGAAGGTGGAAAGCGTTTTTATATTGGAGATGGTTACGAATCTGGATTGGCAGGATACGGAAGCACGAATGTTATTTTGATTTTAAATACAGTAAAAAAGAATTTTGATTACAAAGAGTTGAATGCTTCAGATTATAACATTGCAACTGTTTCACCAGAAAGAGGAAGCATTTTTTCACTTGGTTTAGGTTTGAATTTTGGAGGAAAGTATACTGTTCCCAATTTAAATGGTGCATTTTATGCAGATTTAGGCTTGAATTATTTGTTATTGCAACCGATGATTTCAAATGCTACAGCTAATGGAGGAGCAGCATTTTTTAAATCATTGTTTTTTACTTTTAATATTGGTTTTAGAAAAAACTTGTACTAATCTCTGTAAAACAGTTTTTCGTTCTGAAAGTTGCTCAATTGCTTCTTTAATTTCTAAAACAGAATCAAACCGCAGGTTGATTGCTTCGATTAAATGTTGTTGAACAACTGCTAAAGGTAACAAATTTGGCGCTGTTTTAAAATTGTATTTAACGCAACATTTCTCAATAATTTCAAACAAATCTTGTTGAATTTCACTCGCTTTTGGAAGCGGATAGGTCACTTGTAAATTGGTGTAAACACTTGGATTGGAATGATAAAAAGGCAAACGATTGGTATATAAATTCCAAATTGAAATCCCTAACGCAAAAATATCAGAACGTTGGTCAACTAAATTCAATTGATTTAAAAGAAGTTCAGGCGATGCAAATCCTAATGGAAATAAGGTTTTTCTTGTTATATTGTCATCTTTATGAATTGCTAAGCCAAAATCAATTAAAGAAACACTAAGTTTTCCATTTACTTCATTTATGATAAAATTGCTAGGTTTGATGTCGTTGTGAACAATGTTGTGTTCCAATAAATAGTTGAATATAGGTGTGATTTCATTCATGAAATTTTGGAGAAAAGTAAGGCGATTTCGTTTTTTTAATTGTGACCAATATTCTTTTAATGAAATCCCTTCACTGTATTCTTTTATTAAATAATAAGAACCTACATCTTCTTTAAAATCAATTATTTGAGGCAATCCATTTAAAGTAAAATTAAACAGACATTCATTCTTTAATTGTTCAATTGAACGACTATTATTTACTGTTTTCTGAACCTGTTTCACGCAAACTTGTTCATTTGTAGCAATCTGTTTTGCCAAATAAACAGTTCCAAATTTTCGTTTTTTTTGATTCCCAAGTACTTTTATAATTTCAATTCCTTCTAACATTTTTATACCACCATTAAATTTAATCACGAAATGAAGTAAGTAACAATGTTAAATACTATTTTTCTATTATTTTTGTAAAAAAGAAAAAATGCGCCTAATTAAAGACATTCCCCACGAACGATTTAAAATTCAATTGCTGAATTACAATTCAAAGTACATTGTGAAAATTGAATTGGGCCAATTTGAACAACTATTTAAAATAGGTGAATTGGATGTTGATTCCATAGAAACCATTGAGAAAATGTTAACGCCTGAATTATTATCAAATTGCTTGCATCGATTTATAGAAATGAGATCGGATTGGCAACTTGCATTTCAAAATAGCTAATTAAAAAATTATGAAAAAAATTATTATTGTAACATTATTGACAGGAGTTTTCATCTCTTGTGGAAAGTCGGATAAGAAAGAAGCATCTGTAACACCAAAGGTTGAAGCGAGAGATATGAAAGGTCTGAAAATCACCTATTATAACAGCGATAGTCTTAAAGTTTATTTTGATTTCTTGAAGAGAGAAGAGGCAGTTGTGACAAAAAAACAAAAAGCATTTCAAGGTGAAGTTCAACGCAGAACCAAAGAGTACCAAAATTACATCGTTCGTAATAATGAAAAATTACAAAATGGTTTGTTGTCTGAAAATGAACAAGTGCAAATCCAACAAAATGCGCAACGCATGGAAGGGGAGTTGATGCAGTATCAACAGAATGAAGGAGCGCGCTTGGAAAATGAGACAATGAAGAAGTTAGAAGCTATTAGCAAGAAAATTGAATCTTTAGGTAAAAAGTTTTGTGAACTAAACAACATTGATATTATGTTGATTAATGGACCTGGAGGACAAATCAATTACATTAACGGTTCAATGGATGTTACAAAAGAATTTGCAGCGTATTTGAATCAAAATCAAGCTGAAATCGATAAAGACCTTAAAAAATAACTATGTTCGTTGCGCAACAAAAACAACAAGAAAATATCGCTGAATATATTTTATACATGTTTCAAATAGAAGATTTGATTCGTGCATATAATTTTGATTTAGAGCGAATTATTACAGAATATGTGCAACCACAATTGCCAGATCATTCTTTTGTTGACCAATACCGCCAATGGTACAAAGGTTTGATTTCACAAATGCAATCGCAACGAATTGAAAAATTAGGACATTTACACGATGTAAAAGATGTGTTAGTAGAATTATCGTATTTGCACAATATGTTATTAAACATGTCGAAGGATGAAAAATACAAGGTCTTATTTGAAACAGCGACGCCTTACATTGATGAATTCAAAGAAAAATCAAATTTAAAAGACAAAAACCACATTGAATTGTTGTTTCATGCAATGTACATGAAATTATTGTTACGTTTAAAAAAGCAAGAAATCAGTGCGGAAACGGAAGAAGCGTTTGATGCGATGCGTGTTCTATTGGCGTACATTGCTAGAACGTACAAACAAATGAAGTCGGGAGAATTAAATTTTTTATCTAATTAATTATTTTCTTAATATTTTCAATTTTGTTAATTCTATTAAATGATAGGTTTTTATCTGTAATGCTTAGAAATTCTAATAAATTGAGAGCTGAATTCAAGCATTTGTAACTATTAATGTGATCAATTTCTTGCAAATTCAATCCTGTAATATATAAAATTTCAGCTGTTTGCTCAATATTTGAAAAATTAAAATTTTTATCTTCTATTAGAAACTTTATTAATTCTTCATCAGACAGCATAAATATTCTATAAATATCCATATCTAATTCACTTTTAAGAATTTGATTTAATATTTCAATTTCTATAATTTCTCCTTTATTTTTAATTCCTAACAATTCAGAAAAAACTTTCCCAATAATTTTACCTAAAACATCAATTTGTCTTAAAATGTAGTCTTGTTGAGCCATAATTAAACTAATATATTAAAAAAAGTTAAGCAATAAAACCAAAATAATTAATTAAAAATCTTTCCAGGATTTAAGATGTTTTTTGGGTCAAATACACGTTTAATTTCTCGCATTAAATTCAAAGAGACTTCAGGGAATGCAATGTCCATGTAGGATTGTTGTACTAATCCAATTCCATGTTCGCCCGATAAGGTTCCGCCTAATTTTACTACTTCTGTGAATAATTCACGTATGGCAATTGGCAATTCGTTGTTCCATTTTTCATCACTTAGTTCACCTTTGATAATATTGATATGTAAGTTTCCATCACCAGCATGTCCGTAACAAACAGAATGTAAGCCATACTTTTTGCAAATAGCTTTTGTTCGTTCTAATAGTTTAGGTAATTCAAAACGTGGTACAACGGTATCTTCCTCTTTGTAAATAGACTGTGATTTCACAGCTTCACCAACTTTTCTTCTCAACGACCATAGGCTGTCTTTTTGAGCTTCACTCTCAGCAAACAAAATTTCATCCGTTTCAAATTGTTCTAAAACAGTCATTATTTGCTCGCATTCTTTCATTAAAACTTCCGAATCAAATCCATCAACTTCAATCAACAAATGAGCGGCATGGTTTTCTTTCACTTCAATGGAGAAATCTTTGGTAAAGCTTTGTGTCCAAGTTAAGGCGTCACGCTCCATAAATTCTAATCCACTTGGCGTAATTCCAGCTTGAAAAATTGCTGCAACTGCTTCACACGCTTTTTCAGCATTGTAAAAAGGAACGAGCATTAACAATGTTTGCGTAGGGTGCGGAATTAATTTCAATACAATTTTGGTGATAATTGCCAACGTGCCTTCTGAACCGACGATCAATTGTGTTAAGTTATATCCAGTTGCATTTTTCAAAACATTCGCACCTGTCCAAATGATTTCACCTGTTGGCAATACAACTTCTAAGTTTAAAACATAATCTTTTGTAACGCCATATTTTACAGCTTTAGGTCCGCCAGAATTTTCAGACACATTTCCACCAATAAAACAACTTCCTTTGCTGGCTGGATCTGGTGGATAAAATAAGCCTTTTTCTTTTACAGCATCTTGTAGCAACTGAGTAATAACAGCTGGTTCGGTAATTACTTGGTGGTTTTTCTCATCAATTGTCAAAATTCGATTGAATTTCTCCATGGATAAAGCAATGCCATTGTATAAAGGAAGTGCGCCACCACTTAAACCGGTTCTTGCTCCAGAAGGAGTAATTGTAAGGTTGTTTTCGTGGCAATACGCCATTATTTTTGAAACTTCTTCAACTGTAGATGGTTTTAAAACAACTCCAGGAATAAAAACTAAATCTTCTGTTTCATCATGTCCATATTTCTCTTTGTTTTCTTCGTCTGTAAAAACATTTTCATGAAGTATCGATTTGAAATAGCTGATATCCTTATCTTGAATTTTTGAATATTCCATTGTTTTAATTGATTTAATTTCTACGGTTTGAAATTACAAATTTATCCTATTAAATACCGCTTGAAACCGCAGAGTTTTTAATTTTTAATCAACATATTTAAACACACTTTGAAAAAATACTATCTTTGGTAAAACTAAAAGAAAATATGTCAAAAGATGTTTTTATTGTAGATGGTTTGCGTTCGCCAATTGGTAGTTTTGGTGGAACTTTGTCAACCATTCGCCCAGATGATTTAGCAGCAACAGTTATTAAAGGTTTAATGGATCGTCATCCAAATTTAGATCCTTTATTAATAGAAGATGTGATTCTTGGTTGCGCCAATCAAGCTGGTGAAGACAATAGAAATGTAGCGCGAATGGCAGGTTTGTTAGCAGGTTTGCCATTTCAATCTGGTGGTGAGACGGTGAATCGATTGTGTGCATCAGGAATGGCTGCAACGATCAATGCTTCAAGAGCAATAAAAGATGGAGCTGGCGAAATTTACATAGCTGGTGGCGTTGAAAATATGACAAGAGGACCATGGGTTATGTCAAAAACAAGCACAGCTTTCGGTCGAGATGCTCAATTATTTGACTCCTCTTTCGGATGGCGTTTTATCAACCCACGAATGGAAGCATTGTATGGTGTTGATGGAATGGGAAATACAGCAGAGAACTTAGTTGAATTATATGGCATCGATCGTGCATCACAAGATCAATTTGCATATTGGTCGCAACAAAAAGCTGCAGCGGCTATGAAAAATGGAATTTTAACGCAAGAAATTATTCCAATTGAAATTCCACAAAAGAAGAAAGATCCAATTATTTTTTCAGAAGATGAGTTTGCTCGACCTTCAACAACAATTGAAAGCTTGGCTGGATTAAGAGCTGCTTTCAAAAAAGAGGGTAGTGTTACAGCAGGTAATGCATCTGGATTAAACGATGGAGCAGTTGCTTTATTGATGGCTTCTGAACAAGCGATTATTTCCAATAATTTAAAGCCAATTGCTCGTATTGTAGGCGCTGCAGTTGCGGGTGTTGAACCAAAAATCATGGGCATTGGACCAGTTTATGCAAGTGAAAAAGTATTAAAACGAACAGGTTTAACACTTGATCAAATGGATGTTTTAGAGTTAAATGAAGCTTTTGCAGCACAAGTTTTGGCTTGTACTCGTAAAATGGGCTTAGCGGATAACGATCCAAGAATTAATCCAAATGGTGGTGCAATTGCATTGGGTCATCCACTTGGAATGACAGGCGGTCGAATTTTATTAAGTGCAGCATTAGAATTGCAACGCACCAACAAACAATATGCGTTAGTTACAATGTGTATTGGGGTAGGACAAGGTTATGCAACAATTATTGAACGTGTGTAACCAACTAATTCATCAATAAATACGTTTTCAAAAAATGAAGTTATTCACTGTATTCCTTTTTATGTTGATGCTTGTTTCTTGTAAAAAAGAAGCGACATCCTGGGATACTGATTGGGTTGTACCGATTGTAAATGATACACTTTCTTTGAAAAATTTACAAAATGATTCAACGTTTTTTGTCAATGGTAATTCTTTCTACGAAGTTGATTTAACGCGTACTTTATTAAATATTGGCATCAATGAAATCGTTGCAATTCCTGATACATTTATCGAACAAAAGTTTTCAACGATTTTTGCTAATTTCAATGTACCGCCAGGCTTTTCGTTTGTTAATGAAGTGGAAGAACACACCTTGAATTTGAATGATATTCAATTAAAAAAAGCACATTTAACGGCCGGTAAAATTGATTTAACAGTTTTTAATCCATTAGAAACAAAAACTTTATACACTATTTATCTTCCTGGATTGACTAAAAATGGCATTCCTTTTCAGCAAAACTTTATTGCAGAAGCTGGATCAATTTCAACACCTTCCACCAATAAAATTTCTTTATCGATCAATGATTATGATATAGATTTAACAGGGCAATCTGGGAATTCATTCAATAAATTGTTATCACAATTGGTCATAAAGTCAGATCCGAATGGACCAGCAGTAGTGATTCACAATACGCAAGAGTTTAAATTTAAAGCTGCATTCAAGTCATTGGTATTTGATTATGCAAAAGGATATTTTGGAACGAAACTATTTACGGATACTTCTGTTATAAATTTAGATTTTATAAAAAATACTTCCGGTTCAGTTGATATTCCGAGTCCAGTTGTAAAACTTGAAATAGAAAACGGTATGAAAATCGGTGCGAAAGTATTGATTTCAAAAATTGAAAACACCAACAATAATTTGCAAACTGTTGCCTTGAGTCATCCCCAAATTGGGTCATCTTTTTTTATTGATGGTGCTGTTGGAAATTATCAATCATTTACACCTTCTCTTGAGACGATCACGTTTAATTCAAGTAATAGTAATTTAGAAAATTACATCGAGAACTTAGGAAATAAACATACGGTTTCTTACTCGATGCAGTTAAATCCTTGGGGAAATGTAAGTGGCGGGTGGAATGAAATTTTTCCTTCTAGTAGATTAAAAGTGTTGTTTAAAGCGCAAATGCCCTTGGCTGTTGGGTTGGATGGGTTGACATTTTCAGATACTTTTAATTTGAATTTGTCCAACGATCCTAAAAAATCACATATTTCTTCTGGGAAGTTAGTCTTGGATATTTCAAATGCTTTTCCATTTAAAAGTGATTTAACACTTCGATTTTTAGACCAAAATTATTTGCCCATTCAATTTATTACTATTCCATCCATGATTGAATCTTCCTTGATTGGTTCAATTGATCCAGTTGATGGGATTCAAAAAAAACAATCGCATATCGAAGTAGCTTTTCCAGCTTCATTGGTGGAACATATAGAAAA
>CANLIL010000015.1 GCA_947491305.1 Flavobacteriales bacterium | reverse complement strand
AGAAAATCAAGGGTTTTTACAAATTGCTAGGCAATTTAGTTGTGTATTGATGGAATATCAAATAAATTTGACAAACAATCGTTTAACATTTCAAAATAGAATATGCGTTTACTTACTCTTCTTTGCATTTTAATTGGATTTAATAGCAGTGCTCAAATTGGCATGGGGCAATGGAAAATGCACGTTCCAACGAGTAAGGCAATAGATGTGTGTGCGGGAAACAATGTTATATATACCGCATTTGAAAAAGGCGTGTATGAATATGATCTCGATTCAAAAGAATTTACGAGTTGGAATGTTGTGAATGGTTTATCGGATATTGATGTAACAAGTATCTATTACAGTTCAATTTCAAAAGCTCTATACATTGGATATGAAAATGGTAACGTTGATATTTTGAAAGACCGACAAGTAACAAACGTTCCTGCAATAAAAAACGCCCAATATTCTGGCTTAAAAACGGTCCTTAAAATCACTGAAAACAATGGATTAATTTTCTTAGCAACAAGCTTTTCTATTGTTGTACTCGATCCTATTAAAATTGAAATTAAAGATACGTGGTATCCAACGAATAAAAATTTCCCTGTAATCGATGTTGCTTTTAACAACGACTCTGTCTATGCCTTAACAAGTTCTAAGCTCTACAAAGCAAAAAGTAACAACTCTTTTTTAGCGAATGCTGCCATTTGGGAATTAGAGACACGTTTAGACACCTTAGACGGAAGCGCGTTCTACAAAGAAATTGAGACATTTAACAATCAGTTGTTTTATACCTTTTCTAAAAGTGTGTATTCGCAAGATTCCGTTTTTATGTTGACCAATTCAGGGCATAGCTTGTTGACCAATTCTCCGTTTTCGTTGGAAATGAAATCGTTGAAAAATGAAACAGATTTTTTATTGGTTACAGTTTACGATGGTGTATTGGTTTACAATAAGAATTTTGAAATTGAATACAGCGTAAACCTTTATGAGTTTGGTGGAAATGTCACTTCGAATGCCGCATGTTTGTCAAACAGTTCTATGTGGATTGCCGACAACGAATTTGGACTTATTAGAGCCGACAATTACCAAGGAAAAGAACAAATAAATTTTCAAGGTCCACCCAAAAAATCATTTTTTGCACTGGACCACAAAAACAATCAATTAGCCGTTGTAAGCGGCGGAGTTGATGGCGCTGTTAGAAGTTATAACAGGTCAGGACTCTATCTTTACAAAGATGAAAATTGGACTGCTCGAAATGAATTTAACATAAACGAATGGAACAATAACAACATTTATGATTACGTTGCTGTTTCAATTCATCCAACAGATGCTTCAAAAATTGCAGTTGGAACTTTTTCAGAAGTACCTCTTACAATAATAAAAGGCACAACTTCTCCAGCAGATACCTTTACGCCAGCTAATTCTCCGATAGAAACAGCATTTATTAATTATAATGACTGCTTTATCTCCTCCTTAGATTATGATGAAAGTGGTAATTTATGGGTGTTGAATGCCTATGCTGAAAACCCGCTTAAAGTATATACGGCTGAAGGGAATTGGCATTCATTTAACTTAGGTGGAAGTGCTACAAAAAGATATACTAAAAAATTAAAAATTGATTACTCTGGAAACAAATGGTGCAGTGTTGGTGGTGTTGGGTTAATCGGTTACAACGATAATGGAACGATTAATAATCCAAGTGATGATAAAAAAATCATCCTCGATGAAGGCGAATATTCTGGTAACCTTCCTTCAACGAATGTAACAGCCATTGCTGTAGATTTTGACAATGAAATTTGGATTGGTACAGAACAAGGTTTTGGAATTCTCTACAATCCTGATAACAGTTTTGATGCTGCTCCGGGAGAATATAACATTCAACAAAGTAAAGTTGTCATAAATGGAATTGTAAATTATGTTTTAGGAAAAACTGCGATTACAGACATAGAAGTTGATGGGGGAAATAGAAAATGGTTCGGAACAGCAAATGGAGGAATTGTTCTCATTAGTGCTGATGGAAGTGAAATTATCCAACAATTTACAACCGATAATTCACCACTTATTTCAAATGTTATTTTGGATTTAGTAATTGACCAAACAACCGGAGAATTATTCATTGCTACAGATCGTGGTTTGGTTTCCTTCAGAGCAGATGCATCCTATGAAGATGCTGAATACAATTCCGTAAATGTGTTCCCAAACCCAGCTCGAGCAGACTACAGTGGGCCGATTACAATTCAAGGGATTCGTTATAATTCTGATGTAAAAATCACAGATATCGCGGGAAATTTAGTGTACAAAACACAATCCAATGGTGGAACAGCAACATGGAACGGGAAAACGTTGAATGGCGAACGGGTTGCAACCGGCGTTTACCTCATCTGGACAGCTAACAACGATGGAGACGGACGAAAAGTAGGAAAAGTGCTTGTTTTGAATTAAGATGAAAGAAAGCGATCACGCCATTTTTTTACACCGAATTCATTATTCTGAAAGTAGCTTAATCACCACCTTCTACACAAAAAATAATGGTCTTCAAAAGTTCATTTTTCAAGGAGGGAAAAAAAAATCTGTTGGAATTTTTCCTTTGGCATTAAGTGAAATTCAGTATTATCGCCGTCCAGATAGTGAATTGGGAAAGTTAACAGCTACAACCCCTCTTTTAATGCTGCATGAGTTAAGTACAAATCCCATAAAATCAACTTTAGCTTTCTTCATAGCGGATGTATTAAAAAACTGCTTAAAGACCGATCAAAAAGACATTCAACTCTTTGATTTTTTAGCTGAGCGCATTGAAAAGTTATCCGAAACAAATGAACTAAGTGTGTTTAATACCCAATTTTTAATTGATTTTACACATCATTTAGGGATAGAACCGCTAGTTCCTTCAAAAGCAAAAAAGTACTTTTATTTACAAGAAGGAGAATTTTCAGATGTATATAATTCTGGAGATTTAATGGCTGGACATACAGGAGTTCAGTTGATTCAAGAACTCTATTTAAACCAAGCTGAGCCCCAAAACTATTCAAAACAAGCTAAAAAAGAAGCCTTTGAAACCATGTTAACATATTACAAATTACACCTTCCCTCGTTTAATATTTCAAATTCGCTAGCAATCATTTACGACATTCTCTATGCTTAATTGCGTGGTTCTTTTATAAAGACAGAAGACAAATCTAAATTTTCCATAGAATTTAATTGAAAATCTCGCACACGTGCATTCAGCATCACCATAAAATCATTGGTTAATATGGGCATTACAGCCCCTTGATGAATAATTAACTGATCGCATTCAATTAATAATTTGGAGCGTATTTTTTCGTTCTTTTCTTTCAGTGCTTGCTCGTATTTTTGATCAAACGCACTGTTTTTAAATCCAAAATCATTATTCGATTTGATGACATTTCCAGAATAAAACAAACTTAAAAAATCTTCTGCAGCAGGGTAATCAGCTATCCAACCACTTCGCCAGATTTTAGCTTTACCCGAATTTATGGCAGCTTGCCGTTCTTCAAGCGAACACAATTTAATCTTTAACTTCACGCCTATGTTTTTATACAATTGATCGACAATTCCTTGGCACATTAGATGGACTTCAGATCCCTTTTTCCCATTGACATAAAAATCAAGTACAGGAAAGGGATTTTTTTTGTTGTATCCTGCTTTTGCCATAAGTTGCTTTGCGCGTAAAACATTAAATACATGACCTTTCACTTTTTCAGAAGGAAAATTTGGCAGCAATGGTACAAAACCTTTTGTTGTTGCCCAACCTTCTCCAGCTAAATAATTATCTACAATTTCTTTGCGATTAATGGCGCAATTAAAGGCGTTTCTTACAGCTTCATTTTTAAACTCGTTACTTTGGCAATCAAATGCAATAAATTGAATACTTAAACTTGATTTAGATAATACGCGGTGTTTGACATTTTTTCCTGCTTGAGCTTCTGCTAAAGACCCCAATATATTTTCAACTTCTTCCACAGGAATTTGAAGTACAATATCAGTTTTCTTGTTTCTAAACGCAAATAATTCACTGCGTTTTTCTTTCACGTAACTCACATGGATTCCATCCAATAAAGGCAATTGATTGCCAAATTCATCCTTACGCCAATACGAAGAATTTCGGACTAATGTAATCCCATTTTCTACTATTTCATTTAATTGAAACGGACCCGTTCCGATAGGATGCTGTTGAATAGAATTCCCGTATTCAATTAAAGCTTCCTTAGGAAAAATTGATAAATTAGAATGGGTCAAAACGATATCTAAACCACTGAAAGGTTCATTTAATTCGATGGATAATGAATGTTTTCCTAAAACTTTAATTCCTTTTACGCCATTTTTGTCATTTATATCGTAAGGCTTCTTGTAAAATTCAGAGGCTCCTTTAATTCTACTTGCAAAAATATAGGCACTTTTATTTAGTGGATGACTAGAACAGGTAAAGTCTAATGAAAACTTAACATCAGCTGCAATTAATTCACGTGTTTTTCCATTCAAACATTTATCTGCGTGAAATTTAATTCCCTTTCTGATTTGAAACGTGTAAGTTTTTCCATCTTTACTAATTGAATAAGATGCTGCAATTCCAGGTATCGCCTCCATCGATTTGTAATCTAAACGGAGTAATGTTTCAAACAGCTGGATATAAACCCTTTGAGAATAAGCATCGTCAGAAGAAGCCGGAAATAAATTAGTCACTTTTTCCTGTGACATAAAATTAAACGTACCGCCATACATTTTTCCTCCTTCTCCAACCTTTTGAATGGATTTGTTGGAACAAGAAAAACAAAAAAAGAATACAATTAAGCTAAAAACAAGCAGATTTTTCATGGTTTCAAGTATTTGTGTTGAAACAAATATATAAAAATCTTTCGGTTTTCAAACAAGTACAAAAAGATCAATACCCTATTTTTGATCGAACGCGAGTTAAAACAGCATTTGCAACTAGCATTGCTTTCTCCGCACCTTTTTTCAAGGCATTATCTAACACTGCTTTATTGTCCATTAAATAAAAATAGCGTTCACGTTGGGATGCGTATTTTGTTACTATCAAATCAAATAATGCTTGTTTTGCATGACCATATCCATAACCGCCATTCAGGTAGTTTTGACGCATTTCAGCTTGATCCTCTTCACTTGCTAACAAGCGGTACAAAGCAAAAATATGACACGTTTCTGGGTCTTTTATATCTTCTAATTGTTTAGAATCCGTTGCAATTGACATGACCTGTTTACGCAATTGTTTTTCTGGCAAAAAGATATTGATGAAGTTATTACGAGATTTACTCATTTTATGGCCATCTGTTCCCAAAACATACATCGTACTTTCTGCAATGTGTGCATCTGGAAGAACAAAAGTTTCCCCCATTTGAAAATTAAAACGACTAGCAACATCACGTGTAATTTCAATATGTTGTAGTTGGTCTTTTCCAACTGGAACAAGATCAGCATCGTACAATAAAATATCGGCAGCCATCAACATCGGATACGTAAATAAACCTGCGTTAACATCTTCCAAACGATCTGATTTGTCTTTAAAAGAATGTGCTAATGTCAAACGTTGATACGGGAAAAAACAACTTAAATACCACGATAATTCAGCCGTTTGTGGCACATCAGATTGTCGGTAAAACACAACTTTTTCCGTATCCAAACCAAATGCTAACCAAGTAGCAGCTGTACTATAGGTGTTTTCTTTTAATTCCTCTGCATTTTTTATTTGGGTCATCGAATGCATATCCGCAATGAATAAAAACGAATCATTTTCTGATTGATGCGCCATTTCAATTGCTGGAATAATTGCGCCTAATAAATTACCAAGATGAGGAGTTCCAGTACTTTGAACACCTGTAAGAATTCGTGCCATTTGAATTGTTTTTACAAATTTAGTTATTTTCTAGCGGAGAAAACTCAGTATTTTTACAATTCCTTGTGAAACGATTTAAATTGAATTGAAAATTTTGTAGCTTTGAAGGCATGAAGTTACTCAAAGGAATTGCGTCTTTTTTATGGAAAATCTATGTGGGAGCTATCTTTGTGATTTTTGCTTTAAGTCTTTATCCTTTTTTTTTAATTGTACTGTATCATCCCAAATGGAAAAAAATCAGTTTTAGGTTATTTCTTTTTTGGAGTTGGTGCATGCGGATATTTTGCGGATATTTTGTCCGAAAGATGAAACAAGCGCCCTTACCAGATGGCCCATATATAATTGTGTCTAATCACAGTTCGTATTTAGACATTTTTTTAATGTATTCTATCTTCCCGAAACATCCTTTTCTCTTTTTAGGCAAAGATGAAATACTGTCATATCCCATTATTAAAACTTATTTTAAAGGATTAAATATTCCAGTTTACCGAAAAGACAAGCGCAAAGCAGCAATTTCATTTATTTTGGCCAAAAAAGCAGTCCGTGATGGCTGGTCTATCGTTATTTTTCCAGAAGGAGGAATACCAGATGAAAATAAACCTACACTAATTCCCTTTAAAAAAGGGGCTTTTAAACTTGCCAAACAATTGAATATCCCTATTGTTCCTGTTACATTTACGAATAACTATATGTTATTTTCTGATCCATTAGATTTTTTTGGTACAGCGCGACCAGGAATTTCAAATGTTTTCATACACGAAGCACTTTCAAAAGATAAAATTCACGAAATGTCGGAAAATGAAATTCTGGAATATTGTTTCAAAACGATCAATGAACCAATCTTACTGCTTCAAAGTATAAAAAATACGAATCAATCATAAATTTTAAGTTTATTTTTAACTTTGTAAAACATAACAGCATACAACGACAAACACAGAACAATGAAAATTACAGAAGAAACCGTAGATCATATTGCACACTTAGCACGTTTAGAATTTATCGGAGATAAAAAACAAGCGATTCAACAAGATATGGAAATGATTTTAACCTTCATGGAAAAACTGAATGAAGTAGATACGGAAGCAATTGAACCATTGATCTTTATGAATACAGAAGTCAACAAATTACGAGAAGATATTGCTATTGAAACAATTTCTCAAGAAGAAGGCTTAAGAAATGCTCCTAAAAAAGACTCTGATTATTTTAGAATTCCAAAAGTATTGGATAAATAATCCATTCATTGACTAAAAACACTACTACTTCTCACGATCCTTTTGCGGTTCTTCGTATTCGAGAATTTAACTTCTTTTTAATTAATCGGTTTTTCCTAACTATGGGAATCCAAATGCAAAGCGTAATTGTCGGATGGCAAATTTATGCCCACTCAAAAGATGTCTTAGATTTAGGATTAATTGGGTTAACAGAAGCCATTCCTTTTATCTTCATTTCACTTTTTTCTGGACATGTTGCAGACACCTTTAGTCGAAAAAAAATTATTATAATTTCCACTATCTTTTTCTTGTTTGTAACCAGTTTTCTTTTTTACTGTTCTTCTGAAGATTCGAATGTTTTAAAGCACTTTGGGACATTTCCTATTTTTATAGCAATTGCAGCAACTGGAATTATTCGTGGATTTTTATCTGCAGCTTATCCGTCTTTAATCGCTCAAATAGTTCCGCGAAAACTATATGCAAATGCAGCAACATGGAACAGTACGGTATGGCACATTGCATCGATTGTTGGACCGTCAATCGCAGGATTTATCATTGCAATTAATTACACAACGGCATATTCAGTAGATATCTTATTTATTGTTTTAGCTATTTTTTCATTCATTTTTGTTTCCAATCACTCTATTCCTAAAAAGGCAGCGCAAGAAAGTATCGTTGAAAGCATACGCAGCGGAATAAAATTTGTAGTTAAAAATCAAGTGATTTTAGGTGCGCTATCGTTGGATTTATTTGCAGTATTATTTGGTGGCGCTGTTGCATTGCTTCCTGCTTTTGCTGATAAAGTGCTGCATGCTGGTGCAGTTGAATTGGGATTTTTAAGAGCTGCGCCTGCTGTTGGTGCTGTTTGCATGGCATTTATAATTGCTTATAAACCTCCGACAAAAAATGCGGGTAGAAACTTATTTATCTCAGTAGCAGCATTTGGCTTGTCCACCATTCTTTTTGGACTTTCAACATCTTATTTTTGGGCGCTAATTTTTCTTTTTCTTACAGGTGCGTTTGACAACGTAAGTGTAGTGATTCGACATACGATTTTACAATTGTCAACACCAGATGAAATGCGCGGACGTGTAGCTGCAGTGAATGGAATTTTTATTGGTTCTTCGAATGAAATTGGCGCGTTTGAATCTGGTTCTACAGCAAGAGCATTTGGGCTCAAACCATCCATTGTTTTAGGTGGAATATTAACCATTGCTGTGGTAATTTTAACCGCACGCTTTAGTCCAAAACTCAGAAAATTAAATATTGAACAGTTGGATTAACGCATTGCTTCAATTACGCTGAGACACAGTTCAACTCTTTCTTCAAATGTACCTTTAACTAGTGTAAACGAACAATTAATTGCTTCTAATTCAGCGAGGTACAATTGAAATAATTCATGGCGTTCATACTCGTTTACACGCAACGGATCCGGCTCCCATGGAATATCAGGGTAACACAAAAAGTAATGCGCACATTGTTGGTTTGCAAATCCTTGTGCAATGAATGGACTAACTTTTCCAAATTTATATTCCGACCAAATTTTTAAAACGAGATAATCCGTGTCACACAATTGGATTGTACATTCTTCAACTTGCTTCCAACGCTTTTCTTGTTCAGCAGCTATGCGATCTAAATCTTCAAATTGATAAAGTCCATTCGTTTGACTTAAAAATTCTCGGGCATACTCTGCTTGATAATTTGCAGAAAAATGGTGCGCAAGGTGAATTGCCAAGGTCGATTTACCTGTTGACTCAGGACCTGTAAAAATGACTCTTTTCATACTAACAGTTTATTTTTCCAATTGAAATAGCCAACAAGCGCTACAATTGAATAAATCCCATATAAAAATGCTGTTGGATACAATCCTCTCGCTACGTACAAGTATATTAATACTAAATCAATTACAATCCAAAACAACCAATTTTCAAGTATTTTCTGAGTTGTTAAGTACGTCGCGTACAAACTAAAAACGCCAATTTGTGCATCTAAGTAGGGATTGAATTGTTTTGTGTTTTCGGAAACAAAATAACCTAATACTAAACCCACAAAGAAAATAATAGGAATAATTTTAATGTGCCTTTTCCATTTTAAACGTTCGGTTTTAAAAGGTTTATCGCCTGTTTTTTTCTGCCAATTTAAATAACCAATGATTGCTAATACAACATAAAACAATTGCAAGCTTGCTTCAATGTATAATTGATTTTGGCAACAGACATAGACATATAATCCTGCACTTAATCCTCCAAAAATCCACGCACTAAATTTTCCAAATGCCGCAATTAATACATAAACAACACCTAAAAAAAGTGCACCCCATTCTATGATTGCTAGTTGTGTCATTTAGTTAAATCGAAAAAATCATTTAAAGGGTTAAAGTTCTCAAAAAAATCGGAGATAAAGCTTTCCGCTCCAACAAAACTTTTGCATGCGATTTTTACGTAATTTTGTAGGGTATGAAATTCACCGAATTAAATTTGAATGAGCAACTGCTAGAAGCGATTTCTCACATGGGATTTGTTACTGCAACACCCATCCAACAGTTTGCCATTCCAAAAATACTTGAAAACAAGGATTTGATTGCATGCGCGCAAACAGGCACAGGAAAAACAGCCGCATTTATTCTCCCAATATTAAATAAATTAACAGGAAAAGAAGATTGTTCAATCAATACCTTAATCATTGTCCCAACGCGTGAATTAGCCATTCAAATTGATCAAGAGATTCAAGGATTGTCTTATTTTGTATCTGTTGGATCAAAAGCGATTTATGGTGGAGGCGATGGAAAAAGTTGGGACGAACAAAAAGAAGCATTAAAAGACGGAACTGATATTATTGTTGCAACGCCTGGTAAATTGTTATCACACATCGCTCAAGGATATGTCGACTTTTCAAAAGTGCAACACTTAGTTTTAGATGAAGCGGATAAAATGTTGGACATGGGATTTTCGGATGATTTATTGTCGATTATTTCCAACCTGCCGAAAGAGCGACAAACCTTATTGTTTAGTGCAACAATGCCTTCAAAAATTCGTGAATTAGCAAAACGAATATTGAAAGAGCCAGAAGAAATTACACTTTCAATATCTAAACCTGCTGCTGGTGTTGCTCAAAAAGTGTATTTAACGTTTGACACACAGAAAATCCCATTAATTACTTCCATTCTAAAGGAACGAGTAGATTATACAAGCATTATTATTTTCACATCTTCTAAAAGTAAAGTCAGTGAAATTGTTCATGCTTTGCGCAAAAATGGCATCAAATCGCAAGGTGTTTCTTCTAATTTAGACCAAGAACAACGTGAGGAAATCTTAAGAGGATTTCGTTCAAAACGCATTCGAATCATCGTTGCAACAGATGTTATGAGTCGCGGAATTGACATCAAAGAAATCAATTTAGTGATTAATTACGATACACCATTTGATGCTGAAGATTATGTTCACCGTGTTGGTAGAACAGCTCGTGCGAATACAAAAGGTGAGGCAATCACTTTGGTGAATGAAAAAGACATGCGAAAATTGGCACAGATACAACGATTAATTGAGGCTGAAATTCCACAGATTGACTTGCCAGAAGAACTTGGAAAAGGCCCTGAATTTAGCGTGCAAAAGCAACCATCAAAAAATAGACCGTTTAAAAAAAGAGTTTTTACTAAAAAATAAACCATGAAAAAAAGGGTGTTATTTTTAATGATATTTTTTGTTGTCGGTGTATTTACAGCATACTTTATTTCTAAACCTTCAACCGAAAAAATACTTCCTGTTTACAATCCGATTGATGTAAACGAAGAAATGGTTGATCCAGAATTAGCTCGAATCGGTTACGGTCATACCATAGGCAATTTTTCATTTCTTGATCAAAATGGCAAAATATTTTCACAAGAACAAGTCAAGGGGAAAGTATATGTTGTAGAATATTTTTTCACTACTTGTGGCACAATTTGCCCAAAAATGAATGCACAAATGCAACGTATTCAACAGGCGTATAAAAATTCAAAAAAAGTTGCCTTGCTAAGTTTTACGGTAAACCCTAAAACAGATACAGTTGAACAATTGAAACGTTACGCATTAGACCATGAAGCAAACGATCAACAATGGCATTTTTTAACAGGAAAACAAGAAAAATTATACCACTTAGCACGCACTTCCTTTTTTGTGTTAAAACCTGCAGAGGTTGAAAACCAAGGAGACGAGGGGAGTGACTTCATTCATACGAATAATTTTGTCTTAGTCGATCAAACGGGACGCATTCGCGGATATTATGACGGAACCTCAGTAAAAGAGGTAGATCAATTGATCAAAGACATTCAAGTGCTTTTAAATTAATTACTATGGCAAAACTTTGTATTGTTCCTACTCCTATCGGAAACCTAGAAGATATTACATTACGTGCCATTCGAATCTTAACCGAATGCGACGTGATTTTTGCAGAAGATACGCGTGTAACAAAAAAATTACTGAATCATTTAGCGATTAATAAGCCGATTCTTCCGTTTCATGCGCACAATGAACATAAATTTTTACAAGCTTCAATAGACCGTATCAAATCAAATACATTAACTGTTTTGGTTTCTGATGCAGGTACACCTGGTATTTCAGATCCAGGGTTTTTATTAGCCCGCGAATGTGTCAATCAAGGAATTGAAATTGAATGTCTACCAGGGCCAACAGCTTTTGTTCCTGCATTAGTTGCCAGTGGATTTCCTTGTGATAAATTTGTCTTTGAAGGTTTTTTGCCCCATAAAAAAGGAAGACAAACACGTTTGTTGAAATTAGCAGAAGAAGATCGTACAATTGTTTTGTATGAATCTCCACATCGTTTGGTGAAATGTTTGGGACAAATTGAAGAGTTTTTTGGCGCTGAACGTGCTGTTTGTGTGGTGCGAGAGATTTCTAAATTTTACGAAGAATACAAAAGAGGTACTGCTTTAGAAGTGAAAAATTACTACGAAAAGAATCCGCCTAAAGGAGAAATTGTGATCCTTGTAGCAGGCAAAGAATAATTTAAAATCAAGCGATATGCAAACAAAAGCAATTGTTTTAGTTAAAAATGGCAATGCATCTGATGCATTTCAAGAGCGAACAATTACGCTTCAAGAACTAAATGACAACGAAGTTCGAATTGAAGTGGAAGCATTTGGTTTAAACTACGCAGATGTTTTAGCAAGAAATGGTATGTACAAAGAAGCGCCACCAATGCCGTGTGTTTTAGGTTATGAAGTTGTTGGGAAAATTGTTGCTGTTGGGAAAGCAGTTGATCAATCCTTTCTTAATAAACGCGTATTGGCATTTTGTCGTTTTGGTGGCTATGCAAAACATGTTAATACATTAGAAACAGCAATTGTTGTTATCGAAGAGCAAGAAGATGCCGCTCATCTTTTGGCCTTGTGTACACAAGCAGTTACAGCATATTACATGACCGATTATTTAGCACCAATTCACAAAGGTGATCACGTTTTGATTCATGCTGCGGCAGGCGGAGTTGGTTCTTTTTTAATTCAATTAGCCAAACGAAAAGGAGCTATTGTTTATGCGAAAATCGGCGACGATTCTAAAATTGAGTTGGTTAAAACCTTGGGAGCAGATTTTGTCATTAACTACAAAAAAACTGCTTACGAAGAAACATTAAAAAGTTTATTAAAATCAGATCGCTTGTCTGCATCGTATAATGCCGTTGCAGGCTCAACGTTCAAAAAAGACGTTGCATTACTTGGTTCTGGTGGAAAGTTATTTCTATTTGGTGGAGCCGAAATAATTGGAACCAGATTTGGAATTTTTTCCACCCTCAATTTTATTCGTAAAATGGGATTCATCTTACCAATTGGTTTAATGATGCGCTCTAAATCAATTTTAGGAGTGAATATGTTAAAAATTGCGGATAATCGTCCGGATAGCTTAACGGAATGCCTTGCAACTGTGATTGATTTATACCGAAAAAACGATTTAAAAACCCACGTTGGCGGACGTTTTTCAGTGAAAGAAATTGCACAAGCGCACACCCTTCTACAAGCTGGAAAAACAACTGGAAAACTAAGTGTTTTTTGGGAAGATTAAGGGGCAGCTGGACCTGTATACTCTAAACAAGGATTATTACCCGTCCAGCATTTTCGTTTTTGAACATAGTTAATCACGGTGTCTTTTGTAATGTGAAGAATTAAATCATTTTTACTTTTCCATAATTCAAAACAAGCATCTGAACCATTGGTGTAATGCAGTTGATCGTTGATATGGTATTTCTTTTTAAGTTCAGCAAGTGGTAATAATTTATCTGTTGAAATCAATGCATACGTTCCTGGTTCGATGGAAAATGTTGCTGTCCCTACTTCATTCAAGGTAAAAATCGTTTTCTTCTTTACACGCATTTGACAATCATTCACCGTAAACAAGGCATATTTTTCATTACTTAAGGCTTCATAGGTTCCTTTTTCTTGTTCTTTTGTTGGTTCCATTCCTCCACAATAAGGGATAAATGCAAGGCCCTTGAATTCAACTTTAATGGCATTTTTTTTAGCTGATGTTTTCGTGAAAATCCCACAACTAATACATATAAAAACCAAACTAAAAAAAAGTATTTTTTTCATCGAACGAAATTTATGTTTAAAAATCTATGGTAAAAATACAGATTTTATTGCTGTGAAAAATGTTCTGTAATCCATGCTACAAAAAGATGAATTATTTAACTTATTTTTGTGCTTTAATTAAAATTTAAACAAAGCAATATGTCAGCTAATCATTCAACAATAGGCATTGAAGAAATTCTAAAACAGTTTGGAATTGAAGCCGTAAATAACGGTGCTTCAACAGGTGCAAATTGGATTCCAACTTCAGGTTCAATGATTGAATCGTTTTCTCCAGTAGACGGTAAATTAATCGCTTCGGTGAAATCTGCAACTACAAACGACTATGAAACAGTCGTGAAAAAAGCACAAGAAGCATTTATCCCTTGGAGAACGATGCCAGCTCCAAAACGTGGTGAAATTGTTCGTCAATTAGCTGAGCGCATTCGTTTTTACAAAGAACCATTAGGACAATTAGTTTCATATGAAATGGGTAAATCTTTGCAAGAAGGTTTAGGTGAAGTACAAGAAATGATTGATATCTGTGATTTTGCAGTTGGTTTATCACGTCAATTATATGGTTTAACGATGCATTCAGAGCGTCCAGGACATAGAATGTACGAACAATATCATCCATTAGGAATTGTTGGAATTATTTCAGCATTCAACTTCCCTGTTGCTGTTTGGAATTGGAATACAGCACTTGCTTGGGTTTGTGGAGATGTATGTATTTGGAAACCATCTGAAAAAACACCTTTAACTGCAATTGCTTGTCAACAAATTACAAAAGAAGTTTTCGCTGCGAATGATGTCCCAGAAGGAGTTTCTGGTTTAATCATTGGTGATGGAGAAATAGGTAAATTAATGGCAAATGATAAACGCGTTCCGTTAATTTCTGCAACTGGTTCTACACGAATGGGTATTTCTGTTGGTGAAGCAGTTGGAAGAAGATTGGGTCGTTCGTTACTTGAATTAGGTGGAAACAACGCAATCATTATTGCTCCATCAGCTGATTTAAAAATGGTAATACCTGGTGCAGTATTTGGAGCGGTTGGAACAGCTGGACAACGATGTACATCAACACGTCGTATAATAATCCACGAAGAAATTTACGATAAAGTAAAAGAAGCGTTAGCAAAAGCATACCAACAAATTAAAATTGGGAATCCTTTAGATCAAAACAACCATGTTGGACCTTTGATTGATAAAGATGCTGTTCGCATGTATGAAGAAGCATTGGTAAAAGCTGTTCAAGAAGGCGGAAAGATCATTGTTGAAGGCGGCGTGTTAACTGGAGCTGGATACGAATCAGGTTGTTATGTTCAACCTGCAATTGTTGAAGCTGAAAATCATTTTCAAATTGTACAACACGAAACGTTTGCACCAATTTTATACATTATGAAATATGCTGGTGGTGTTGAAAATGCCATTGCATTACAAAATGGTGTACCACAAGGATTGTCTTCTGCAATTATGACAAACAATTTAAAAGAAGCAGAAGCATTTTTAGCAGCAAGCGGATCTGATTGTGGAATTGCAAATGTGAACATTGGTACATCCGGTGCTGAAATTGGTGGTGCTTTTGGTGGTGAAAAAGAAACAGGTGGCGGACGTGAATCAGGTTCTGATGCATGGAAAGTTTACATGAGAAGACAAACCAATACAATCAATTATTCGGATAGTTTACCTTTAGCACAAGGAATCAAATTTGAATTGTAATCTTATCAAATACAACAAAAAAGCCGAGTTAGTACTCGGCTTTTTTTGTTTATTACAAATCGAATAAACGATTGGTTATGATTGTTGAGGTTAATTTCTGATAAAACGTTGTGCAATAACTCCTTTAGGTGTTGTAAGCAATAAGGTGTAGTTTCCTTTTGCTAATTGCTCTACCCCGATTGATGGAGTTGTATAAGCTGCTTGATCGATTATTCTACCTAAATTATCAATGATTTTGTAAGTTGAAATCGTTTCAAGAGAAGAAATTGTTAGTTGATCCGAAGTTGGATTTGGATAAATAATCGTTTGCTCCATTGAAGCTTCATCCACACCTTGTAAATCAGTATTGGTCAACAAAGTAGTATTGGTAATAATTGGTGCATTCCAATCAAAATAAATGTAAGCCGTGTTTTTTACTTGTGATCCTAAAGCATTTCCTGGTTTTTCTTTGATTGAATAGACAAAATGACCATGACTCATTGGTTCATTCGTTGTGCTATCTGCTAACCAAATTTGAGGAAATTCAAAGCGATAAATTCCATTGCCTAAATGAACAACTTGCATAGCATGCGTTGCTTCAATAATCCGAAGCGTTGAAAGATCTAACAAAGAACTAATCGTGTCAATAATATAAATATTCTGAGCTGGAGCCGTTCCCGTATTTTGGAAACAAATGGTATACGTTAACAAATCATCTGTTGAATATTCGATAGATTCAGAATCAAATGAAACATTGTTGTATTGAATTCCTCTGTCTACAACTTTGATGTTTGGGTCATAACTATTTCCAACAATTTGCAATAAATTACCCGCATTATTTATTGTATTACAATCATTTGAAATGATTCCTAATGGAACAATGGTTGACGTAAAATTGTGCTGAACGCCACTTGCAATTCCTGTTGGAGTATTAAATTTTATGACATCATACGTATTAAATGAAGTTGCTGAATTATTCAAGGTCCAAGTGATGGTATTTCCACTGATGGTATAGTTCGAATTGGCAATCGAGCTTGTAATAACAGAAACTCCTGCTGGAAAAGTTAACGTAACTTGATACGCGCCAGCAATTCCAGGTCCATAATTCCCCCAATTTAACTTAATATGATTTGTTACCCCTTGGTAGTATCCAATCCAGGGTGTAACAGTTGTCCATAAATCCACACAAGCCGGCGTAGTAGTTCCGCCACAATTCACTGCAAAATTTCCAACTTGAGTCGATGAAGAGGTTGGTGTTCCTAATACTAAAGTTAACAATGGGTTTTGCATGGTATAACCATTGGATTGCAACCAAAAGGTACTTATCGAAGCAGTTACAATTGTAGAAGTAAATTGCTGACCGCAATAGTAAACAAGACCTGAAGAATCACTCAACAAAGTAATAGATGACAACATTGGATTTTGTTGATTTTGCAACCAAATGGTAACTGGAGCATTCACTAATAGTGATTCACCATTATTATAAACTCCATTTCCGTTGGCATCGCAGAACACCTTTGCACTCAAACACAAAGTTGGATTTACAGGAGTAGTTCCACAATTAATCGGGAAATTAGCTATTGTACTTGTCCCACTATTACACATAGCGGCTGTAAGATTCAGTGTATCGTTTGTAATTGAATACCCATTTGCTGTAAGCCATGATGATGAGATAGAAATCTGAGTTGGCGAACCAATTGTTCCATAATAATCAAATCCATAATACCCATTAGCAGATGAATATACCATCTGACTTACTCCATTATTCGTAAGCGTGATGGGCGCGTTTGCTAAAGGTATTTCTCCTGAATTAAAAACACCATTTCCATTGGCATCGCAAAAAACTTGGCCGTTGGCACAAAGTACAATCTGACTACTTAAGCAATGTAATTGAAAATAACAGGTAGTAATTGGATTTGTTGCCGAAACATTTAATATTGAAGGAGTCATTGCTCCGATGTAATAATTGTTTGAATTTAGCCACGAAGGAGCTATTGTTATGTTGTATTGACCATTAGGTATTCCACTTAAATTAACAACCCCATTAACTAAATTGACAGGATAAGAATTTAAGGAATTAAATACAATTAGAGGGACGCCAGAATTAATTGTCGTTTCATTCACGCCATTGCTATCACAATCAACCCCAACTTGTGTTATTAATGTTTGTTGACAAATACCAACTCCATATTGAATTGAATCTGAAACAGAACTTTGATTAGCTGAATTAATAACAGTTGTTGAGATTGTATAATAACCAGCTGAAGAATAAACATGACTAACAGGAGGAGTCATAGCTATAGTAGTTCCCGCTGAACCAGTTCCGCCATAATGAGTAGTTACGGCGCCGTCACCCCAGTTAATCATCGTGTAAAATTGAAACCCTGTAAAATTTGTTCCAGAGATAACATATTTTACGTCAGAATTATTAATCATTGTGCTAGGTGATTGGGCAGAGAAACTCATTGTGACTAGAGAATCGCAAGCAAAATAAGTTGAATTTGATGCTGGATTTAACCCAGTTAAGACATATCCTTGAGCGAATGAAATTGAACTAACAAGAACAATTAAAAAGGAGGAAAATAAATAGTTACGCATAGCTTAGTTTTTTACTATGACGTACTTTAGTTATTAAAAGTTGGCTAATTCAATTAATTTAATGCGTCTTCAAGGTTATTTTTATGAAATTTGAACCCTAAATCGGTGATTTTTTGATTGGATACATGAACGCCATCAAGTAAAACCGTTGACATTTCACCAAAAATTAATTTTAATACAAAACTTGGTACATTGGGAAACCAAAATGGTTTATTGAAATGGTGAGCTAGCGATTTCATAAAATCTTTATTGGAAGTACATTTTGTAACGGCATTGTATGCGCCAGCTAATTGATGTTCTAGTACAAAAGTAAACAAATCAACTAAGTCATCTATGTGAATCCATGCCATTGCTTGATTACCTGAACCAAGTGGTGAACCAATTCCCATTTTAATTGCGGGAATCATTTTTGAAAGCGCGCCTCCATTTGGTGATAGAACAACCGCTGTTCTAATTTTTGCTACAACACATTTTTTCTCGAATAAATCTGCACTTGCTTCCCAATCTTTTACCAATTGAGATAAATAATCGGTCCCAAAATCATCCTCTTCTGTATAAATTTTAGACGGATCATTTAACGGGTAACAATTGATCCCTGAAGAAGATATAAATTGCTTCAGCTTCGGGAATTTTGAAAGTTTGGAAGCTAAAAATGTATTTGTACCGATGCGCGATGCTGCTAATTCTAATTTTCGCGCTGATGTCCATCGTTTTTCTGCTATTCCAGCACCCGATAAATTAATGAAAACCGTAACCTCTTGCAAGGCTATTTCATCAATTTCTTTTTTAGATGGATTCCAATAATAATGGTTTTTTTGAGTTGGATTTCGCGTTAAAATTCGAACAGCATGTCCTTTAGAAAGTAACTTTTTTTCAAGAGCCTGACCGATTAAACCAGTTCCCCCTGCAATCATAATTGTTTCCATCTGGGATTTATTTGTAGAACAAGTGAAATAACGATTTGTTTAATCAAAGAACAAGCGACCATTGATCCATTCAGGATCTAATACTGCATTTTTCGCTTTATAAAATTCAAGGGCTGGTTCGTTCCAATCCAATACTTGCCAATCCATGCGTTTAACTTTTCTGAGCAGTGCTTCTTCAACAACAGCATCAAATAATTGACCTCCGATTTTATATCTTCTAAATTCAGGCAAAACAAACAAATCTTCTAAATACAAACATTTACCTTTCCACGTGGAATAATTTGTATAAAACAAGGCAAAGCCTACGATTTGTTGCTCAATTTCAGCGACAAAAGCTGTGCATATTTTTTCTTCAAATAAATGTTTGGCTAAGGCTTCAGCAGTATTTACAACCTCATTAGGTGCTTTTTCATATGCTGCTAGCGCATGAATTAATTGCATTATAGCGTATTCATCTCCTGGTTGAGCAGTGCGAATCATGGCTTATTGAACTCCAGCTAAATTAAAACGTAAACGCAAGCCACAACTCATATTCCCAGTTGGGAAAGAGGTTGCGATTTTTGGCGTGTTAATGACTTGGTCATAGTAAAACTGAACAACAAGATTGGCAGACATGTTATAATCTGCAGATGCTTTAATAGACACGACATGTTGCCCAGCGGTAGCTTGATTCGTGTTTTCTACAACTTTTCGGATGACAGTAATATTATCGCGAATTGTTAAATCAAAACGAATATTTACTGCACTCGGTGGTATGTTTTTAAACGGTAATTTCACTTTTGCAAATTTGTAACCCGTGCCGAAAACTAATTCTGTTCCATTCACTTCAGTAACTTGATTGTTGTTAAGTGACAAGGTTGAACTTCTGTCCTTTTTATATTCAAATTTGGTGATTAGTCCTTGTCCTTTAATGTTCCAAGTGGCATCAATTCCAATTAAAGGAGAAAAACGTTCTGACAGGGTAACATTTTGTATTTGCATACTTGCTATGTAATTATTGTTAATGTCTAATTCAGTCGCATTTCCATTTCCATCAAATTTAGCATTCAAATTTGTTTGCATTCCACCAATACTTACTGTAGATGTGTATGCATGACGTACAACAAAATTCTTCAATAATTTCTTTGCAAATGGGTATTTTGTAAGTCCACTATAATTTACCGACCAATTTGGTAGTGGTACGTTCTTAATCGGATTGATATTACTCGAAGATATTGATCGGTTGGAATATGCAGTTAAAAACGCACCTACAACAACTTCTTGTTGCGACCCGCTGTATCCTGAATAATAACCAGAGTTCAAGATCGATGAATTTGAATTTTTATCGCCTAGCATTTTAGAAATAACGGCTCTATTAGCTAATAAACGATTGAAAGAATTCGTTGAATAATCAGCCCCTATTAAATCAAAAGCAGAATTTAAAGAAACATTTGTGTATGTCAATGTTCCTACTTCAACTTTGCTCTGACCTTCATAGCGTTGGTTTGTTTCATTCCAACGGTAAAATTCACTTGAATTATTTCCAAATGAACGTGTAACTGTTAATTCAATCGTAACATCCTTTATAGGTTCTAGTGAAGCGCGTAAATTTAAATTATCAGTGTGCGTCATTGTATACTGTTTATTCAAATTCTCATTTTTAACTAACCACCCACGATTTGCTGCTGAAGTGGCAATGTTATAATTAGTTTGATTTCCAAAGATATCATAGCGTTGTTGTCCAAAAATAAATCCAGTTAAGCCTCCATCCATGCTGCTATTCATTCCTAAAATACTTGATTCTTGATTATAGCCAGGCAGCATTGTTCCATCATTTAAGGTATAAGTTCCTGATACATTTCGAATGGTCATAACACCACGTGCTAAAAATCCGACAACTGGATTAACATTTTTCTTTTCACGGGCAGCTTTTCGTTCTTCTCTTCTTTTTTTACGCTCAAAACGACGTTCCATTTTTGCATAGTATTTTTCCCATTTCACCTTTTCTTCTTCCGTCATTTGCTCGATCGGTTTCGGTGGTTTTAAATTGAATACTTTCGCTTTAGGTTTGTTTTTTTCAGCATTTGCGTTCGTATTTCTTCCTCCAACTTCATTTGAATCCGGTTTTCCCCTTTGTGGCTTATTATTACTTGCCAATACTTTTTTAAATAAGGGTACTTTATTATACAAAGTCATAAAATTCATTTGCCCTGTGAACCCAACTGTTCGATTGTTTTGTATCGTATTCCCAAATTGATTTTGACCCAAAGGAGCGCGTTGCCAATTGTATGTTCCACCATATTTTATATTCCCAGTCATCCAATTTGTAATCGGAAATTTATCCAATGGAAGGTTGTAACTTACATTATAACTATGTGTGTAATCCATTGTTTTACCTAATGTCATGGATTGCTTGCGAATTGTATCTAAAAATGCTTGGTATAAAAGCGGATCCGCATCTTTGTCTACTCTTCCATCACCTTCTTCAAAAATTGAACGATTCGTTGCGCTAAATGTAGCCTTTAAATTTTTGGTTAAATCATACCCAATAGCATAAACGCGATTCCAATTAAATCGTTTGACATAAACAGGATTGAATTCAAAACCTGGCACTAAGTTGTTTCGAACTTGGCGTTCATTGTAAGAACGAATGACATCATTTGTAAATGAAATGTTTTTAGGTGTTAAAAATAAATTGAAATCTTTGATAAATGTCAGCCATTTATTTTTTTGTACAAATTTTAATTTTTTAAACGGCTCGATTGGTTTTGCAGTGAATGAATAATTATAATTCAATGTATTGTTCCACGTTTTGGTTCGATCATAGTTGGTATTAAAATCTCTATGCATTGTTTCAGCATAAGAATACGTTGTGGAAAAATTGGAGATTCTCCAAAAATAAGGTGTTGCACCTGCTTTTAACTCTTTACGAACATTTGAAAAATTATAAGATTTACGTTCTGTAAAATCTTGACCTGCTTTAGCACGATTTGAATAAGTAGCACCATCATAATCTGCCAATTTAACATCTGGATTAAACGGATCATATTCTGGGTTAATTATTCCTAATGAATAAGCATAGAAAAATGGTAATGAAACGCTTGATTTTTTACCAAAAAATTGACCTAATTGCATACTTGCATTCATATCAAAACCAATTTTCTGATTTCTTTGGCGATCTTGTACTCTACTTTCTACACTCCCCCAATTGACACCTGAATAATTTCCAGACATATTTACGTTCGCAAAATCTGCTAATTGAACTTGCATTTGTGCCGTTGCTGCAGAGCCTCCTTCAGAAATAAAGTCTGTTAGACGCAATTCATTCACCCAAACAATTGCACAGTCAGCTTCACCGTCATCAGGCCAAGTTGTATTTGAATTTTTACTTGGGTTTCGAACACCGATCATAATTGTTTTCAATCCTTGTAAATTCGGACTTCCTTTCACTTTAATTTTTCGATTGCTGTTTTCAGGATCAGTTGCCGCATATTCAACGACATAGGAAACAGTTCCATTTCCAGCTTCGATTAGCTCATTTCGTTTCTTTTTTAAATTCAAAAGGTTATCAAATACAATTTCAACATTGTTGGCTTCTGGCCAAATGTCTTCTGCAACTGTTGCACCCCATTCTGTTCTGTTCAAAGGCAATTCATATTCATAATAATTGTCCTTAAAATCTGTCCCCATTCGAACAAATAAAGTCAAATCTTTATTTTTAAGTGGAATTGAAGGTTGAACTTCTTCTGCGTGAACAAACATTTTTAATTTCTTGTAGGTACGCACATCAAACTGCACATTTTTGTAGGCAGCTCGTGCATCACCATCTTGTAAATTGCAAATATCCAATACCAATGATTGTTCATTCAACTGGCGTTGATACGTTTGAGATGGATCTACTTCACGAATGATACCTGGAGGAATTTCATACTTGATAGGCGAACGCTGATCGTTTTCTTCAACGTTAACTGCTGCAATGTTGAATTGTGTTAAATTTGGATCACCTTGAACACTTTCTCCTGGCTGAGTTAAGTCTTCTAGAAATCTTCTCCATTCACCTCTTATTAATTCCAAACGTGCAAAGCGCAATAAAACTTCTTCATCAAAATCTTTTAAGAACATCCGCATAAAACGAATCGATCTAAAATCTTGAATCCCATTGACTTTTAAATTATAGTCGCTTAAAGGAACTTTGAATTGATACCATTTTTCAGTTTTATTGCCAGTTTGGAACGTTTGAACATTAGTGATGTAGTTTTTGCCAACTTGCATGTCATTTGGACGCATACTTATCTTATACTGAAAATAGCTTTCAGACTCCGATAAATTGTTGTCTTGATTAATATCTTCAATATCTGGCACATTAGTACCTTGCGTAGAATAAGCGTCAGCATTGGCCGTATCAGACATTTCGGTTGTAGGAGAATTTCCTTGCATCCCGTTGTATTTTTTGTAGCGTTCTAAGATTGTTGCTTTTGAAGCGTCGTACGTATCATCTCGGTAAAAATTGTAATCATCGTTGGAAGGATCGGCAATCATTCGCGCTTTAGCGTCAGCAGATAACGTTGTATTATTCTGAACCCAATTTACATAATTTTGATGCGCTGTTTTTTCTTGTGCATTATTCCAACCGTCTAACCCAACATCTTGATTTATTCTAGAATTTGGGTCTGTATCAAATGCATTTACAACGACTTGTTGTGTTGATATTCTTGCCCAGGCAGTTGTGTCGATGTTATCTGTAATAGAACTTCCTGTTGGGGGCAAACCATTTTCAAAACTTTTACGTGAATCTGGTAAAATATCTTCTGAAATATTACCAAAATTAAAATACAAATCTCCACCGTTGTGGGGCGTATTTGGATTTACATTTTCTGCGTCTTGATTGAATGGATCTAATACCCAAAATTGAACAAATTCAATATTCGACTGTTCAAAATCGTTCGTTGTTAAAGAGCGCATAATTCCACCCCAACGATTTTCAGGATTTATAAATTTTCCTTCTGCATCATAGGTATTTGTGGTGTCGTAATTATACATCCCACGTTCTTTCGGATAATACGCTAAATCAAGCACTGTAATGTTGGGGATAGACCCATATTGTTGTTGCAAATTAGGGAAAATATCCACTTGGTTCACCAAGCGCATTCTACTATCAGACAACATAGAAGGATCATCTATAATGTGTTGAGGTGTAAAGGAATTATTTTGATAAAATAATGGATCAATTGAATACCAAGCTGTTTTAGCTCTTCTAAATCCAGCAACTAAATCTTTTTTTGTTGCTTCAGGAAATAAAGATGGCTGACCTTGAGGAATAGAAGCTAAACGCCAAGAAGTGAACGATTTCAAATCAATTGCACTTTGAGAGCCTTCAAAATCATCGATGTAGGAAGTTCCAGAATTTCCAATTGCAGCAGGTTGACCAGGAATTAAATGTGCAAACTCACCTTTAAATGAAACAGTGGATTTTTCTGTTGTAGAAATAACAGGTAAAAAGTCCACTAATTTGGTCAAAAATGGCACATCTGTTTTGTAAGCCAAATCGAACCCAATCATATTGTTTCTAAACGGCTCGCTTCCAATGTCAACTTTTTGAGTCACAGGGCGTTCATTCATCAACACCCACGTTGCTCCTATATTAAAATTAGGGTTGAAACGGTAATTATAGCGTGCTCCAAATAATGAACGCGCTTGAAAACCAAAGACGGAATTACTTTCAACAGAAATTTTAATAGGTGTATTTGATTCTAAAATCCCTGAATTCAATATTTTTACACGCCCTAAATTGTAATCTACAGTGAAATCTGTTCCTTCTGTTAACTTTATACCTCCAGCTGTTACAGTAACCGCTCCTTGTGGAACATTCAATGCATTTAATGGAATATCTGAAGTTACTGAAGATTGGTATTCTCCTTTAAATATAAAACGATTTTTACTAGGAATCTGTTGAGCTGCTGTTTTTGTAGAATCATATAATTCAGTGAATACAACTTGATTAATCACCAAAGCCGGCATATTCACCTCTTCTAACTTTTTGCGCAATGTTTTACCAAATGGTTCGATTGTTGAAAAATAAACACGGCCATTTTTGGTATTTATTGTACCGCCATTTTCTGCTTTATTTCCATTTAGTGCTATTGGAACAAAATCAAACACTCCATCTGAAAATGGTTGATTATTTTGATTTAAACGGTCCATTTCTAAGACTGTAACCAATTGTTTGTCATCTAAACCTGTTACGGGGAAAAAAGGAACTGCCAAAGAAGTTTCTGGATTGTTGTATAATAAATCAATTCTAAATCCTGTTTGATCAACTTGATAAGCACCAATTGAATAAACATTTTTCATCATCAGATCCCAAACTTTATTTTTAGGATTGGTTATGGTTGGTTTAATTAATTTCATAATTAATGCCTGCTGACCAGCAATTCCATCTGTGGAAAACTCCCCCACTTGATAGGTTTCTCCTCGGTATGTATATTCATACGAAACCGCCAAAACTTCATCATTGTTCAAGGGTTGGTTTAATGAAACATATCCCAATAATGCATTGTAAGAATACTCTTGTTCGGTTAACCTACGAGCGTTTTCTACTTTCTCGTATTCAATAGCCTGTTGAAATGGTCCTGGTGCTGCAACTTGATTGCTTAAAACTGAAACAGCATTGTTAAACCCTCTGACTAATGGTTGACTTGATGCCCATTCATACAAATTATTTGCGTCATTTGAAGGCATTTCAGAACTTGCAAAGCCGCCAGGATTTCCTTGACAATTTTGCGCCTTTGCTTCTCCTAAATCAGAAAATGCAATAATATTTCTAGTGTCTTCTGTTTTACTCGTTCGGTTGGTTAACCAAACTTCCATTCTAGTGATATAAGCTTGAGAATTAACAATTGGAACCGTTGACATTGCTTCGTCGTAATGATCGTGGTGGTATAAATTCACAAAATAATGGCGATTAGCTTCGTAATTGTCTGCTCCTAATTCGAAGCGCTGTGTTTGTGCTTTCCCTGTGATATTGATTTCTTGACGTTTTCCTTTTGAAGATGCTGCAATCAAATCAATGGTTGAATTACCAAATTTAAGTTGTGTTTTGGCCCCAAATAATGTTTGAGAACCTTGAATTAAACTCGTTGGCAGTGATAATGCGACATTCCCTAATTCAATTTTCTGAACTATTTGATCTTCATTACCCGTGTATTCTAATTTGGTAACATTGTCAAATTCAAAGGCAGCTTGCGTGTTGTAAGTTAGACCCAATTTCATTTTTGTTCCAATTTGTCCAACCAAACTCATTTGAATTTGTTGCTGAAAATCAAAACGTGTCACATTTCTTTGTTTAACCGGAAGAATGGGGTTGTCGTAACGACTTGAATTGACCCCAAAAGAAAGTTCAATGGAGCCTTGAGGACGAATCGTAATTTGATCGGAACCGAAGAAATTCTCAAATAATTTACTGCCAATTTTAATCGGAAACTCAAGCGGTTGTGCTTTTGCTGTTTCTTGTTTTATTTTATCTTTCCAATTTTGACGCAACGCTTTTTTACGCTCATATTCTATGTATTCTTCAAGCGTCATCATTGAAGGATTTCTAAAATCTAAGTTGTTGCCAATTGTTTCTCTAAAGATATATGTTCCAGTTGTCGGGTCATAAACAATGGTTTGTTTGACAGATTTTGGATCGCCCAAATCAAAACTTTGAGGCTGTGTTTGAGTTGGGTCATTAGAGTTTTGAATAGGATATATAAGGGTGTCTTGAGCAAATACATTACCAATTATCACATTAAAAAATGCAATAAAAAGTATGCCATTTGTAATCCCCTTATATACTAAATTCTTCATTTATTCTCACAAAATTTTCAACGCTCCCTTAATAATTTCTTCAACCGATTCTTCACCAGTTGAAATTTTATCAATAGCTTTTTCAGCTGATTTTTTATCAAAACCGAGCGAAACCAATGCAGTTAACGCATCAAATCGATTCGTATTGCTTTGATTGAAAATATTTTCAGTAGAAAAGACAATTTTTAACATTTTGTCTTTTAAATCGATGATAACACGTTGTGCTGTTTTTACCCCAATGCCTTTGATACTTTGAATTGTTTTCACGTCTTCAGATTGGATAGCGTGCGCAATTTCGTCAGGAACCATCGATGATAACATGATCATTGCTGTATTTGGACCAATTCCTGAGACGGAAATCAAATGGTTAAACATTTCACGCTCTTCTTTTGATGCAAAACCATATAGAATTTGAGCATCTTCACGAACGATCAATTTAGTGAATAGTTTAATTGACTCCGTAGAACCAATTGCTGAAAAAGTATGCAATGAAATTTTTACTTCATAACCAACACCAGCACATTCGATGACTAAATCTGTTGGGTTTTTCTCTACTAATTTACCGTTTAAATGTCCTATCATGTTTATTTGTTTTGAGCATCAACAACCGCCACTTTTACCATATTAATTATTTCGCGAACCGAAGAACCTAATTGCATCACGTGAATAGATTTTTTTAAGCCAACTAAAATAGGACCAATAGCCTCTGCTTCCGTCATTTCTTGCAATAATTTATAGGCAATATTTCCCGCAGATAAATTTGGGAAAATTAAGGTGTTTACTTGCTTATTCGCTAATTGAGAAAATGAAAATTTATCCATCATTAACTCATTGTTCAACGCAAAATTAGCTTGAACTTCACCATCAACAACTAATGTAGGATATTTTTCGTGTAAAATCTCAACTGCTTTTGCCATTTTCTCTGGATCTTTTCCAGGTGATGACCCAAAATTGGAATAACTCAATAAAGCGATACGCGGTGTAACTTTAAACTTGCGGATCATTTTAGCAACATTATTCGTGATTTCAGCAATTTCTTCTGCTGTTGGGTCCAAATTTATCGTTGTATCTGCTAAAAACAAAGGGCCTTTCTTAGTCACTAAAATGTACATCCCTGAAACAATATTCACATCTTTTTGCAATCCAATCGTTTGAATGGCTGGACGCACAATACTTCTGTAATTTCTCGTTACCCCAGAGATCATTGCATCTGCATCACCCATTTCAACCATCATCGCACCAAAGTGATTCCGTTCACGCATGATTTGTAAGGATTCAAATTCAGTAAACCCTTTTCGATTTCGTTTATCAAAAAACGCTTTTCCATAAGCTAAACGTCGTTCTTCCTCTTCTTCTGATTTAGGGTCAATGATTTGAACTTCAGTAAATTCAATACTGTATTCTTCAATTAATTTTTCAATTTTATCTTTTTTACCCAACAAAATTGGGAAAGCAACACCCTCTTCACAAGCTGTTTGAGCGGCTTTTAATATTTTAATATTATCTGCTTCAGCAAAAACAACTCGTTTTGGGTTACTTTGTGCTTTTTCAGTAATCGTACGCACCAATTTATTATCTAAACCTAAGCGGCTTTTTAATTGCATTTCGTATGCATCCCAATCTTCAATTGGGTTTTTAGCTACACCTGAATCCATAGCTGCTTTCGCTACAGCTGGTGCAACATAATATATCAAGCGAGGATCTAAAGGTTTTGGAATAATTTGCTCACGACCAAACGAAATATTTTTTTCACCATACGCCTCGATCACTTCTTCAGGTATTGTTTCTTTCGCTAAAGACGCCAGTGCTTTTACAGCCGCCAACTTCATTGCTTCGTTAATTGTGGTTGCTCTTACATCCAAAGCTCCTCTAAAAATATACGGAAACCCAAGTACATTGTTCACTTGATTAGGATGATCAGAACGACCAGTAGCCATGATAATATCTTTTCTTACAGAGGTTGCATCTTTATAAGAAATTTCAGGTTCTGGATTCGCCAACGCAAATACAATTGGGTCTTTTGCCATTGAGGCAACCATTTCCTTAGACATGATGTTACCTTTTGACAGGCCAACAAAAACATCCGCTTTTTTAAGTGCTTCATCTAAAGAAACATTCTTTTTATGGGTAGAATAAGGAACTTTACTTTCGTCTAAATCAGATCGTTCTTGACAGATTAAGCCTTTGGAATCGTACATCCAAATGTTTTCAATTTTCGCACCTAATGCACAGTATAACTTCACACATGACATTGCTGCAGCTCCAGCTCCAGAAACGACAATCTTAACTTTATCAATTTTCTTTTTTGCGAGTTCTAAAGCATTTATCAAAGCTGCAGATGAGATTATGGCTGTTCCATGTTGGTCATCGTGCATAATTGGAATGTCCAATTCTTCTTTCAATCTTCGTTCAATTTCAAATGCTTCTGGTGCTTTAATATCTTCTAAGTTAATACCGCCAAATGTTGGCGCAATTGCTTTCACCGTTTGAATAAACAATTCAGGATCAGATGCGTCAACTTCAATGTCAAAAACATCAATATCTGCGAAAATTTTAAATAGCAAGCCTTTTCCTTCCATCACAGGTTTTGAAGCCAAAGGACCAATATTTCCTAAACCTAAAACAGCCGTTCCGTTCGAAATTACAGCCACTAAATTTGCTTTACTCGTATATTTATAGACATCGTCAGGATTTTCAGCAATTTTCAAGCATGGCTCTGCAACACCAGGAGAATAGGCCAAAGATAAATCACGTTGTGATGAATATGGTTTTGTTGGAACAACTTCTATTTTTCCAGGTTTACCAGATGAATGGTAATCCAATGCGTCTTGTTTGCTAATCTTTGTCATATATTTCTTTTGAAGCCCACGAAGATACGAAAATCGATTGATATGTGCTAAAAGAGAAAAAAGAAGGTGTAAAAAAACCCGAATCTTTTCAGACTCGGGTTTTAATTATTTAAGTGGTAAAAATTATTTCACCATCAAGTTTTGAGTAAATGATGCTCCATTTGAAGAAACAGTAACTAAGTAGTTACCAGTTGCTAATCCTTCGATTGGCATTTCAACTGTTTGCGAACCATTTGCATTAGTAATTGTTCTAGCAGCAACTTGACGTCCAGATAAGTCAGTGATTGCAACTGCATAATCAGCATTTGTAGCATCAAATTTAACAGTTACAGATCCAGAAGCTGGGTTTGGATATACTTCCATTCCAATTGTAGCAACTTCTTCAACACCCGCTGCAGTTAAAGCAACTTTAGTAGCGTTGATGATTTCACCTGTTGTGTTGTCAATCAATACAGCAATTGCAGACATTAAATAACGTTTGCTAGTTGCAGGAACTGTATAATTAAATGTGTAATTAACTGCTTGATTGTTTGTGATTGAAGCAGGAACTGAAGCAGCTTGGCCATCATATCCACCTAACAATGCACGGCCTACGTGGTCATATACCATTTGAGCAGCTGGAACAGGATTTGGTAATGATTCAAAACCACCCATAACACCATTTGTTCCACCAGCATATGCATTAGCTTGGTTATACGCAGCACCAGTACCAGTTACTTTATCTTCAATCATGATAACACCCAAACGGTAATTAGCATTTGCGAAAACTGTTTTAAATGTAGAAGTAACAGCTACAGATACGTTAGCACCATTCCATGTTGCAGTTGCAGCAATAGCAGCAGGGATTGTGATGTCTTTACGTGTATTATAATACCCTTCAAATAACGTTTTAGAAACACTCTCATCTTTCAACGCACGGTCAACATTACAACCAGGGAAACCTGATAAATCAGCTCCGTTATCGTATTCAGTAACAGTCATTGGATCTCCATTATGAACAGCAACACCAATGAAACGAGTTGGGTAAGTGTCATACATGTATTCCATTGCTACAGCGCCACGTGGACACCAAACACACCATGTACCAGTACCTTCTTCGATAACAACCGTTTTTTCAACAATTTGAGAAACTGTATTAATTTTTTTAGCAGCAGTAACATTTGTTGCATCAACAGCTCCGTTTACAGCAGTAATCGTTACATTAATGTTTTTCTCAACTACAGTAGCGTAAGAAACAGCAGTTGGGTGTGTAACATTTGCAGATGCTCCAGAAGCAATGTTCAAACCAGTGATAGTTTGAATATGATCAGTTCCATCATTCCAGTTAACTGTTAAAGCAGTAATCGCATTTGCTCCGTCATTCTTAACATCCAATACTAAATTGTTGTTTGTGCTTACAGCTGAATAACGATTCAAAGAAGCTGAAGACAAAATAGCATCATTGTTTACAACTGTTCTTACTTTAAAATTATCAACAAATAATAAATACATATCATTTGAATAATTTTGAATTGCCACATAGATATTTTGACCAGCAAAAGAAGCTAATGAAGCAGAATAAGAAGTGTATGTGTTAGCTGCAGCAGGAACTGTTAAAACTGCTGTAGTTGGCAATGAAGATGCAGTAATTGGAGATGTAGAAATATACACTTTAAATCCATCTAAGTAGTTTGCATCAGGAGCCATTGCATCAAACTGAACGACGTTTACCCCAGTAGCAGGGACAGCAATTGAAGGAGAAATTAACCAATCGTTGGAAGTTCCTGCTGGCGTGTACCATGAAGTTGAAACAGCTTGGTTGTCAGTTGACCCAGTTGCCTTAGGGCGAGCGATCCAAGCACTAGTTGCCATAAAGCTAACGCCTGTTGCAGGAGTTAAACCATCAATGTTTAATTGCGTCCACCCTGTTGGTAAAGTAGTAGCCGCATCAAAATTTTCAGACATAATTGTTTGAGAGAACGAATGTCCTGCTAACAATAAAGCTGATACAGTGAATAAAAGTTTTTTCATAAAAATATTTTTAGTTAAATGTTTGATTTAAGACTAATCTAAAATCGTGGTCTAAATTAATGTAAAAAAATTAATATCCCCAAAAATAATTAATTTATTATTAAAAAAGCCAACTAATCTAGATTAGTTGGCTTTTAACAATTAAAATATAAATGAACTAATACCTTACTTTTTTTTCAATTGTTCTTTAATGAACACCTCAATAGCACCTGTCATTGAAGGGGCGTTAGGCATCGGCGCATGCAAATCTAAACGCAAGTTGTTTTTCACCACTGCATTGGCTGTTGTAGGGCCAAAAGCTGCTATTTTTGTATCGTTTTGTTTGAAATCTGGAAAGTTTTTAAACAATGATTCAATTCCTCCTGGACTGTAAAAAACCAACATGTCATAGTATACATCTTCTAAATCAGATAAATCAGATGCAACAGTACGGTATAAAACTGCTTTTGTAAATTTAAACTTAAACTCGTCTAAGGTGATTGGAATTTTATCGCGTAAAATATCTGTACAAGGCAACAAAAACAAATCGTTTTTGTGTTTCTTCATCACTTCAACAAGGTCTTCAATGGTTTGTTTACCAAAGAAAATTTTACGTTTTCTATACGTCACATATTTTTGAAGGTAATACGCAACAGCTTCAGAAATACAAAAATATTTCATTGTATCTGGAACTTCAAAACGTGTTTCTTCAGCAATTCTAAAGAAATGATCAACCGCTGTTTTAGAAGTTAAAATTATTGCATTATGTTCTGGAATATTCACTTTTTGTTGACGAAATTCCTGAGCAGGAATGCCTTCAACGTGAATAAACGGACGAAAATCAATTTTCAATTTGAATTTTTCAGCCAAATCAAAATAAGGTGATTTATCCCCTTCAGGTTTTGGCTGAGACACCAGTATTGTTTTTATTGCCAACTTTTCAATAATTACTTAGAAAATCCTAACTATCTCTATAAATTACCCCAAAAAAAATAGCTTAAAACCATTAAGGGTAAAATTTCGAGCGTGCAAAAATACAAAATAATATAATACAACGAAACGCCGTTGTTTAAAATTATATATATTCCTTTAATGATCCTAAACAGTACTTTAATCAAAAAAATACTTACAGATAATTTAAAAAATAACGCGCCAAATTGTGGGTTTAAAGTCCAGAATAATGCAAGTAAAAACAATACAATACCCGTAATTTGATTCGTAGTTATTGTTACAAGAAGTATGCTTTTGAGGCGTTTGAATTCGCCTGTTATTAACCCAATAAAGACTATTCCAATCATGTCATAAATAAGCAATGAAATTGGCGCAATCACTGAAATCGTTAATGAAATTGAAAGGTTTAAGTGATAGCCATTTTTTAATGTCAGAAAAAATAATACAAAAATTACAGCATAATAATTAATTAATAAAGCAATGGATGCCAAGGATCCTGTTCGCATATTTTCCCTTAAATATTGTTCAATTGTTGCACCTTTCGTATTAACTTCAAGTAGTATTTTAAATGTTTTTGAATTACTCAATTTAGCTAAAGCAATTAACAAGATAGAAACAATAATAAATAGTAATACATACAACGTATAATTTTCAGCTCTCAAATTCAATGCTGAAGGGATAGAATTGCTGGTATTTTGAACGATTGAAAACAAAGTTTGTATAATAATTGTTGTAATTTAAAATACAAAGTTAATAACCTCGACTTAGAATTGTATAAAGTCACAAAATATATTTAATTTTACACCCTAAATTTAAAATCAATATGAGAACGGATTTATATACACATCCAGATTATTTTAACATGGATGACCTTTTATCGGACGAACACAAATTGGTAAGAGATTCAGCACGAGCTTGGGTTAAAAAAGAAGTGTCACCCATTATCGATGAGCATTATGAAAAAGCAACGTTCCCAAATAACCTTTTAAGTGGTTTAGGAGAAATTGGTGCTTTTGGTCCATACATTCCTGAAGAGTATGGAGGACCAGGTTTAGATCATATTTCTTATGGTTTAATAATGCAAGAATTGGAACGTTGTGATTCTGGATTGCGTTCAACTGCTTCTGTTCAGTCTTCATTAGTAATGTATCCGATTTGGAAATATGGTTCTGAAGAGCAAAAACAAAAATACTTACCAAAATTAGCGACAGGCGAAATGATGGGTTGTTTTGGGTTAACAGAGCCTGATCATGGTTCAAATCCTGGTGGAATGACAACCAATTTCAAAGATGCAGGTGATGGAGAAAATGTGATTTTGAATGGTGCTAAAATGTGGATTTCAAATGCCCCATTTGCTGATATCGCTGTAGTTTGGGCAAAAGATGAAACAGGAAGAATTTATGGGATTGTTGTTGAACGTGGAATGGAAGGTTTTTCTACTCCTGAAATGCACGGTAAATTATCGTTGCGTGCTTCTTCAACGGGCGAATTAATTTTTGTAGATGTTAAAGTTCCTAAATCTCATATTTTACCAGGTCGTTCAGGATTAGGAGCGCCTTTAAGCTGTTTGGATTCTGCTCGTTTTGGAATTGCATGGGGCGCATTAGGTGCTGCAATGGATTGTTACGATCAAGCATTACGCTATTCTAAAGAACGCACACAATTTGGTGTTCCGATTGGCGCATTTCAATTAATTCAAAAGAAATTAGCTGAAATGATTACCGAAATTACAAAAGCACAATTGTTAACATTGCGTTTGGGTCAATTACGTAACGAAGGAAAAGCAACATCTGCACAAATTTCAATGGCAAAACGCAACAATGTTGAAATCGCTTTAAACATTGCGCGTGAAGCACGTCAAATTCATGGTGGAATGGGAATTACAAGTGAATACTCAATCATGCGACACATGGCAAATTTAGAATCTGTAGTTACCTATGAAGGTACGCACGACATTCACTTGTTAATTACAGGAATGGATATTACAGGAATCCCAGCTTTCACAAGAGAAATGCCTGATTTAAAATAAAATTAACTTGTTCAAATTTAAAGCCATCTGATTTTCAGGTGGCTTTTTTTTATCATTTATTGTGAAAATGGGTGATTTTTAGAATTTATTAAATACTAAATTTGATTCTAAAATTTAAAAAAATGAAAACAAATCATGAAATCGATTACTTCATCCACGGTGAAGAAATGCAATTGGTAGAAATTGAATTGGATCCAAATGAAACGGCTATCGCAGAAGCAGGGTCGTTCATGTATATGGAAAATGGCATTCAAATGGAAACAATTTTTGGTGACGGAAGTGATAAATCAAATTCCTCAGGTATTTTTGGAAAAATTATGGGTGCAGGAAAACGTTTGTTGACCGGTGAAAGTTTATTCATGACAGCCTACACGCATACCGGTATTGGCAAAGCAAAAGTAGCTTTCGCATCTCCTTATCCAGGTAAAATAATTCCAATTGATTTGTCGGAATACAATGGTAAAATTATTTGTCAAAAAGACGCTTTTTTATGCGCTGCAAAAGGTGTTTCAGTTGGAATTGAATTTCAACGAAAACTAGGAACAGGTTTATTTGGTGGCGAAGGTTTCATTATGCAAAAATTAGAAGGCGATGGAATGGCTTTTTGTCATGCTGGAGGTCATATTATGAAACGCACGCTTCAAGTTGGAGAAAGATTGAGAGTTGACACAGGTTGCATTGTAGCCTACACGCAATCCATCAACTATAACATTGAATTTATTGGAGGCATTAAAAATAAACTTTTTGGTGGCGAAGGATTTTTCTATGCGACATTAGATGGACCAGGAGAAGTTTGGTTACAAACATTGCCCATTTCACGATTAGCATCGCGAATATTATCGTATGGATCTGTTGGTGGAAGAAAAGAAGAAGGAGGAATTTTAGGCAGTTTTTTAAATGGTGATTAAATTTAAATTCGAAATAATTCTTTTGATATGATTTTTCTTTGTATCTTAATTTAGAAAATCACATCTATGGAAAAAAAATGGTTCGTTAAACAAGCAATAAATTCAACTCAGTTGGAAGCACTTCGTACATCGTTAAAAGTCGATCGAATAATTGCTTCCCTACTAAACCAACAGGGCATCACTTCATTTGAAGAAGCGGAGGATTTCTTTCGGCCAAAACTCAGCGATTTGCACGATCCATTCTTAATGAAAAATATGGAAATTGCTGTTGATCGATTATCAAAAGCACTCCAAAATAAGGAAAGAATTCTGCTCTTTGGCGATTACGATGTTGATGGAACAACTGCTGTAGCACTACTTTATTCGTATTTGAGTCAACACACAACACAACTTGAGTACTACATTCCAGATCGTTATTCTGAAGGATATGGTGTAAGTTTCAAAGGAATCGATGTTGCAGCTGAAAACAACGTCGGATTAATAATTAGTTTAGATTGTGGTATTCGGTCAGTAGATCAAGTCAATTATGCAAAAGAAAAAGGGATTGATTTCATTGTTTGTGACCACCATAATCCAGGAGAAATTCTTCCCGATTGTATTGTTTTAGATCCAAAACAAGCTGATTGTAACTATCCATTTAAAGAATTATCTGGATGTGGAGTTGGCTTCAAATTAGCACAAGGATTAGCGGCAAAAAACAATTGGGATACAGCGCCACTTATGAACTTATTAGATTTATTGGCGGTTAGTATTGGCGCAGATATTGTTGCTGTAACTGGGGAAAATCGAATTTTATGTCACCATGGGATGGCTTTGTTAAATGAACGTCCGCGACCAGCATTTAAAGCGTTGTTAAAATTGGCAAAACGCGATTTTCCTGTAAATTTAACAGACGTTGTTTTTACTATTGCGCCAAGGATCAATGCTGCAGGGAGATTACGCTCTGGAAAACATGCTGTAGAATTAATGATTACAGATAATGTAAATGCCATCGAATCAATCGCAGAAGCCATTAATTCCGATAATTCAGAACGGAAAAAAGTAGATCAAACAATCACTTCTGAAGCATTGGAAATCATAGCAAATGATGCTAATTATAAAAATAAAAAATCGACAGTTGTTTTTAAAGAAGACTGGCACAAAGGTGTTGTAGGTATTGTAGCATCTCGTTTAATTGAGCAGCATTTTCGTCCAACGATTGTTTTAACCGCATCCAATGGGAAAGCAACTGGATCTGCACGAACGGTAAATGATTTTGATATTCATGCAGCCATTGCTTCTTGTAGTCATTTACTAGAACAATTTGGCGGACATACGCATGCGGCTGGTTTAACATTAAGTCTAGAAAATGTGGCTGAATTTCAAGATACATTTGAACAATATGTTCAAAAAAACTTAACGATCGAAGACCACTTACCAACGCAATCAATTGATCTTGAAATTTCATTAGCTGAACTTTTTACTGCTCATGAAAACAGAATGAAAATTCCCCGTTTGAAACGTATTCTTGAACAATTTGAGCCTTTTGGTCCTGGAAATATGAAACCCGTATTTTTAGCTACAAATTGCTATGCCACAGATGTAAAAATTCTTGGAGAAAATCATTTAAAGCTAGTTATTACGCAACCTAATACAGATATTCAAATCCCTGCAATTGGATTTAATTTAGCAAATAAAGAAGAATTAACAGCAAAAGGATTGGCATTTGATGTGGCTTTTACTTTAGAAACAAATACTTGGAAAAACAAATCCACAATCCAGTTAAACATCAAAGATTTGAGAGAACATTGCTAAAAATGAAGTAAATGTTAATTTATTAACAACTTTTAATTTAGTTGAAACACCTTGAAAATAGGGGTTTTTTAGGTTTTTAGTAAAAAAATGTTGAAAAAAATGATGTAAATTTTTGTTGGTATTAAAAAATAAACTATTTTTAAGCGTCAATTTGACACTAAGTTAAACTAAATTATTTACTTTTAAAAAACAATTTTATGAAAAAAATCTTTACTTTATGTGCAGCATTAATTTTTGGTGCTACTGCGTTTTCGCAATCTGTCATGCCTGGAGTTACAATTTCTCCAATTACAACTGATGGAACATCTGATATCACAATTACAGTTGATGTATCTATGATTTGTTCACCAGCAGGAAAAGAGATTGATCCAACTTGGACTTCAATTGGTTTTCATTCAGGCGCTATGTTAACTCCAGGAGGATGGGCTAATGGTGTTGATTGGAATGGTACGAATGCAATTCAGTTAACGAACGATGGAAATGGAATTTTCTCTGGTACATTTAACCCAAGTACATACTACAATGTAACTGCTCCTCTATTAGGATTTAAATTTGTATTAAATGCAGCTGCTAATGGTGCAACAGGACCTTGGGATAATGAGGGAAAAGGATTTAATGCTGATTCGACTTGTACAGATTTCGTTGTTTATTTTGCAGAATTGGGTGTTGAAGAAACTACATTGAACTTTTCAGTTGCTCCAAATCCAACAGAAGTTTCTACAAACTTCACATTTGCTGCTGGAACAGAAGCTACAGTATCTTTATTTGACTTGTCAGGTAAATTAGTTTCTACTACAACAGGAGTTGAAAAAGTAACAGTTGCTACTGAAAACTTAACTTCAGGTTCTTACATCTACTCTATCGCTTCAGGTGATAAAGTAGCTACAGGAAAATTAATGAAAAAATAATTTTTCATTTAAAATACGGAAAGCCTAGGCATTTGTCTAGGCTTTTTTTTACAACAATAAAAAATTCGCTCATGAAAAAGTTACTTTTTACTTTATTTTTAATTGCAAATTCAGTTCAATCATTCGCTCAAATTCTGAATATTTCACCTGCATTTCCAACAAGTACAGATATTGTAACCATAACTTATAAAGCAACAGAGGGAAATGGAGCACTTACAGGCGTTTCACCTGTTTACATGCATGCTGGGTTAATCACTTCAGCCAGTACATCCGCTTCAGATTGGAAATTTGTAAAAGGCGCTTGGGGAACAGCAGATGCAACTGTTTTAATGACGAGTTTGGGGAATAATTTACACCAAATCACCATTAATTTAGGAACATTTTATGGTTATCCAGCTGGAACAATCGTTCAAAAATTAGCCTTTGTATTTAGAAATGCAGCCGGAACAATTGTTGGAAGAAACGCAGATGGAAGCGATATCTACTACGATGTATATCCATCAAATAGTGGTTTGTTAGGAAAATTCTTTGCCCCGACAAGCGCTCAATTAGTAAATATTGGTGATCAATTACCATTACTCGGAAAATCAAATCAAGCAGCTCAACTAAGCATCAAAGACAATGGAGTTACCATCGCTTCAGTAACTAACAACACACAATTAGCACATAATTTAACCGTTGCAACAGCTGGGCAACACCTTCTAGAATTTGTTGTAAATAACGGAACTCAAACAATTATTGACAGTATTAATTACATTGTGAATCCTCCAGTAAATTTTGTAAATCCTCCGGCAAATACCAAAAACGGATTAAACTATGTAAATGATTCAACCGTAACGATTAGGTTATTTGCACCACACAAACAACACGTATACTTATTAGGTGATTTCAATGATTTTTTACCATCCTTAAATTATCACATGCATCTTTCGTTAGATTCTACTACATGGTGGATTACCGTTTCCAACTTAACGCCATCGACGCGTTATGGATACCAATTTTTGATGGATAATAATTTAAAAGTTGCGGATCCTTTGAGTTATTTAATTGCAGATCCTAATAACGATAACAACATTAGCGCTACTACTTATCCGAATCCTTATACTTATCCATCGGGAAAAACATCGGGCTTTATTAGTTTATTTGAAACAAATCCTACTAATTTTTCTTGGCAAAATGACAATTACACCAAACCTGACAAAACAGAGTTAATGATCTATGAATTATTGCCCCGTGATTTTGTCGCAAAACACGATTATTTAACAATGATTGATACCTTAGATTATTTAGATAGTTTAGGGATTAATGCCATTGAATTGATGCCAATCAATGAATTTGAGAACAATGAAAGCTGGGGATACAATCCAAGTTTCCATATGGCTTTAGATAAATATTACGGAACACCAGAACATTTTAAAGCATTTGTTGATGCGTGTCATGCTCGAGGAATTGCCGTCATTAATGATATTGCATTAAATCATGCATTTGGGCAAAACCCAATGGTTAATATGTATTGGGACGCAACAAATAACAGACCCGCAGCAAATAGTCCATGGTTTAATGCTATTTGTCCACACGAACCATATTGTTGGGGCTATGATTTGAATCACCAAGTACAAGCGACTAAAGACTATGTAGATCGTGTATTGCTTTATTGGATGGATGAATTCCATATTGATGGGTACCGTTTGGATTACACCAAAGGATTTGTTAATTCAGCTTCCGGCAACAGTACTACACGAATTAATATTTTAAAACGAATTGCAGATACCTTATGGGCTGTAAATCCCTCCACTTATATCATTTTAGAGCATTGGGCAGACAATGCCGAAGAAAAGATATTAGCTGAATATGGCATGTTATTATGGGGGAATTTAAATTATGAATACCTCCGAGCGATGAAGGGGAATAGCAGTAATTTTTCCAATGGTGTTGCCGCTTCTCGTTCATGGACAAAAAATCATTTAGTTACTTATATTGAAAGCCACGATGAAGAACGAGGAATGTATGAATCTTTGACTTTTGGCGTTCAAACTAACCCTGCTCACAATGTTCGCTACTTACCGGTTGCACTGTTACGAGCGCAAGCAGCAGCTGTCATAATGCTGACAACACCAGGGCCAAAAATGATTTGGCAATTTGGAGAATTAGGCTACGACAAAAGTATTAATTTAGGTTGTCGCGTTTGTAACAAACCAATTTTATGGAATTATTATTTAGACAATAACAGAAGACAATTATACGATGTTTACAAAGCAACTTTAGACTTACGTTTAAATAATGAAGTATTTAAAAATGGAACTTTTCAATATTCTTTGTCAGGAACTTTGAAAAAAATGACCTATTTACATACTTCGATGAATGTTGTAATAGCCGGAAATTTCTCTGTCCAAAACACAACTTCAACAGTTGCATTTCCATCTACAGGAACATGGTATGAATATTTCACAGGAGATAGTATTACATTAACACAGTCTTCAGCATCGTTGACTTTCAAGCCTGCAGAATACCGCATTTACACCTCTGTTAAACAACAAAAACCAACGATTATCAATACCGTTGGTTACGAAGAACTTACAGCAAATGCATTTAAATTCTCTGTTTACCCTGTTCCAGCATCCGATCAATTAACCATTGCAATTCCTTCTGAAGAATTAGATCGATTATCCATTAAAATAATAGATCTTTCAGGGAAAATAGCGCGCGAAATGAATTACAAAAATGTAAGTAATTTCAAGGAAACAATTTCTGTTTCTGGTATGCAAAAAGGAACGTATATCGTATTAATTGAAACTGAAAGAGGCTTTTCAAGTAAAGAAATTATTATTGAATAATCTGTAAAATTTTCGAGGTTTTTTCCCCGTTTTCACCAATAAACTCTATTACGTATGTGCCATCTTTAATTCCTAATTCAAGGTTATTTACCGAATTAGGTGCTAAGAAATTAGTGTATAAACGAATTCCATTTAAATCGTAAACAGAAAAATTTGTAGTTAAATCATTCAAATTCTTAATGCACAAATTTCCATTCGTTGGGTTTGGGTAAAAACCAATTTCATTATCCGTCAACGAACACATTAAACTAATAGGTCCATATTTTTTCACTTGCCCATTTACATCGTGTTGCTCTAGTAAATAGTAATTAATTTCATTATCGATACCATTTTCAGTATACTTATAAAATTGTGTTTCTGTTGAGTTTCCAGCTGCTTGTTGTTGATTCAAATCAGTCCAATACAAAGCATCTCGTGAATGTTTTAGAATGAAATGACTCGCATTAAATTCACTAGCTGTAGACCAATTTACCTCGACTGATTCTTCATCCGTACACGTAGCTTTAAATTCAATAAGCTCTACAGGTAAATTAGATGAGCCAAATACGCCAAAAGGAGAGAATGAAACAATCCCAGCTCTGCTTAGTTGATATAATCCATTTGAATTGGTTGCAACAGCATTAGAAAAATTATCCCAACTACCAGATTGATAGTGTGAAATATATGCTGATTGATTTGAAAACGAACTTGCTTCGTCTAAAACATTCCAAAAAACTGTCAAATTAACGTAAGAATTCCCAATGATTGCTTCATCTATAAACCACGTTTTATTTACATTGTTAGCACTCAATGAAGTTCCACTTGTTCCATTTGATAATAAGGTGTTATTAACACTCACTGAAAAATCATCCATGGTTCCCGAATTATTTATAATACACGGTGAATAAGTAGATCCATGGCCAATTGGGAAAAAAGTTTTACCAGCTGTAGAACCCGAAGTAATTCCATTTTGAATTAATTTTCCAGTTGAATTAGTTGATATATAACTAGATGCAGAATATCCTTCAATAATAGCACTTTGACCAATTGTCAAATTTGAACTATTCAATTCAATATTTCCAGCCGTTAATGTTAATTTAGAATTAACGATTACATTCGTATTCAATTGAACAAGTCCATTTGATTTATTAACAAATAAAAATTGGAATGTTTCCGTTGATGGATTTCCAATTGTTTGATTTGTTGTCCCTGTCAATAAAAGCGCCCTATTGTTAAAATTAATCGTTCCTGTAGAATGCAGCCAGTTTCCTTTTAAAATTACATCTCCACCTACACCATCTCCAAAAGAAAGATTGCCAGCAATGGATAGATTTCTTCCAATTATTAAACTGCCAGAATTACTGCCTGCGCCAAAATCCATATACAATGCTGAATTTGCATCAATTATTAGATCTCTAGAAATACTATAGGATGAACTAACATTTAATGATGAATTCGGCAAATCGAGTGACGTGTTGTTTGAAATTTGGACATCATTTGGGAACCCCGCACCAGACGCAGCTGACCATTCAAGATTTCTGCCATAATTTCCACCTGAATTATATTTTAGTTTAGACGAAGCGCCATAAAAAGGGGCGAAACCTGAAAGGTATGCGGAAGTATTTAAAATTAATTCCCCATTAATGGTAATAGAATTTGGTAATGCTAAATTTCCGTTAACTTGAACGGTATTAAAGCTTACTGTACCACTTACCGAATTATTTCCTGAAAATATTAGTGAACCAGTTCCTGCATTAAACGTTCCATTATTGGTAAAACTCCCGTTGTTAGCTATTGTAATTGTTTTATCATTTGCATTTAAAACCCCGTTATTTTCGAGCGAATTTAACGTAATTGAATTGTCTAAACTAATGGTTACACCCGAATTAACTTTTATTGAACCACTTGTATTTGTTGGTAACGAAGCTGCAGCACTCCAGTCTGTTCCGTTACCTGATTGCCAATTTGATAAGCTAGACCAATTCCCTGAATTAACAGCTTGGTATTGCGTTGGACTTACTGTATATGAATAATTTGATCCACTATTACTATTTAAATTAATGGTGTACCAATCTGCTTTACTATGGTTGATTGTTAATCCATTTCCAGAAGAAAAAACATAATATTTAACATTCGTGCCTGAAGCGAAAGATGGGATAGAAGCACTGTATGTTGAGGCCGCACCCGTCATTTGAACGATTGTAGAAGTTGCAAAATTATCGGTTGTGTATCTCAAATAGATTCCTTGCCCAGTGTTTAATGGGGCAGATATTGTTGCAGATATTGTTGGTGATTGACTTGCTGCTACAGCATTAAAATTTCTTGAAACACTATTGATTGTTGCAACCGCTCCTTGTACACAAAAAACGATTAGTTTACGACTTGGATTAGTGCCCGCGTTTTCAGTTTTAAACACATAATTATGGGCTGTACTGCTCACGTTAAGAAACATCGCGCCACTTGTAGTACACGTACTATTTAAATTATATTCCGTTCCTAAACTTAGTTGTACATCACTACCAACATTTATGGTGTTTTGAGCGACTGTGCCAGAAAAATCTATTCCTAATCTAAAGTATTGATCACCCGTTCCATTCCCGTTTTTAGTTAAAATAAAACTTGTTCCTGCTGAAGATCCGAAATAGGAAAATTGATGGTTTTGATTACAACCCCAACCCCAACCAGCAGCGAAGCCTGTTCCAACTAGTGCATTTTGAGAGTAGAAGCCATTAAAATAACATATCAGAGATAAAAAAAATAATTTTTTCATAACAAATAATTTTTTTAAAAAGTAGTATATAAAATTAAAAATTATTATTTAACAAACAAAATTATAGATTGATTGATTTTAATGAAATAAGAACCCTTGTTTAGATTTACCAGATCAATACGCGTTGAAGATGCATCAAAAACTCCATTATGTATCAACTTACCTTCGATGCTATAAATTTCCCAAGGCTGGCCAATTAATATTTCGTCTATATCAACATACAATTGATTCAATACAGGATTTGGGTAAATTTTAAACAAGCTATTTGATGTTTCAATTAAGGAAGCTGTTGAAGATTTTGAACACGCACATTTATTTTTCACCCCATTTTCAGTAACACTTGCAGGGGCTTTATAAATGGCTTTAATCCAACATTTTTGAGTTGCTTGCGTCGCTGTTAAATTTTTAATTTTTATGGTATACCATCCTGTATAACTTGCTACAATAGAATCGGAAAAATTTCCAATGGAAAAAGACGAATCAATTAAATCACACGCTTTATCTACAAATGATAATACAACGCCATTTAATGAAGACTCTGGATAAACTTCTACTTTTATTTGTTCACCTTGTTGCGCATAAACCCTCCCAACAACTCTACAATCTAAACTATTTGAAGGCAAAGCGCCGCCTTGCTGTAAAGAGTTTGTATGAGAATCCCCTAAATCATCAGACATTTCCCATTCTTGAACCGTAGTTTTTGATGGTCTTAAGTAATTTGTTTGCATACCATCTGGCGCGTAAATACAATAGCCTTTTCTGCCCTCTTGAGCTGTTCCATTACATGGAGGTATTGAAATGTCTATTTTTCCACCGCCATAGACTATCACCGATGCGTTACCATGCGCGCCAGAATAATCTTTTAAAACCGTTCCATCCGACCAGCTTGTTTGAACGCCCGTTAAATTTTGCCAAACTGAATAATTATCTGTTACTGCTATGATTGCTTTTGATGAACGTTCAATTACCAATGCATCATTTGCTTGCCATCTTACAAGGTAGCTTCCATCTTTGAAATGTAAATTTTGATGACACCAAACAATATTTTCAACATCACTAAAGGTTGGTAATTCTTGCGGATTAGATGGGTGATGATTGAACCTGTTTCCATTGTATCCAATGTTAAATAAATCTTCGAAGAATAGTTGAGGAGCGCCATCTACTGCAAAAGCAATGGCATGTACAACACTACTTCTTGGGTCATTCGGTTCTATTTGAGTTCCTAATTGAGAACCTGAATTCCAACCAGTATAATTACCACTTGCGCTTAATATTGGTCTGTAGGTGTCATGATTGTTAACAAACGGGACCGTTCGTTCTCTATTAGATTGTTGTGCAGCTGGAACATTCCCTAAATTATAATTTCCATTGCCTGATATTATTCCTGTTAAAGCATTTCTTAGAGAAAAATCAAAAGTTCCTGCTCTATTTTGAACTGCATTTGCCCAATTATCTAATTCATTAGCTCCACCAACCCATTCACCAACTGCATACATGTCATTGCCTCCACTCGCCCACAATGAGCCAAATTGTAAGTTCCACAGAACATCTTCAGAAACATAAGCAGGAAAATGTTTTACAGCGTCCATTCTTACACCGTCGAAACCTACTTGTTTTTTATACCAAATCATCCAATTTCGAATGCCATTTCGCATGTAATCAGCTGATTGAGCAGGATTAAAAGTTGCATTACTACTCAATCCAAAAGCAGTGCTTTCGTATGAAATGTCTGGGCCCCAAAAAGGTGAATTGATGTCGTTTGAACAACAAACATTGTTATTATTCGGATAAAAATTTTGCCAATTCTTTGGAAAACGACCTTGACGTGCCAAATAATTTAGCGCGGATTCGTTTTGAGCAGGAGTTTTATAACATGCATACCTGAAATTTTTATATTTTGCAGTAGCACCATCATCAATAGCTGTTAGATCAACCCCACCCTGACCTGTAGCACTTCCAGCATTTGAAACGTGATTTAGAACAATGTCTTGTATAACATCAATGCCATTTGCTTTTAAAACAGCAATTAAACGAAGTAATTCATCTTTATCCCCAACTCTTGTTGGTAAAGAATTTTTCTGGAACTTATCTCCTAAATCATACTGATCAAAAGGAGAATAACCCACACTATTTGTTCCACTATTTTTGATAGTAGGAGGAATCCAGACAGCATCAATTCCAAGTTGCTTTAATCTAGGAGCTAGCTCAACTAAATAATTTGCCCACTTGTTCGGATAATTTGAATTCCAATAATCCCACCAAAAACCTTCAAGAACAACTTGTTTTTTTGGATTATTTATCTGTGCTAAGTTTTCATTGTTTGCAAGAGCAACTATAAAAAACAACAGTATAATAGCTAGTTTTAATCTCATAATCAGAAAATTAAATTTTACCTCATCTCAATTACTTTTTTCTCCCCAATATTAAAATTAATGCTTTGTTTATAAACATCTAGCGTAATCGCTTTATCTCCTTTATTTTCAATTGTTATCTCACTTCCAATTGAAATGGTTAATGGTTGGTTTTTATAGAAAATATTAAACGTATATGATTTCCATTGCGTTGGGATAATTGGGTTCATTTCTAAACCACTTTCCGTCACACGAATTCCTGCCATTCCTTCCACAATACTCATCCAAGTTCCTGCCATACTTGTGATATGCAAACCTTCTGCTACTTCGCGGTTGTAATCATCTAGATCCAAGCGGGAAGTTCTTAAATACAATTTATAGGCGCGTTCTTTATCGCCAATTTTTGCAGCTAAAATGGAATGAATACAAGGAGAAAGGGACGATTCATGAACTGTTTTCGGTTCATAGAAATTAAAATTATCCTTGATTTCATCCATTGAAAATTGCTCTTCAAACAAGTAAACGCCTTGTAAAACATCCGCTTGTTTGATAAAAACTGAACGCAAAATACGATCCCAAGACCAATGTTGGTTAATCGGACGCTCGTTTTCAGGTAATTCATCCGCATTCATCAACACTTTATCCATGAAATTATCTTGTTGCAAGAAGATATTCGTGTTTTCTAATTTTGGCAGATAGATTTTATCAATAATGTTGAGCCATTCTTCACGTTCTCCTTTTCGTAATAAAGGTGATTTGTGATTCAATTTCTCTTCCACTTCCAGCGTAAAAGTCAAGCACCATTTTGCTAAATAGTTGGTATACCAGTTATTGTTAACATTGTTTTCGTATTCATTTGGACCCGTAACTCCTAACATTACAAATTGCTGTTTGGCCCCTGACCAGTTGAAACGTTGCGCCCAAAAACGTGCAATTCCTACTAAAACATGTCGGCCAAAATCAGCAACATATTCCCAATCATCCGTATGACGAATGTAATTGTAAATGGCAAAAGCAATAGCGCCATTACGGTGAATTTCTTCAAAAGTAATTTCCCATTCGTTGTGACATTCTTCGCCGTTCATCGTTACCATTGGATACAAAGCAGCGCCATCTTTAAATCCTAATTTAGCTGCATTTTCAATCGCTTTATCCAATTGATTGTAACGGTATTTCAATAACTGACGGGATACTGCTTGTGGGGCTGTTTTCAAGAAGAAAGGAATGCAATAAGCTTCCGTATCCCAATAAGTTGCGCCACCATATTTTTCACCAGTAAACCCTTTTGGTCCAATGTTTAATTTGGCGTTATTTCCTGTGTACGTTTGGTACAAATGGAAAATATTAAAGCGGATTGCTTGTTGCGCTGATTTGTCACCTTCAATTTTAACATCTGCATTTTTCCATATTTCATCCCATGCTTTTACATGATCTGCATAAATCGCATCGAATCCAGCGCGATAAGCATCTGTTACTTCATTGATTGCAGCAGCAACAGTATTAAACTCCGAATGATTAATCGTAGATGTAACTGCTACATATTTTTTCAACGTATACGTTGAGCCTTGCTTTAAAAAATGTTCAAAATGATTATCAACATATAAGGTTTCAGCCTTTGTATTGGGGTGAATTTCCACTAATTGGTCATTTTCCCAAAAAGAAAAACGCATGGCAGTTGCTGTCAAGAAATTTGTTTTTTTCGTTCGAGCGCTTACAACGCCTTTGCGATCGCCTACTCTATGTGCATCCGCTTCCCAAAATACTTCATCATAATTTGAATCTGCATTTGTTACATTGCCGTCTAAATAAGGCGTAAAGGAAACATTCCCAGAGAAATTTAAAGGTGTAATCGAATAACGTATCGCTGCAATTTCTTGGTTATGCATCGAACAGAAACGAACAGAAACCACTTCAATTTCTTTATTATTCGATAATTGAACTCTGAATTTACGCGTTAACGTACTAGTTTTCATGTCCAATTCACGGTAAAAAGATTTTATTTGACACGTTGCCAAATCCAATTTTACGCCATCAATTTCGATGAATATTCCGATCCAATTTGTTGCATTTAGTACTTTCGCGAAATACTCTGGATAGCCATTTTTCCACCAACCAACACGTGTTTTATCTGGATAATAAACGCCCCCAACATAACTTCCTTGCAGCGATTTTCCAGAATACGCTTCTTCAAAATTAGCACGTTGACCAAAAGATCCATTCCCAATTGAAAATATGCTTTCTGCTTGTTCTTGTTTTGCAGGATCGAAACTATTTTCGATTAATTTCCATTCGTCTATTTCAAATAAATTAAGCATAATCTTCTACATTAAAATCTAACATCGATGGAATAAATTCTGACGCTTGGTCAGCAACATGAGGGTTCCCAACTGCAACAACATAAAAACCACCTTTCAAAGCAGCTTCTATTCCACTTTCTGCATCTTCAAATACGATGCAATTTGCTATTTCAAGTCCTAACTCATTTGCTGCATTTAAAAATACTTCGGGATGTGGTTTCGGATGTGCAACACCATTGCCATCAATAATCGCTTCAAAATAATCTGTTAAACCTAGTTGATTCAGTATAAAACGTGCGTTTTTACTAGAAGATCCAATAGCCATTTTAATTCCTTTGGATTGTGCATCTTCTAATAAAACCTTTACACCCGGTAAAATGTCTTTTTCAGACAAATCAGCAATCGAAGCTAAATAATGTTCATTTTTTTCTAAGATAAGCGCGTCGAAATCATTCGTTGAAATTTCTACTTTACCCATTTTCAAAAGCACTTTCAATGAATCGATTCTTGAAATACCTTTTAATTGTTCATTTTCTCTCTCTGTAAATGAAATTGATAGTTTATCTGCAATGGCTTTCCACGACAGAAAATGATTGTGTTCAGTGTTTACAATAACACCATCTAAATCAAAAATTAATCCTTTGATTGTCATTATTTAATTTTAATTCTTAAAGTAAAAATACAGGCAAACAACATAAAAATTCCGCCCATAACTAGTGCATAAGCAGCATTTCCGCCAAACAGGTGTTTCACGATTGGCCCTGAAAATAGTGCGCTAAAAATTTGTGGCAAGGTGATGAAAAAGTTGAAGATTCCCATAAAAACACCCATTCTTTCAGATGGAATTACTCCCGCCAACATTGCATAAGGCATTGCCAAAATACTTGCCCAAGCAATCCCAATAAACAGCATAGGAAAAATCATAGCCGTTTTATTTGGCATAAAGAACATTAAAACCAGACCAAATCCACCCATTAAAAGTGCTAAAGCGTGTGTTTTAGATCTTCCAAATTTTCGTGCAATCATTGGAATAAAAAACGCAAAAATAGCAGAGACACCATTGTAAATTCCAAATAAAATACCGACCCAGTCACCCAAATCTTCGCTTAACTTCAATTGGCTTTTCAAGGTAATATCTGAGGGATTTAAAGCTAAACCTGCTTTAATAGTTTCCATTGTAGGCAAAAGATAGGTGTGTTCTCTTAAAGCAGTTGTCGTATACACCCACATACAAAACAAACCAAACCAGGAGAAAAACTGAACCAATCCCAATTTCCACATTGTTGCTGGAATCTTAAATTTTTCTTTGGTTTTTTCTTCACTGACAATGCCCATTTCAATGCGTTCTTCAGGTGAATATTCTTTCGTTTTAAAGATTGTCCACACGATAGCACCCATAAAAATTGCTGCGCCGATGTAGAAAGAATAAATCACATTTGGTTGCACTTTGACACCAGAAATATTGTTTGGAACATTGAAAACATTGTTTAAAATCCAAGGCATAAACGAACCGACTACCGCTCCAATACCAATCAATGCAGTTTGAATAGAAAATCCTTTTGTGTTTTGATTATCCGGCAAATTGTCTGCTACCAGTGCTCTAAATGGTTCCATTGAAACGTTAAAAGAAGCATCCATCAACATTAAAAATCCTGCTCCAATTAGCAACGCTGGGAAATAAGCCGTGAAATTATCTGCATTTGGCAATAAGATTAATGCTAAACAAGCAAACAATGCACCTACAAAAAAGAACGGTTTTCTTCTACCAAATCTTTTCGACCATGTTCGATCGCTCCAATAGCCAATAATTGGTTGAACAATCAAACCTGTTAAAGGAGCTACTAACCAAAACCACGATAAGCTTTCTACGTTTGCACCCAGATCCGTTAATATTCTACTTGCATTCCCATTTTGCAAGGCAAACCCCATCTGAATTCCTAAGAATCCAAAACTCATGTTCCAAATTTGCCAAAAAGAAAGCTGTTTTTTTGTTCCTTTAGTTGTTTCAGTAGCCATAGTTGAAGCGTT
>CANLIL010000014.1 GCA_947491305.1 Flavobacteriales bacterium | reverse complement strand
TCCTGGCTGGAAGAAGTTATACAAACCATTATCACCCATGTCCCATTCATAAGAAACTGCTCCCGTTGTTGTATTTGTAATTTCTGTTTCTGGATTCGAAGTATCTAAGGTTGTTGGGTTCGCACTAATTCCAGCAGTTGGCGTAGGGTTGATACAAATAATCGAAGGATAAATAACAGAATTAGTGCATCCAATTGGCGATTCTACTGTTAAACTCACGTCAAAACAGCCAGGACTAGTGTAAGTATTTGTAATGTTACTTCCATTAGCACTGTTTCCGTCCCCAAATTGCCATGTACTAATAAATTGTTCGTCTGAAGTATTCGTGAATTCAATCGTTGTAGGATCACAGCCAACCGTATCAGACACATTAAATGAAACTTGAATTTGATCCGGCTGATCGATAAAACAAGGCAATACAAAGACACAATTCTGAGCATCTGTGATGGTTGCAGTGTAATTTCCTGTTACAATTCCACTGTTGACTGCACTCGTGCTTCCATTTGTCCAGCTATACGCATATGGTGTTGTACCGCCAGTTGTGTTCAAGGTGATACTTCCATCAGAATACGCATAACACAAAGGTTCAATAGTTGTATACGTCGAAATCAACGGCAAAGGTTGATTTAACGTATAAGTAAACTGACGCGTACACAAATTATTGTCAGTAATCGTAACGGTATATGTTCCTATAATTACATTGGTTAAATCTTCGTTGGTTGTGTTATTCGACCATAAATAAGTGTAAGGAGCTGTTCCACCAACCGTTGTTAAATTGATGGATCCATCGCTGAATCCATTACAACTAATATCATCTAATAGTACATTAGACGTGTCAATTTGAGTTGGTTGAACAATCGTATCTGTTTTAGATAAAACACAGTTTTGATTGTCTATAATTGAAAGTGTATAAATACCGATAGGTAAATTGTTTATGTCTTGAGTAATAGCTGTTGTATTCCATAAATAAGAATAAGGAGCAGTTCCTCCAGTAATTGTCGCGTCTATAGCTCCAGATATTCCATTAAAACAGATGTTGTCTGTAATTGCAAAATTAATTGCAAGAGGAGCTAATGGTTGCAATACTTCAGACGTATCGTTTACTATACAATTGTTTGAATCTTTTACAACAACCGTGTAAACTCCAGCAATTAAATTGGATGTTGTTGGAGTTGGCGCAAAATTACTCCATAAATAAGTGTAAGGTGCAATTCCTCCAGCCGGAACAACACTTACGGAACCAATAGAATTACCGTAACATGGATTGTCAATGTGTGTGGTTGAACTCGTTAATAATGTTGGTTCATTTACAAAAACAGTCAATGAATCTTGACAACCTAAACTATCTGTTACCAAAACAGAATACGAACCAGTAAGAATTGAATCATTCAAGGCGTTTTGATCACCATTACTCCATAAATAGGAGTAACCTGGTGTTCCTCCATTTGCAACAACAGAAGCTGTTCCTGTTGCATCTCCATGACAAATAACAGGCGTAATTGAACCACTTATAACTAGTAATGTTGGTTGAATAAGCACGCCACTGATAGAATCTACACAATTATTGGTGTCTGTTACAATAACAGAATACGTTCCAATTGGTGCATTGGTTAAATCTTGGTTTGTAGTTGAATCAGACCAGAAATAAGTATAAGGAGCTGTTCCTCCGTTTGGAGTTAAATTTATAATTCCATTACTTCCACCAAAACACGAAACATTGGTAATTGATGTTGCTAATGAAATTGGAGCAGTTGGTTGCGTGATTAATACACTGTAAGGGAAAACACAATTATTACTGTCTGTAATTGTAACATTATAAGTTCCTAAAATCAAACTGTCAATGTCTTCAGTTGTTTGAGAATTTGACCATAAAAAAGTATAATTCCCAACACCACCTGCAGGAATTAAATTGATCGTTCCATCACTTCCTCCAAAACAATTTACATTCGTATGTACATTTGTTGCAGAAACCACTGTTGCAGGTTCAAAAATTGTATCTGAAATTGCAAGGATACAATTGTGACTATCTTTTATTGTGAGTGTATAAATTCCTGCTATTAAGTTTTGGATATCTTGGTTCGTAGAAATGTTTGACCATAAATATGTGTATGGGGCAATTCCTCCAGAAGCACTAGCATCAATACTACCAGTCGCAAATGTTTTACACAATACATCAACTGTAGAGGTTGTTCCAGAAACAGGAGTAGCTGGTTGATCAACAACGATTGAAATAAAAGCACCACATGTGTTAAAATCTGTGACATCAACTGAATAGGTTCCAATGGGAACATTGCTTAAATCTTGAGTTGTTGCACCATTATTCCAGATATAATTATAGCCAGGTGTTCCAAATTGAACGGTTAAATTTACAGTTCCATCGCTTCCTGCAAAACATTGAACATCAGTATTACTTATTGATAAAACCATGTTGTTATTTGGATCTAATATTGTTGCAGATATTGTATCAAAACAACCATGCATATCTGTAACCAAACAATAGTAAAAACCTTGGTTTAAACTGTCGATATCTGGAACTGTCTGATTATTATTCCAAAAATAAGTGTACGGAGCTGTTCCTCCTCCAGCTGTTATGTCAATTGTTCCTTGAGTACCACCAATACACAATGCATCAGTATGAGTAATGGAAAGTGCAAGCGGTGTTAAAGGTTGAATTAATGTTGTTGTTAAACTGTCTTTACAACCTTTAGAATCAGTGACAATAACTTCATAGCTTCCAATTGTTAATGAATCGATATCTTGTGTTGTTTGGCCATTTGACCAAGAATAAGTATAGGGTAAAGTACCACCAGTTACACTAAAATCAATCGCACCCGTTGAAAACCCATAACACAAAACATCTGTGTTAGTAGTAGAAAGTATATAGCTTGCAGCAGGTTGAGGAACAAAAATTACTGAATCATGAATAATACAATTATTTACATCTGTTACTATAACATTAAAGGTATCTGTGATTAAATTACTCACATCTTGACTTGTTTGGCCATTTGACCATGCATAAGTATATGGAGCTGTACCACCATTAACAGTCAAATCAATTGCACCATCATTACCACCAAAACAATTGACATCATCAATTACATGTGAAATTGAAAGTGGGGCAATTGGTTGTGGAACATTTATCTGACTACTTATGAGTACACATAAATTAGTATCTGTTATGGTTACAGTATAATTTCCTATTAATAAACTGTTTAAATCTTCAGATGTTGCATTCGATGACCACGCATAGGTGTAGGGAGACGTTCCACCAGCTGTAGTGATATTGATAGCTCCAGTTGAGTCCCCAAAACAACTAACAGGAGTTACAACATTTGTTATACTTAACGCATTTAAGGGTTCAGAAATAAAAACTGTATCATTAAATGTACATAATTTTGAATCGGTAATTACAACAATATATTGTCCGCTAATTAATGTATCGATGTCTTGAGTTGTTTGACCATTTGACCAAGCATACGTGTAGGGAGCTGTTCCACCATTTACAGCTAAATCAATTGCACCAGTTGAAAAACCTTTACATAAAACATTTACATGGGTATCACTTGAACTTATTGGAGCAAGTGGTTGTGTTAATGTTACAGATATTGTATCTGTACAGCCATTCACATCGGTTGCAGTGACGCTATACGTTCCAATTGTTAAATTGGCTAAATTTTGATTGGTTGATCCATTTGACCAAGAATACGTAAAAGGTGCTGTGCCACCAGTCACTGTTAAAGTGATTGTTCCATCATTACCGTTATGACATGAAATGTTTTGGTGTGTTTCAGAAAGCTGTAATTCAGCTGGTTGAGTTAAATTGGTACTAACGGATAATGTACATAAATTTGCATCTGTAACTGTAACAGTATTGGTGTCTGCAATTAAGTTTGTTGGATTGTTTATTATTGAGCCATTATTCCAAAGATAAGTGTAAGGTCCAACGCCACCACTCGCAGTTACCAATGCGCTTCCATTATTCCCAGAAAAGCAACTGATATTAACACCATTGTAATTGGATAAATTTGAAATAACGGCATTTAATACTGTCGGTTGTGTTAGTGTATAACTTGCTGTTTTTACACAAGAGTTAGAATCAGTAACTTGAACAGTATAATTACCTGCGGCAATTGATGTTATTGAATTTGTGGTAGCATTATTTGACCATAAATAAGTAAACGGTGCAGTTGCGTTTGTAACGTTAACAGTTAGCGCTCCTGTAGAAAAACTATTACACAATACATTTGTCTGACTAGCTAAAGAAATTGTAGGTAGTGGATTTATTGTAACTAATTTAGTTTTATTTAACAAACAATTTAAACCAGGAAATGTGATTTGAACTTGATATAAACCGCTATTTGCAACGGTAGTATTTGAAATACTCGCATTGTTGAATCCAGTTGACGTAAAACCATTCGGACCTGTCCATGAGTATTGTGCTGCACTTGAATTTGGTATAGAAAGTGAAAGATTGGTTCCTGCACAAATTGGTGTGTTTGCCGTGATAACATCAGGAGGGCATCCAGAAACATTTATTGAAAGTACGTTACTAGCTATTGCAGGACAGCCATTTGGACCATAAAAATCAGCAAGTCCATTGTTGTTAAAGAAATTGCCAGATACGACACTTGTTCCAAAAATATACGCTTTGTGATCCAATGTACTATCACATTGAAACATTAAACAATCATTAATTACAGTTACTTTAAATTTCACTACTGTACTGTCTGCACCACTGTTTGCACTTAGCATTTGTCCACCTGTACTCGCATTTGCTCCTGTTCCAACTCTAAATTGCACTACTTTACTTGCAGAAAAATATTCAGCTTGGTCATCTAACGTTACATCAGTTTTAAATCCTGTATTTGGTCCGGATAAAATTTGTAAAGAATTGGGCAAATAAACTGTTCTAGGATCGAGTGTATCTCTAATGTAAACGCCATTTGCAATATCAGAGCCGATGTTTTTACCAACAATTGTGTATTCCAGAATATCACCTGGAGCAACATTTCCACCATTCAAATCATTGATTGTAACAGAGGCCCTTAAATCAGGTTCGTATACATCTATTGCAAATGTTACTACTTGTGAAAAATATTGATCACCTGTACTTGTCTGAGAAATGGATGCAGTAGTTGCATTATTGCCTATGTATTGTTGTGTTGCATTATTGGGTATAAAAATATTCGCGTCATATCCCAACGTATTGGTATATAAAGGGTTTCTAAAAGGAGTTAAAACACCATTGTAAGAAATAGTACTGTTGCATACATCATTTACATTATGTATTGCATCTGAAATGTTTAAGTTATTGAATTTTAACTGATCACCACTTACACCTCGGTCACCATCTAACGTTACAATCCCTAATTCAAAACTAACCGGACCAACCTGTGGAGTAACAAATCCAGAAATTGGAATGTTAACTTGATTTGTTCCATTAACAGATGTCAAACCATCATAAACGGTTAATAAACGTTGAGATTCAAAAATGTTTTTATAAACAACAACGATGGACCAACCTCCATAAGGTCCATTAGTACTTGGGAATTGAGTATGATTTAGTGAAACCAAATCTGCTATGGTGAATTTTGCTTTAATTCCAGCGTTCGTAACTAAAGAAGTAACATTTTTGAAACAATGGTATGTTTTGTAACTTGTATTAGTAGTTTGATTGAATATTTCATCGGCTGTTAAAGTTGTGTACGCTCCATTATTTATTTTTACTTTTACTTTATCTCGATTCGCATAATTATTCAACGTGGTTTGAACAGCGTTGTTTCCTATTAATGCTCCCCAATATAAACCTGCCCATAGTATCTCACTACAGTTATTTAAATTTAAACTGTCACTAGATGACATAAAAGTTGAAGCATTACCATCAATGTCAACATAGCCCATTGTAGCATTATTATTATAGGAATTTCCACTTGGTGGAGTTTGATAATTTAACGAACTATTGGTTGCACCTAAAGATACATTTGAAATAATTCGTATTCCACCTTTTTGAAGGTTTTGATACCTGATTGTGAATGGATCTAATGTTTGTGATAAACCTAAAAAATTTACAACTAATAATAGTAATAATAGTATAATATATCGCACAACTGTTCTGTTTATAGTTCTATATAGTGTTAAACGTTTAATTGCAAAGAAAGGTTGTCTAAAGTTAAAAATAATTCAGTATCCATAAATCAATTTTTTAATTTAAATTTGAATAGTATTTATTTCGTTAAGTAAAATTTAATTTTTTATGCAAAATTCGACTCAAATTTCTTGCCCAAATTGTGGATCCTCTATTGATGTTAATGACATTTTATCGCATCAATTGGAAGAACAAATTCAAAAAAAATACCATGCTCAATTAGCAGATTCTCAAAAAGAAATTAAAACGAAAGAAATGCAATTGGCAACTGAAAAGGCTCAATTTGAAGAAAAAAAACAACGTGAAAATGAATTATTTCAAGAACGTGTAGATTCAAAGTTAAAGGAAGAGCGAAAAGTCATTGAAGAAAAATTAATAATAAAACTTCAAGCAGATCAAGCAGATCAATTCAAATCTTTACAAGATGAATTGAATCAAAAATCGGAACAAGTAAAAGAATTGAACGCTTCAAAGGCTGAAATTGAGCGTTTGAAACGCGAAAAAGATGAAGTAAAATCTCAGGTTGAGGCCGAAGCGCAAAAACAATTAACAGTTGCTATTCAATCTGAACGCGATAAAATTAAAAAATCAGAAGAGGAAAAAACAGAATTGGTCATTCTTGAATTGAAAAAGCAATTGGAAGATCAGAAACGTTTGACGGAAGAAATGAAACGCAAACAAGAACAAGGATCGATGCAATTGCAAGGTGAAGTGCAAGAATTAGCAATCGAAGATTGGTTGTCTACTTCATTTCCTCTAGATACTATTGACGAGATCAAAAAAGGTGTTCGTGGAGGTGATTGTATTCAAATTGTAAATACGCGTGAAATTCAAAATTGTGGTACAATTTATTACGAAAGTAAACGGACCAAAGATTTTCAACCGAGTTGGATTCAGAAATTCAAAGCAGATATACGTGAAAAAGGAGCGAATATTGGTGTTTTAGTTACGGATGTTATGCCTTCTGATATGCAGCGAATGGGCTTGAAAGATGGTATTTGGATTTGTACTTTCGAGGAATTTAAAGGTTTAGCAAATGTGTTAAGAGAATCTATTATTCAATTATCCAATGCGATTATTTCACAAGAGAATAGGGGAGATAAAATGCATCTATTGTATGATTTTTTAACGAGCAATCAATTTAGAATGCAAGTGGAGGCAATCGTTGAAGGTTTTTCTCAACTAAAAAATGATTTGGAAACCGAAAAACGTTCGATGCAACGCATTTGGAAGCAACGTGAAAAGCAAATTGAAAAGGTAATTACAAATACGATTGATATGTATGGTTCTATTCGAGGAATTGCAGGAAATGCCGTTCAAGCTGTTCGCGCATTAGAATTAACATCTTCAGATTTTGATGAGGAAGATGAAAACTAATTTTATTTAGAATAAAACAAAAAAAAACCGTGAACAATGCTCACGGTTTTTTTATTATATATGAAACATTATTCGATGATTTCAATTTTAATCAACACATCTTCTTTACTTTTCTTATAGCATTCAACCAGCATTTGGTTTTTAGCCACATCAATTATACGATCTACTTGAAATTGGTATAATTTTATCCCGTCTGCTTTTTTCAAGTCAAATAATGATAGTTTTTCAATTGCACCACTTTCATTGTCGATTTTAACCGCTGTTAAATAACCTCCACGTCCATCTTGATGTGCTTTTGGATATTCATTGTTTGGAAGATTTAAATTCTTTACATTATCTAAATAGATGAAAAAGTGACTTTCATCATTTGAGATGTATTTGTAACCCATTCCACCTCTTCCGGCACCACCAACTTGATTTTTAGCGATTTTTTTCATCCATGCTAATTCACCATCTTTATCAACTTTTGAAGCCAATATTTCTTGGTAATAATAGGTTGTTCTTGAATTTCCTTTTGAGTCATACGTTGTGATCGTGTAATATTTTTCAGCAACAAAAATGGTGCTTCCATCTGCTTGGTGACGAATTTCACGTAATACCATATTAGTTAAACTCAAATCTTTTCCTTTGTCTTCAGCTTTTTCCATTTTTTTCTGAGCACGGTCAGATGAATTTTGCTTGATAATATCTAAACTGATTTCAAATGTTTTTGAGTCGATTAATGCGCCATCTTTCTCTAATTTGATCACAAATAATCCGTCACAGTTAAATTCATATTTATTACTGTAAAATCCAGCTAACAATAATTCACCTTTTGCACCTTCAAAGAATCCTATTTGTGTGATTTTTTTCTTTTTTAATTCAATTTCAGCGCTATTTTCTTCAACATCATCAGATTTAATAGAAATAATTTTGTAATTAAATTTTGCATTTCCGTTTTTATCATATTTAGTTCTTGATTTCTCAGTGAAAACTTCTGTCAAAACATGAACAGTCCCATCTTTGTCAACTGCATAAGAAATGTTATTCATCATTGCTTCAGTATAAGGCATTTCAACAGTTGATGACCACAATTCTTCTAGTTCTTCTGTAACAACATGTATTCCGATTTTATCTTTGTTGATTTTGTCGTTTCTTTTTTCTGGAGCTAAACGGTATTGGAATAAAATGTTTTTCTCATCAAAAGATGTTTCCATTGAAATGTATCCATTGAATTTTTCTTCAATCGTGAAGATTTTAGTCCCTTTTCCTAGAAATTCCCCAGTTTCGTATGAAATTTCACGTGCATAAACATCTTTTGTATCTGATCTTCTTGCTTCTTCAACATAAACATGGAATAATTTATTGGCAGTTTTCACTTCACCAATTACATAATAATTGTCTGGATAATCATCGTATTCATTTACAGATTCTTGGGTTGCTTTGTCTGCATCGAATTTTTGAATGGATAATTTACCTCTTCTAGATTTTACTGCAATTACATTACCATCTTTCGAGAAATAACGTTTGTATCCATCTATTACTTTGTACGGTGCGCCTGCTTTCACGGTAAATTCATCAGAAGTTTTAATATCCTGTGCAAAAGATTGAATGCAAAAAAGCATTAAAAACGCAATAAGATTAATTTTTTTCATAACTAAATTTTATAATTTTTAACAAAAGTAAAATTAATATTCAGCAATGAAGTGTACTTTTTAAATTAAATCAAAACTACCCATAGATTTTTTAACTAATTTTAAACTTCAAAAGATAACCATGAAATTTTTCTTCAGCTTTTTGCTTTCATTTTTTGTCATTCAATCGTTCAATGCTCAAAATTGGGATATTCAATTATTGAAAAATATTAACCAATCGTATTCAAAAACGGGTGGTTCTATTATGGTAGCGGTTACTGAAACTGGAGGACCTCTTTCTTATGCGATGCCTGTTGGCTTTTTTGTAGCAGGAAAAGTACAAAAAGACCATAAAATGGTTGTCAATAGTTATGAAATGGCATCAGCGGCGCTTATCAATGGGATTGTAACAACTGTTTTAAAAACATCGATCCAACGTGAACGTCCTTTTGAAACGTATCCAAATGAAGTCACAAAATACAGTTCAGGTGGATCTTATTCAATGCCTTCTGGTCATACTTCTACAGTTTTTGCAGCTGCAACTTCCGTAAGTATTTTGTACCCAAAATGGTATGTCATTGCTCCATCTTATCTATTTGCTGCAAGTGTTGGTTATTCGCGCATGTACTTAGGAGTTCATTATCCTTCCGATGTTTTAATTGGAGCAATCATTGGAACAGCTTCAAGTTTAGGAGCTCATTTGTTGTTCAAACAGTTGAAAAAGAAATACTTTAAAGATCCTATGAAATTGTAATTATTCAACGATTACTAACTTTTTATTGTAAATAGTTCGGGAACATTCAATATGAACGGTGTATAACCCTTCAGCTAATAGAGGAAGTGCAACTGTTGAAGTAGCATCTAAGTTCGTAGTGTGAACATGCTTACCATTTGCATCCAATACAACAATTTTTGAATTCAATTCGCAATTTTTAAGTGTTATTAGTTGGCCATTTTTCAATGGATTTGGATAGATTTCTAATTCTGAAGTTGCAAGTTCATTCGTCCCTAAATCGGATTGAATGTTCACATTGTCCACATAAATATTATTTCCCCAATGTCCCCAATTTCTGAATGCAATTAGCACTTTTGAATGATTTACAAAAGCGGACAAGTTTAAATTTTCTGTGCGCCATTGGTTAGCCGAAGGGACAAAGTTTGTTTGACTACTTGGCGCTGTAGCTAATGTTGGTCCTCCTTTTAAGTAAATACTGGTATAATTTGCACCACAATCTGTTGAAACCAAAACTTCTAATGAATCCGTGTATTGTCCACCGTATTGACTATGCGCAACATCAAATGATAAATTTAATTGACTCATGTTTAAGGTGTTCAGTTGTATGTTCAAATCACTTGAATTTCCTGATGCATCGTAATCATAATTAGGAAAAAGTGCACTTTTTGAAGAATTCCCAAATCCGCCAGTTGCAGAACTCAATGACCATTGTCCACCGCCTGTTTCGTTGGATAAATACCAACCAATTGGTACAAATTGTCCCTCAAATCCTTCGCTGATAAATGAAGGTGCTACAAAGTTGTTTGTTTGAATGATAAGCGTGTCTGAATCCGTTTGACCTGATTGATCTGTTATCGTTAAAATAGCTAAATGATTACCTGGATTTTGAAATAAAACAGCCGGATTTCGGCTACTCGAAGTTGCAGGTGATCCAGTTGGAAATTGCCAACTCCACGTTGCATTGGTGTGATTTAAAAAAGAATAGTCTTCAAAATAAAAGGAGTCTTGAGTACAGAAAACGGTTTGAGATAATTTATCAACCGTAATGCGACAAATTGGTTTACTAGGAGCTTCTTTCAAATTACTTTGCCATATTCCTTTACCATAGGAAGCCATTCTGATTTTTCCTGTTTTGTAAAATGGTTTTAAAGCAGTTGTACTTATAAATGTAGGTAAACCAGTATTTTCAATGGTCCAAGGATTTGTAGCATTGCGGTAAAAAACAGCTTTTGAAGTTCCAACATACAATCCTTTGTCTGTTCCAGCAATGTGTAGCAGGGATTGTAAAAACTCGTTGTTCAATGCGGGACTCGAAATATTTGTCCAAGTTGTTCCTCCATTAGTTGATTCAAATACTTTATTGCCATTGCTTCCATTTGGATACGCAATCCAAACAATATTTTCATTTTCTGGATGCAATGCGATTAACATCAAACGACTGTTGCCAGCTGGAATGGTTAATTGATTCCATAATACGCCTCCATTTGTTGTTTTCCACAATTTCCCTACGTTTGTGCTATTGCGTTGGTGAACATACATTACGTCAGGATTGGATGAAGCAATTTCAAACTGACCTAATTTATCAGCTGCAGTAGTCCCGAATTCTTTTAATAAATTGTAAGAGCCACCACCGTCTATTGATTTCCAAAGTTTATTTTCATTACCAACAAATGCTATAGAATAGCAGTTTGGATGAAATTCCATTTCACTTGATTCAGCTGCATAATAACTTTCATTGGGCGACATTCCACTCGTGAAATTACTTACAGGATCATTAAAGTTATTAGGGATTATCTTACCACTAATATCAGAATAATAGGTTTTACGGTTATTTCCTGGATTGACATATCCTGTTGGCGCTTCACCACCACCTAATTCTAGGAAATTACCTGGGCCATAATTTTCGTGATGCGCCACATTTCCGTTGTGGTATTGGCCTCCAACTAACACATCTTCATTCCAGCCGCTTCCAAATCCCCAAAAATCCCCACCGTGAACACCATTCATTTTTGAAACAGGTTGTGTTGTTACAAAATCTGTTGATTTGTAAATTCCACCATCAGTTGTCAACCATGTAGTATTGTTGATGACTCTGAAATCTTGGTTATCAACGTGCATATTGAATGGTCCGCCAATATATCCAGAAACAGATGAAAAAGTTGCGCCTCCATCGTTGGAGCGCCACGTATTTAAACCACCAATTATTAGTGAATCAGCATTTGTAGGTGATGCAATAATGGCACAATTGTAAAAACCTTGATGGTAGGTCCAACTTGCCTGGCCATAGGCTAAATTTGGATGAGTTGCCGTGTAAGGCCCACCAACTGGCGTGTTTGGTAATGTCCAAGAAGTTCCACCGTCGTTACTTCTATAAACGCCAATATATCCAAAATCATCTGTTTTAGATTCCCCAATTAAATAGGCATAAATTCTGTTTGGATTTGCTGGTGAAACAGCTAAACGGCCACCACCATCATTTTTTGCAGGATCAGTTGAATTGTACCAACCTGTCGTTTGAATGTTCCATGTTGCACCAAAATCCGTAGAGGAATAAAACTCACAGATTTTAGCAGTTGGATTGTTTTTTAAAAGATAAACTTTACTAGGATCAATAGCATTCGTTTTTACATCGTACGATGTTTGTGTAAATGTTTGCGTCCAAGTTGTTCCGCCATTTGTTGATGTGTAAAAACCCTTATCTGTTGCAGCATAAACAAGTTGGTCGTTTCCAGAATTGATTAAAATTTCATTGACACCAAAATTAGTTTGAGGCAATACATTTGACCATGTCGAACCACCATCATTGCTTTTAAAAATCCCTTTATTTCCGCCTGCAAAAACGATCATTCCATTACTTGGGTGAACTTCAACAGCAGAAACACCACTTCCAAAATCAAGTGTCATAGTGGCAGAAACCCAATTATTTCCCCCATCTGTACTTTTATAAACTTCTCCAGGTTCAGTTCCTAAATAACAATAGTTAGGTTGTCCAGCACATTGATCAAAACTGTAAACATTTGTTCTGGTTTTAGTTTGGTTACCGTTGGCTTGCATAGAAGTTAAGGGTCCAATAACAGTCCAATTGGTTGCTTTTTCTCCGGTTTGTTTAGCTAAATATTCCGCTTCAATTTTTGCTTTTTGTGCAGGAGTTAATTCAACAATAAAACCTTGCTCATCAATACTACTTGCAATTGATTTTCGCCAACGTTTGTAATATTGTGTGTGGTAAGATTTAATGTATTTAGTTGTTTTGAAATAATTTGTATACAAAGCATCAATTTCATAAACATTTGGATGGTCTCCATACATTTTTTGCGCCCAAAGTGGTAACGATTGAATTTCAACAGGAGATGGTTTTTTTAATTGTTGCGCTTCAAGCGATGAGAAGTAGAGACAAAGAAAAGGAATAACGAATAAAAGTTTCATATTTTTTTAATTTGGTTGGTTAAAAATAAACAAATTATTAAGTAGTCTTAGCTAAGTAATGTAAATTTGAAAAAAATAACCCAATGAAAAATTCTATTCTTATATCCTTCTATTGTTTGATGGCGTTCCCATTTTTTGCTCAAAACACGCAAATTGATGTAAAGCATTATCAACTACAATTAGCCGTTTCTGATAAAAATAATATCCTACAACTAAACGAAGAAATTCAATTGGTTTGTCTAAAGAAATCGAATCAAGTCGTGTTGGATTTGACTGCTAAAAATTCTACTGGTAAAGGAATGGCAGTAAAAAAAGTGCTCCACAATAAGCAAGCTGTTCGTTTTCATCAGAAGGAAGAACAATTGGTAATAGAAGTATTTCCTATGGAAGAAGGCTTGGAATACGTATTTTCGATTGAATTAGAAGGAATACCTACAGATGGATTAGTAATTGGGAAAAATAAATTCAACCAGCGGACATTTTTTGGTGATAATTGGCCGAATCGCGCCCACAATTGGTTTGCCTGCAACGATCATCCCTCAGATAAAGCAACGATTGCTTACGAAGTAGAAGTGCCTTCGCATTATCAAGTGATTGCAAATGGTTTGTTGGAAAGTAAAATAGAAGCTCCATCTGATAAGGGAAGAATGCTTTATCGCTATGCGACAAAAATTCCTTTGCCTACAAAAGTATGTGTTGTTGGAATTGCTGCTTTTGAAGTGGAGAACATAGAAAATGAAGTGATGCAATTATCGAGTTGGGTCTATCCGGAAAACAAAAAAGAAGGGTTTTACGATTTTCAATTGGCTCCACAAATTTTAGCGTTTTATATTGACTACATTGGGAAATATCCTTTTGAAAAATTAGCTAACGTACAATCAACGACTCGTTTTGGGGGCATGGAAAATGCAAGTTGTATTTTTTACGATGAAAATGCTATCAACGGAAAACGAACATGTGAAGCGTTGATGGCGCATGAAATTGCACACCAATGGTTTGGGAATTGTGTTACTGAAAAAGATTGGCCACACATTTGGTTGAGTGAAGGTTTTGCAACGTATTTCACCAATTTATACTTACAACAAAGCAAAGGAGAACACATTTTTGACGAACAATTGAAACGAGATCGCTCAAAAGCCTTGAATTTTTCAAAAAAGTATCAACATCCTGTCGTTGATTCAACGTATACAGATTTAATGGATTTATTGAATCCACATTCGTATCAAAAAGGTGCATGGGTATTGCATCAGTTGCGCAATGAAATAGGGGATAGTAGCTTTCAAAAAACGATCAAAACCTATTATAATTTGTATCAAAATGGCAATGCTAATTCTGCTGATTTTGAACGTATAGCTAGCACTATTACAGGAAAAGATTTACACCAATTCTTTTACCAATGGTTGCGTGTGGCAGAGCATCCAAAATTGAAAGTAGTGATTCTTAACGAGCAAGGTGAAATTCAATTGCAACAAGTGCAAACTCAATTGTTTGAATTTCCTATTTCACTTTTAATTGAATATGAAGACGGTACTTCAAAAATGTATCACAATCGTTTTGATACCAACAAATCAGGAATATTTATTAAAGTGCCTAAGAAAGTAAAAGCTGTTAAATTGGATCCAAACGTAGATTTATTTTTCGAAGAAGTGAATTGATTCGAAGTTGAATCGCGCGCTAGGGATTGTAATGGAAAGCCCGGACTCCGATAGCTATCGGAGGAGGACTTGCAATGAAAAGCCCGTTAAAGCGCCCAAAAAGAGAGTTTTACCAACCTCCTCCAGATCCGCCACCGCCGAAGCCACCGCCACCAAAACCACCGAATCCACCGCCTGAACTTCCGCCGCCAGATCCACCGCCAAAACCACCAAAGAAAATCCCGCCAGCTCCCATAGTGTAACCACCTCTGCCACCGCCACGGTTGTTGCGTGCAAAAATAATGACAACAACTATTATAACTACAATGATTAAAATTGCGCGACTGATACTATCTTTTTTCTCGTTTTTTTTTTGGTATTGCTTTGAGTTGAATTCGCCTTGAGATAAGCCTTTTAAGACCTTTAAAGCCGATTGTATTCCCTCGTAATAGGCTTCTTTTTTAAAATTGGGCAACAATTCATTATCCACAATTTGACTACAGGTATAATCTGGAATAGCGCCTTCTAATCCGCGACCAGTTGCAATAAACGTTTTACGTTCTCCCTTGCCGCCAGTTGGTTTGATCAAAATAACAATACCATTGTCTTCCTTTTCGTGACCAACTTTCCATTTGTCTCCTAATTTTGTTGCGTATTCCCATGGTTCGTAACCATTTAAGTCATCTACAACCACCACTACAATTTGATTGGAAGTCACTTCTGCAAACTCCACCAATTCTTGTTCCAATTGTGCTGCTTCAGGTTCGGATAAGAAATTCGGAAATTCTTGGGATAAATTCACATACAAGCGAGCAGGGACAGGCGCATTTGGGATATCGTCTTGTGACCAAACTGAATGACTGCTAATAATTGCAAGTAAGAATACGGTTAGTTTCAACAATAATCCGTTCTTTAAAAAAGTTGATTTACGCTTCATCACCAAAAGTTACTTCGTTACTTAATTCATTTTCGTCGTTCTGAAGCAATGGAAATGCGCTTTTCAGTTGTTGACCAGCAGTTACTATTCCCTCAATTAATCCTTCAGAAAATTCACCTTTTTTAAAGGCTGAAATCATTCCATCTCGGATTGCATCCCAAAAGTTTTCAGGTACAACTGCATTAATCCCTTGATCACCAAGGATGGCCAATTTTTTATCTTTCATCGCAACGTAAAACAATACGCCATTGCGTTGTGCTGTTTCATGCATTTTTAATTGCTCAAAAATTTGAATGGCTTTTTCCATTGGGTTGCCTGCGCATTTTGCGTCAATATGCACACGGATTTCTCCAGATGTATTTAATTCAGCTTCTGCAATCGCAGTTTGAATCGCTTTTTGTTGCGTTTCGTTGATTAATTTTTTTTCGCCCATTGTGTCAAATAAAAAAGAGCGTTTAAAATAAACGCCCTTTCAATGTGTTAATCAAAATTTACTGTTGGAGCAAGTTCAGAACCTGCTGCAGCTTTGAATGCTTCACGCTTAGCAAAAATTTCTTTGTTTAAGAACATGCTGTTGAAGAATCCACGAATGTGTGAATTAAATGATTTCACAGCGCCGTTGTAATCAGAACGAGCTTTGTTGATGCGGTTCTCAGTTCCTTCCAATTGCGCTTGTAACGCACCAAAGTTTTCCGTTGAACGAATCTGTGGGTATGCTTCAAACGCCAAATTAATAGCCGTATTGATTTTTTTACCCATTAATTCCATGTCTTCTGGAGTTTTTGCATTTACAATTCCTGCTCTTGCTTCTGTAACGCGCGTTAAGATTTCTCTTTCATTTTTTGCTGCACCTTTGACTGTTGCAACTAATTGTGGAATCAAATCCGCACGACGTTGGTATGACGCACCAACATCACCCCATGTTTGGTCAACAGTTTCTTGTAACTCAACAGCAGTGTTGTAAGTTCCTCTATAACTAAAGAACAAAATGATTGCTAACAAAGCAATTCCTCCAAAAATAATATACGACTTTTTCATTTTTCAAATTTTAAGTAAAGGTATTTTATTTTAAATTAAAATGTGTGACTTTAACAAAAAATGTGAACTAATTTTTCAACAATTTAACATCAAAAAAGCGAATAAAATAGTTAAGTTTGCAGCAGTAATTTTAATGCGCACGTGGTGAAATTGGTAGACATGCCATCTTGAGGGGGTGGTGCCATTAGGTGTGCTGGTTCGAATCCAGTCGTGCGCACTCTGATCAACGCACTTGTTCGATAGGACAGGTGCGTTTTTAATTTGAAACGAGTCAAACTTTCAGTTTGAACGAGGAACAAATTAAAACGCAACCGTGCGCGCAGCGCACAGGTGCGAAGATCCACTGCACGTCGCGCAGACTGGAAATGTAATCCAGTCGAGTTTTCGAGTCAAACTTTTTTAATACTGTCACATGCATTTTTTTTATCGTTTTATGCATTCTATTAAAAAAAATCTAGTCGATTTTCGCACTTTTTAATTGTTGAACAAATTAGTGAATTAATTGTTATTCAATAAATTAAAAAAGTAATTATTAATTCTAATTATGAAAATAGGCATTCCATGTGAGATTTCTCTCAATGAATATCGCGTAGCTGCGACACCTAAAACAGTAGAGCGATTGATAAAGCAAGGTTTTGAAGTTTTTATTCAAAAAGGAGCTGGGAAAAAATCAGATTATTCCGATCAGGAATATGAAAATGCAGGAGCAATTATCGCTAATTCTGCGGAAGAAATTTTCTCACATTCAAAAATTGTGTTGAAGGTTCGTGAGCCTTCTCTTGAAGAAATTTCAATGATGCACGAGTTTACGCTTTTAATTTGCTACTTACGACCAGCGCAAAACAGTGAATTATTGGAAAGCTTACGATTAAAAAAAATAAGTGCTATATCTGTTGAGTCAATTCCACGTATTACACGCGCTCAAAAAATGGATGTATTGTCTTCAATGGCAAATATTTCGGGTTATCGAGCAGTTATTGAAGCGTCTTTTTATTTCGGAAGATTTTTAAATGGTCAGATTACGGCAGCTGGAAAAGTAGATCCTGCTAAAGTTTTAGTAATCGGTGCGGGTGTTGCAGGACTTGCAGCAATCGGAACAGCAAATTCTTTAGGAGCAATTGTTCGTGCGTTTGATACGCGAAAAGAAGTTTCAGAGCAAATAGAATCGATGGGTGCTCAGTTCTTAACAATTGATATCAATGAAGACGGAGCAACAGCTACAGGTTATTCTAAGGTAATGAGTGAGGCTTTCATTAAAGCTGAAATGGAACTTTTTTTAGAACAAGCAAAAGATGTGGATATTGTGATAACCACTGCTCAAATTCCTGGGAAAGCTGCACCTTTACTTTGGATGGATTATCACGTTTCAGCTATGAAGTCGGGATCTGTTATTGTAGATTTAGCAGCTGAGAGTGGAGGGAATTGCCAACTTACTAAATCGGGTGAAATTTACACAACTGAAAATGGTGTTACGATTGTTGGGAAAATCAATCAATTACCGAAGCAAGCATCCCAAATGTATGGCACTAATTTATGTCATTTACTTGATGAACTAGGGAATGCAAAAGATTTTAAAATAGATTTTGAAAATACAGTCATTTCTCAAGCAATGGTAACACATGATGGCGTATTGAATTGGCCACCACCACCGCTTCCTGTTGCTGCTGCGCCTAAGCCAGTTGTTAAAGAAACGAAAAAAGATACTCAGATTGAAACTTTACAGAAGGAAGCTAAAAAAATAAAGAAGAAAGCTAAGTCAACATTAATTTCTTTGTTGTTTACAGCTTTACTTTTATTTGTGCTCGGTAGTTTTGCTCCTGCTGATTTTATTCAGCATTTTACAGTTTTTGTATTGGCTGTCTTTGTTGGCTGGCAAATTATAAACAATGTTTCTCACGCGCTTCATACACCGCTTATGGCCGTTACAAATGCAATTAGTGGCATTATTGTAATTGGAGGGCTATTGCAAACTAATAATGATCCAAGTAATATTTTAACTATTTTATCTTTTGTAGCAATTCTTGTAGCATCAATTAATATAGTTGGGGGTTTTGTTGTTTCTCATCGCATGTTAAACATGTTTAAAAAATAAAAATTATGACAGTAACATTACAAATTAAACATGTTTAAAAAATAAAAATTATGACAGTAACATTACAAACTGTAGCTTACTTGTTTGCAAGTATTTTATTTATTTTAAGTTTGAGTGGTTTATCTTCTCAAACAAGCGCCAAAAGAGGTGTTGTTTATGGCATATTTGGAATGATATTAGCTATTTTAGCCACAGTTCTTGGTGAAAAAGTTGAAGGTCATTTATTCATTTTAATTGCGATTGGTATTGCCTCAATAATTGGTTTTATTGCTGCGCGTAAAGTTGAAATGACATCGATGCCTCAATTGGTTGCAATTCTTCATAGTTTTGTTGGATTAGCAGCTGTTTTGGTTGGCGTAGGTTCATTTTTAGATCATTCAATTCACGTTTCTTCTGCGGCCAAAATCATTCATTTGGTTGAGGTTTATGTTGGAATATTTATTGGTGCAGTAACGTTTACGGGTTCTATTATTGCTTGGGGAAAACTTGAAGGTAAAATTTCATCTAAGCCATGGCAATTTAAAGGATTGCAATACATGAATTTGATGCTAGTTGTTGCAATTGCACTAATCGGGGTTTTCTTCTGTAATGCCAATGGAAATGATGCAACTATTTTGTTGTTTATACAAATTGGATTATCGTGCTTTCTTGGAATTTCATTGGTTATGGCAATCGGCGGTGGAGATATGCCTGTAGTTGTGTCCATGTTAAATTCTTATTCGGGTTGGGCAGCATCAGCAGCAGGATTTATGTTAAGCAACGACTTGCTAATTGTCACTGGAGCGCTGGTCGGAAGTTCTGGAGCAATTTTATCTATTCACATGTGTGAGGCGATGAATCGCTCTTTTTTCTCTGTAATTTTTGCAAGTGGAAATACAAAACAAAATGCGAATGTTCGCGTTGCGATTGAGGGTGAAGCACTTCCAATTAACCACGAAGAAGTTGCTGAAAATCTCGTTGATGCAAAATCAATTGTGATTGTACCAGGTTATGGAATGGCAGTTGCAAAAGCGCAATATCCGATTTTTCAACTTGCTCAATCACTTATTTCACAAGGTAAAAAAGTGCGTTTTGCTATTCATCCTGTTGCTGGAAGATTACCTGGTCACATGAATGTTTTGCTTGCAGAAGCAAATGTACCGTATGATATTGTTTGTGAAATGGATGAAATTAACAGCGATATGCCTGATACAGATGTTGTTCTTGTGGTTGGAGCAAATGACGTTGTTAATCCAAGTGCTCAGGATGATCCAGCTAGTTCAATTTATGGAATGCCCGTAATTGAAGCGTGGTATGCAAAAAAAGTAATTGTTTTGAAAAGATCCATGAATGTTGGTTATTCAGGAGAAGACAATCCGCTTTTTTATAAATCTAATACGCGAATGCTATACGGAGATGCTAAGGAAAGTGTTGAAAAGTTAACTAAAATTATTGCAGAGAAATCGAATTAGTAATAGTTAGATTTCACGCTAATACAATTAATTACTTTACTATGTCAAAACAAATTATGAGATTTTGTTTATTGCTTTTTTTGTTGATTTTGTTCAATTCCAAAGCACAAAATTTCAATGCAGAACGCAATCAATTAGATAAAAAATTAATGCTTGGATTGGGATCATGGGCAACAACAAATTTTCTTGTTAGTGGAATAGGATGGGGCTCAATTCCAAGTGGAGAGGCACATTATTTTCACCAAATGAATGTCATGTGGAATGTTGTGAATATTGGTTTAGCTGTTCCCGGTTATTTAAAAGCTCGAAATGCGCCAACAGAATTATCAACAACAGATACAAAATTGCAACAGAAGAAAACAGAGAAAATCTACTTAATCAATGCTTTTTTAGATGTAGGATATATTTCAAGCGGTTTGATTTTAGGAGCGATTAAAACAGATAATTTAACAAATTCTCAACGCTTTAGTGGGTATGGAAAAAGCTTAATTGTTCAAGGAAGTTTTTTATTATTGTTTGATTTAATGGCTTATGGTTTGCATAAATCACATGCAACTAAAAATGCAAAAGCATTTGTGCAATCATTAGAAGTTAGTCCCTCTGGGATTGGGATTGTTTGGCATATTCCGAATTCAACAAAAAAAGTGTTCAACCACAATTAAATACACTACTAATAAAAAAGGAGCTTTCATCGAAAGCTCCTTTTTTATTCATTTAAGTTTTATTCATTTAAGACAATCCTTTCAACAAATTATCATATAGATCATTGAATGAAAGTCCATCTGCTGTTCGTTTCTTCGAAAGTTGTTTTAGTTCAACCAATGCCCACAAAATAAATTCCATTAAGAAGGGAACATCTTCTGCTGCAACCTTTGGTTGGTATTTTTGAATCAAGTCTTTCAACGGTTGAATAGAAAGTAACGCGTTTTTGTAGCTTTTTTCAGTTGCTTCATCAGATAATTCAAATGCGTCGGCTTCAAAAAACCAATTCAATACGGCATCGTAAGGTGTTGTTTGTTCTTGTTTTTTTAGTTTCTCAATTTTAGGGAAATACTGAAGGAAAAGTGTTTTGGTCGCTTCGCTGATTAAGTGTTGTGCTACAAATGATGTTCCTTCTTGTTCACCTTCGTAAACCAACTCCATTTTCCCTGTAATTGAAGGAATAATTCCCATTAAATCACTGTAACGAACACTCGTTTCCTTTTCATTGTTGAGGATTGCACGACGTTCGGCTGTACTGATTAAATTTTCAAAGGCTGTGATACTCATACGCGCACTTACGCCACTTTTATTGTCGATGTATTCACTTTCACGCGCTTCAAATGCAATTTGTTCCAAAATATCTCTTGCCAATTCTGGCACATGCACGGTGCAAGTTCTCGTTTCCAATTTCTCGGATTCTTGTTTCGTAATTTTCTTCGCGATTTGAATGTCAGCTGCGTAATGTGTTAAAATTTGAGAACCAATACGATCTTTTAAAGGCGTCACGATGCTTCCACGATTGGTGTAATCTTCCGGATTTGCAGTAAATACAAATTGTAAATCCAAGGGTAAACGCAATTTAAATCCTCTGATTTGAACATCGCCTTCTTCTAAAATATTGAACAACGCAACTTGGATACGTGCTTGTAAATCAGGTAATTCATTGATTACAAATAAGCAACGGTTAGCTCTTGGAATCATTCCAAAATGAATCACACGCTCGTCGGCATAGCTCAATTTTAAATTCGAAGCTTTAATTGGATCGATATCACCAATTAAATCTGCAATTGTAACATCTGGCGTAGCTAATTTTTCGAAGAAACGATCCGAACGGTGCAACCAAGAAATTGGCGTATCATCGCCTTTTTCAGCAATTATGTCTCTTGCAAAACGACTAATTGGGTGAAACGGATCGTCGTTCATTTCACTTCCTGAAATATAAGGAATGTATTCATCCAGTAAGTTGATCATTAAACGAGCGATTCTGGTTTTACCTTGTCCACGAAGTCCTAATAAATTAATGTTGTGTTTCGATAAAATTGCACGTTCCAATTGTGGAATAACAGTTTGTTCATATCCAAGCATTCCCGGAAACGTTTCTTTTCCTGATTGTAAGGCCGAAATTAAGTTATCTCTTAATTCAGTTTTTATATTTTTTGATTGGTAACCAGCAGCTTTTAATGCGCCAAATGTTGAAATAGTTGTGTGTTCCATTGTCTCAGTTAATTCGTTTTTTTCTATTTGTTTCGTAATCGTGGAAGATCATTTCTCCGAGTCCTTTCAAGCCTGTATAAAATGCTTTTCCTTTGTTTGCTTGCGTAAATTGTTCTATAAAAGCTTGTAAATAAGGATCTTGAGCAATCATAAACGTTGTAATTGGAATGTGCATTTTTCTGGCTTGTGCAGCCATAGTGTAGCATTTCTCAACAATGTGTTCATCTAAACCATTGCTGTTTTTATAGTATTGTCCATCTGGTAGGCGCAAGCAACTTGGTTTACCGTCGGTAATCATAAATATTTGTTTGTTGGTATTTCGTTTTCTACGCAAAATATCCATCGCTAATTCGAGTCCTGCAACCGTATTTGTGTGGTAAGGACCAACATTTAAATACGGTAAATCTTTAATTTTAATTGGCCAGGCGTCGTTTCCAAAAACAATCACATCTAAAGTGTCTTTTGGGTAAGAAGTGGTAATCAATTCAGCGAGTGCCATGGCTACTTTTTTAGCTGGTGTGATGCGATCTTCTCCATATAAAATCATACTGTGACTGATGTCGATCATCAAAACGGTGCTCATTTGAGATTTGTGGTGTGTGTCTTCAATCACTAAATCCTGTTCAGTTAGCTTAAATTCGCCAACACCGTTGTTGATTTGCGCATTTTTCAAACTTTCTGTTACCGAAATATTCTCAAAAGAATCACCAAATTGGAAAGCACGAAAATCGCCTGTTGCTTCATCACCGACGCCACTTTTCTTCGATTTATGGTTTCCAGCACCACTTTTGCGAATGTTTCCAAAAATTTGTTCCATGGCATTTTTACGAAGTACACGTTCTGTTTTCGCTGTGATCGCTAATTGTCCATTTCCATCCGGTTGAATTTCTTCACGCAGGTAACCTTTTTTCTTAAGGTCTTCAATGAAATCCTCCATGGTGTAATCGTCGGTAGTCAATTTGTATTCTTTATCGAGTACATTCAACCAATCCAACGCTTCATCAACATCTCCGGAAGTGTGTGTAATTAATTCACTAAAAACGTCAAATAAACGATCAAATGGCGACTGATTAGGCGCTTCAAAAGGGGTGAATACATATCCGGATTTCCGCATGGGTGAAATGTTTATTTTAAAACAAAAATAAGTGAAAAAAGTTTAATGTATTTCTAACCAAAAAATGTTAAAAGCCAATTTCATTTTAAAGAAAATCTTGTACATTCAAAAAATCTGATTTTCTTTGTAAATGATATAAACTAAATATTATCAATGAAAAAACTATTCTTTTCGGGAATCCTTGCTACTGTAGCCTTTGGAACCCAAGCACAAAAGAAGATTGACTATGTAGAGTATGATCTTCCAAATGGCATCCACGTAATTTTACATGAAGAACACGCCACTCCTATTGTTGCTGTTTCTATTTTGTACCATGTTGGGTCTAAAAATGAAAAAACGGATAAAACTGGATTTGCGCATTTCTTCGAACATTTATTATTTGAAGGTTCAAAAAACATTGAACGTGGAAAATACAGTGAAATGGTAGAGAAAAATGGTGGAGCATTGAATGCAAACACTTCTCAAGATAGAACCTATTATTTTGAAATTTTACCATCTAATCAATTAGAATTAGGATTATGGTTGGAAAGTGAACGTTTATTACATGCTAAAGTTGAAAACACAGGTATTGAAACGCAACGAAGTGTTGTAAAAGAAGAAAAAAGACAACGTGTTGATAACCAACCGTACGCTTCTTTTATCACGGAAATGTTCAAACGTATGTTTACTGTTCATCCATACAACTGGGTTCCAATTGGTAGCATGGAGCATTTGAATGCAGCACAAGAAGAAGATTATGTAAATTTCTACAAAACGTTTTATGTACCTAGCAATGCAACATTATCAATTGCGGGAGATTTAAACATTGAAGAAACGAAAAAATGGATTCAAAAATATTTCGCAAGTGTTCCTAAAGGTCAAGCGATCAATTTGATGCGTGATTTTGAAAACAATACAGATGCTGATTTCGAAAAGAAATATGGTATTGCAAAATCAAAATTCAATGCAAAAGATTTTATGGCTTCAACATCTCCTGAAGCGAAAAAAATCATCGCGCAATACGCAGCGAAAGCGATTGATATTCCTCGCCCTAAAAAAGATACTGAAAAATTAACAGGTGTTGTAAAAGACATCGTTTACGACAACATTCAATTACCTGCAATTTTTGTTGGATATAAATTCCCAGAACAAACACATCCAGATATTTATGCGTTGGATATGTTAAATGAAGTGCTTTCTGGCGGTTCAAGTTCTCGAATGAATAAAACAATCGTTGAGAAAAAAGAAATGGCTGTTCAAGCGTTCTCTTTTAATTATGGTTTAGAAGATGCAGGTGTTGGAATCATTGCAGCAATTGCGGCAAATGGCGTTAACTTAGACAGTATTCAAAAAGAATTCGATGCTCAAATTGACTTGATGAAAACGACTTTGATTTCACAAGAAGAATTTGAAAAAGTGCGTAACAGTTTTGAAAACAACTTAGTTTCTTCCAACGCATCTGTTGCAGGAATTGCTGAGAACTTGGCGGATAATCACGTGTATTATGGTTCTGCAAGTCGCGTGAACACACAATTGGCTGGATATTTAAAAGTAACGAGAGAAGACATTCAACGTGTTGCTCAAAAATACTTTACACAAGATGCGCGTGTAATTTTACATTATTTACCAAAAGAAAAATAAAACAGCAGCGTGAATGAAATGGTCATTCACCAACATTAAAAAATAAATCATAGAAAGATGAAAAAAATATTTTTAGTATTCGGTTTGATTGCGCCTGCTGTTCTTTTTGGGCAGTTGGATCGATCAATTAAACCAACACCAGCGAAAGCACCGACAATCAATATCAAAGATTCAGAGGTTTTTACGACTGAAAATGGTATCACGGTGATTTTGTCTGAAAACCACAAATTACCTAAAGTGGCGTTTAATTTAGTAATGGGTAACAATCCAATTCCTGAAGGAAACAAAGCAGGTTTGTCAGATTTAACAGGTTCTTTGATCATGTCAGGAACAACGAGTCGCACAAAAGATGTATTGGACAATGAAATTGATTACATCGGAGCAACGTTGAATGCATCAAAAAACAACTTGTTTTTATCATGTTTAACAAAGCATATGGACAAAGGATTGAACATCATGTCTGACGTATTGATGAACGCTAATTTCCCTCAAACAGAATTTGATCGTGTTAAAAAACAAACAGAATCAAGTTTGATGACTGCGAAATCAGATCCTGGAACAATGGCGGATAACGCTGAAAGAGTGGTTAACTTCCCGAATCATCCTTATGGAGAAAACATGACGGAAGCAACCTTAGGAAACATTACTTTAGAAGATGTAAACGCTTATTACAGAGCAATATTTACCCCACAAGGAAGTTATTTGGTTGTTGTTGGTGATATCACAAAAGAACAAGTTACGAAAATGGTTGCTCAGTATTTTGGCGCGTGGAAAGGTAATCCTGCAATCATGTTGCCAATGGGTAAAGGTCAATTTAACCAAGGAAATCGCGTGATTTTTGTTAAAAAACCAGGAGCAGTTCAATCAGTTATTCAAGTTTCATTTCCAATGGATATTGTAACAGGAGATAAAAACCAATTGCCATTAAACGTTTTAAATGGAATATTTGGTGGCGGTGGTTTTGGAACACGTTTGATGCAAAATTTACGTGAGGATAAAGCGTATACTTATGGATGTTATTCTTCTTTGAATGTTACTGAAAATGGTTCTTGGTTGTCAATTGGTGGTAACTTTAGAAATGCGGTTACTGATTCTGCAATCACACAAATTTTGTTTGAATTGGATAATATTACAAAAGGAACAGTAAAAGACGAAGAATTGAATTTAACGAAATCTTCGATGGCTGGTGGTTTTGCACGATCTTTAGAGCGTCCACAAACAATCGCTCAATTCGCGTTAAACATTATTAAAAATAAGTTGAGTAAAGATTATTACCAAACATATTTACAACGCTTAGATGCAATTACAAAAGAAGATGTGTTGGCAATGGCTAAACAATATTTCACTGCTCAAAATTGCAACATTGTTGTGGTTGGTAATGAAGAAGTGTTGGAGCGTTTGAAACAATTTGATGCGGATGGACGAATCGAATTATTAGATGCATTTGGTCAAGAAGTGAAAGATGTTAAAAAAGCAGATATCTCGAAAGAAAAATTGATTGAAAATTACTTGTTATCAGTTTCTAATTCAACTTCAATGAAAGAATTTGGAAAAAAAATGAAAAAAGTAAAAGCTTACGAAGAGAAGTTTGAATTGACTATGGCTCAAATTCCTTTCCCATTAACTGCAACAAAAATTTGGATGACACCAAACATGGAAGGTCAAAAAATTGAAGGTCAAGGAATGGTATTGCAAAAAACATATTTCGATGGAAAAGCGGGTGCTTCTTCAAGCATGCAAACTGGTAAAGTTGAAATGACAGCAGAAGAATTAACTGCTAAAACTAAATCTTTTGGTTTGTTCCCTGAGATGAATTTTGCTACTTCTGGAATTACATACGAAATTGTTGGAATTGAAAACGTTAAAGGAGTTGATGCGTATGTGTTGAAATCGAATGATGGAACAGCTGAAACGTTTGACTATTTTGATGCGAAAACATTCTTAAAAATGAAATCGTTAACAATTCGTAAAGAAGGTGATCAAACATCTGAATCAGGTGTTAATTACAGTGATTACAAAGCTGTTGAAGGATTTATGTTCCCTCACGCTATGGAAATGAACATGGGTGGTGCTGTATTCTCAGGAAAAGCTACCACAATCACATTAAATGGAAAAGTAGATTTGAATTCGTTCAAATAAGAAAAGTTTAGTGAAAAAGAAGAGGCTATCCAATTGGGTAGCCTTTTTTTGTGGGTAACTGTTGGATTAAGTCTATAATGTTTTGGATAATAGTCATCAAGCCAGTTTTAGGAATTAGATAATGAATGAATTAGTAATAGCATGAAATAAAAAGTAGCCACGAATTGACGAATTGACACGAATTAATTAGTAGTAGCATGAAAAAATAGCAGCCACTAAATCACGAATGGACACGAATGAATTTGTTGAACAAAGAAAAGCAGCAACTAAATAACGAATTAACACGAATGAATTTGTTGAACAAAGAATAGCAGCCACTAAATCACGGATTTATTAGTGAAAATTTGTGTATTCGTGGCAAAAAATGAAAAGTATACTATTGAAAATTCGTGTAGCAGAAAATCCAAATTACTATTCAATTCATACCCAGATTTTAATAGTTACAAAATCGCATTTTCTTTATCAAATTGTTTGTAAGAAAACAATACTGCAAGAGCTGCAAAAGAAAGCATGACCAAAAAGCTCCACGCCATTAAACCAATAGTTAACGTTCCAGCAATGAGTTCTTTTGTTGCTAAAACAATGTTTATTATTGGAATAGATGCAGTTACCCAATTGTATTCGATGCCAGGTAAAAATCCAATTATAACAGGAACAATAATGACAAAATTTAACGGTGCAATCATACTTTGAGCTTCTTTAAAGCTTTTAGCATAGATTGCAATTGGAACCAATAATCCAGCAATAAAAACAATCAAAGGAATTAACAACAGATACAATGTTAAAATAAATTTAAAACTTAATATACTGTGAATTAATGTTGCGATTTCAGGCTCAGCTGTAAAACCAAAAACTTCAATCTCTAAAAACAATCCTAGGAAACCACACGTTGCAGAAATTAAACCTGCAACAACGATGACCAATAATTTTCCAACGAGAAGTCTCCAGCGCGCTACTGGTACTGTTAATAGCGTTTCCAGAGTTCCTCGCTCTTTTTCGCCTGTAAATAAATCGATTGCGGGGTACATGCAACCCATAAATCCAAATGTTATGAAAATATAAGGTAAAAATCCACCCGCTAACTTCCCAATCATTTCTTTTGTACTTGCAATGTTTGTTGCTTTAATATCTAATGGCTGTATTGTTGTTTCATTGATGTTTAATTGCTGAAAGCGTTCTTTTTTTAATTGTTGCTCAATTTGAGCTAAATCGCTGTTCATGCGCTCGGAAAAACCCAATTCTGTATCGTTACTAATTAGGTTTACACGTGCTGGTTGAAATGCTTTTAATTTCGTTTCAAACTTCTTTTCAAGAACTAATGCAACTTGAATTTTCTTTGTATTTAAAGCTTTTATCAATTGTAAACTGTCTTTGTAGAATAGGAGTTGTTTTTCTTTGTGATTGCTTAATTGCTTTAGTTTTGCAGTCAAAAAGTTTGAATTTCCTCTAATTAAACCGATGTGCATTATTTTTTCAGCTTGATTTTCCTCAATTTTTTTGGAAGAAAATATAAATAAATTGAGCATGACTGGAAATACCAAAAGCGGAATAATAACCATCATTCGTACCGAACGTTTATCGCGTAAGGTATCAACGAGTTCTTTTTTGAAAATGTTAAAAATCATACTATTATTTGTTAGAGGATTCAATAATTCGAATAAATTCTGCGGTTAAATTCTGCGCTTGCATCTCAGCTCTGAAGGCATTCATTTCTCCTGAGTAGACAATTTTCCCTTTGTGAATAATCGCTAAATCATCACACAATAAATCTACTTCACTCATGATATGACTTGAGAAAATAACCGTTTTTCCTTGATCTTTGCAATCTTGAATCAATTGAATAATGTTTTTAGCTGTTATCACATCCAATCCGCTTGTTGGTTCGTCAAAAATGACAACTTCAGGGTCGTGAATCATTGTTCTACAAATGGAAACTTTTTGTTTCATTCCTGTACTCAATTTTCCAATTCTTTTATCTTGAAAATCATGCATGTTTAGCAAAGTAAATAAGTATTCTTTTCTTTTTTCAAAATCAGAAGCTGAAACACCATATAAATCTGCGAAATATTTGATTAATTCATTAGGCGTGAGGCGCGCATATAATCCAGTTGAACCGGTTAAAAAGCCGATTTTTCGTTTTGCTAATTGTGGTTGTTCCAAGGTGTTGATTCCACAAATGGAAACTGTTCCTTGCGAAGGTTGAAAGATGGTTGCAAGTATTCTAAGCGTTGTTGTTTTTCCAGCGCCATTCGGGCCTAATAGCGAAAAGATGCGACCAGGTTTACATTCAAATGAAATGCCATCTACCGCAGTTGTTTGTTTATCTGAAGTTGCAAGTTCTTTGCGCTGCTTTTTCGTAAGGTCGAATACTTTTGTGAGTTGATTTACTTCGATCATTATTCAAGTGATTTTGAATAAAGATAGCGATTATTTTAATGTTATTACTAATGTATAGATAAAAAAAACCGTGAGAAATTCTCACGGTTTTTAAAGCTATAAAAAAAGAATTGTATTTTATTATTCTTTTATTATTCTATTAAATTGATTTAAGTTTTGATTTACTAGTTGTAAAATGTACGCTCCATTAGCTAAATCACTCATGTTTATTTTTGTTTCATTAGAATTAGAAAGAACATCACCTTCTTTCAAAATTTTTCCATCAATTGTAAGTAACAAATAAGTTGTAGGTAATGAAAAAGAAGCTATAATTGAAATCGACGATTTTGTCGGGTTAGGAAAAATTTTAAAAGATTGATTGATTTCATTTATTTCTAAACATGCATCACTAGTTACAATTACATCATCAGATGTTTGACAACCATTTTGAGCAGTGGTCGTAACAGTATATGTTCCAGGAGAATTCACTGATGTAAAAGGAGAAGCATCTCCTGTGCTCCATTCAACTGAAACCCCATTTCCAGTTGCTAATAGTGTGACTGGGAAGTTGTATTCACACACGATTTTATCCGTTCCAGCATTCACAGATGGAGAATTTAATGCAAGGATTGAAATTTCATCAGTTCCTTTACAACCATTTGCGTCAGTAACTTCAACTGAATAACTACCACCACTGTTTAGCGCTATTTCTTCAGAATTTTGGTTGTTTGACCACTCATAAAGTAAGCCAACTGATGCAGATGTTGCGCTCAAAATAATTGGAAATAAATTTGAACAAATCGAATCGTTCGATCCTAATTCAACAATTGGCGAGGAAAGAACAGTAATTTGAACAGTATCTACTGATTGACAATTAAATGTGTTCGTAGCTGTCAAAACAGCTGTTAAAGTTGAATCAACGAAAATTGAAGAAGTATTTTCACCTGTATTCCAACTATAAGTCACATTATTTTGATTTGATGTTGCATTCAAAAGAAGTGGTAAATTATTTTCACAAATTATTGTATCATTTCCTGCTGATATTAATGCTGCAACATTTACAGTTACGGTTACAATGTCTGAATTTACGCATCCATTTATATCGGATCCTGTTACAGTAAAAGAAGTTGTGTTTTGTAAATTAAATGGTGTATTGTTTTGTACGTTATTATTCCATGAATAAGATGAACCACCACTTGCATTTAATGTAACTTGTTCATACGAACAAATTTGAAAATCATTTCCGGCGTTTATTTGAGGCAATTCATTAATAGTAACCACAACAGTGTCTTTTGCAGAGCAACCAGTTAATAAACTAGTTCCAGTCACCGTGTAACTTGAGTTTGACGAAGATGATGTTGAATTTGAAATAATAGAAAAAGATGAAGAAGTTACGCCATTATTCCAACTATACAAATCAGCTCCGGTTGCATTTAAAGTGATTGTATCTCCCCCACAAACTGCTTGATCATTTCCCGCTGAAATTATTGGAGATAAGCTATTGGTAACACTAACAAACGAAATCGTGTCTAAACAATTTAGGTTGTTGTTTATTATTTTTACAGAATAATTACCAGCTTGACTAGCTGTAAAATTAGTAGTTGTTGCACTTGGAATTGAAGCGTTATTTAACAACCATTGATACGTAACATTTGATTGATTTCCTACAGTCAATTGTGTTGTTTGATTTGGACAAATACTTAAGTCATTTGAAACAATTGGTGCACCTGAAACATCAGCACAGGTATTAATTTGATAAATACTTAATGTTGAACTTACTTCATTTGCCAAAATGACTAATGCTTTTCCATTTGGCGATTCATTTGCAGCGATTATTATTATTCCTTCAGCACCTAAATCTGGACCACTTAACGTTGTTGATCGATTATTTGCATATCCTACGAAAACAGGACTTGTTGGAATATCAACGTTGAAAATCATTACTCCACCAATTCGTTCTAAAGCTACGAAAGCATAAGTTGACCCGTTAATATAAGAAACGGCAATACCTTCTGGCTCTGGTCCTTTATCATCGCTTCTATTTTTTATAGCAGGTGCTCCAGTCGAATTAGAGGCATTAAAGATCGCACCGTAACTCGGACTGTTAGCTGTAATTTGTTCAATCAAATCTTTAGAATCGTAAACTAGTGAACCATTAGTTGGGTTCCATATCGAGAATGATCGTCCACCCATAACGTGTAATTCATCATAATCACCATCACCATCTGTATCTCCTGAATATTTTAAAGCGCTTAATCTCCCTAGGAATTTACTATTTTTCAATATAGCTTGATCAGGAAAAACGGTAGCATCTAAATTTGAAAAAGTGGATGATGAGATTCTATTTGCATCGATTACTGATCCAAATTCTCTGGAATCACCTTCATTAGCAGTGAACAATAAGCCCTGTCCATTAATTGTTTTATAGAACATTGCATCTGGCATGTATGCACCTTTAATTGGTAAATCACCAGTAATTAATACACTTCCACTTTGGTCTGATGCATCTAAAGCATTTCCACTTCCACTACCATATGATGAATATCCTAATGCGCTTAATGAAGTGATTGTATTTGTGGTTAAATTGATAGTTAATAAAGCATTATTTTCTTGAAGAGTAACGTATGCTTTCGAATTATCATCTGAAATTGCAATGTATTCAGGTTCAAAATCTTGAGCAACTGATGCACTTGTCGAAAATATTCTGATTCCTTGTGCTTTAAGTGCTGCTTCTTGACCATTGTATGCTGTAAAGCCAATGTTGGTAACATTTGCATTTGTTAAATTGGAGTATCCTGGAGTTAAGTCGATTATAGAAACCGATCCAACTGGATCATTCGTATATGAAGCGTCAGGTTCTCCTTCATTTGCTGTCAATATTTTTGTGAAATTATTATTAAATATAAGCATATCAGGCATCGCACCAACTTGTACTTGGCTGATTAGATTTCCATTGTAATCTAGAAAAACTACTTTACCGTTATTTTGAGCAGGGATTGCTTCAATAGCCACAGCTACAACGCTATCATGAGCTACTACAGAATTAATGTTTCCATAAGCAGCTAGATTAATACTCGAAATTAAAACTGGAAGAGCAGGATTTGAAAAATTTACAATATCTAATTTTCCAGCTATACTATTTGCAATATACAAACGATCTACTGAAGAATCAAAAGTTACAATTTCCGCAGAATTCGCTCCTGTTAAACCGTTTGAAAATGAACTTAACAAGTTTAAATTTAATTCGTTTGTTGGAACAGGGGCAACATAATCATTGTCTTTGATAAAAATTATTTGATAGTTGTTTGTTTGAGAAATATTAGCATTAGATCCTGATAATATCTTAACAATTATTCTTTCAGCCTTTTCAGCAATTGCATCGTCAATAATTGAAAGACTTAAGTTTGTAATTCCATTTGTATTCGCTGGAATAGTGATGTTGTTAGTCCAAGTGTAATCTACATTTTCTGATGCATTTGAATAAACAGATAATCCAAGAGTTAAATTAATAGATGAAGCGTTTGCATTAGATACAGTAATAGGAACATTAATTAATCCAATGTTTTCAGAATATTGCGCAAAATTATTTCCCGATGTAATCGATACATCTGCTTGTCCTTGTATTGAAACGTTGTCAAATCTCCACGTTCCTCCAGTTGCTAATAAGGCAGTGTTAGATGTTTGTCTAAATTCACCTGTTAATTGGTGAGTTGCTGCCATAATTCGAACGCCAAAATTCGCATTATTGTTAACTCCAACAATTGAAGAGAAATTTACAGAAATTCTTCGGTATTGATCACCAACTCCATTGTTTTGAAATCGACCATTATCAATTGAGCCATTACAAAAAGTTGTATTTGAAGTTGTCATTACAAAATCCAACCAATTCAAACCGTCTAATGTATATTGAACTTTAACGGTATTTGTTGATGTATTTGACCAGCGTTGGTCCCATGTGAATAAAATGTTTTGATGACCAATTGTTGATGAATTGAACTGAACCCCGTTCGGTGCTAGAACAGTTCCAGGAACAGCTGTGAATGACCAAGCTCCTGGGTTCAAACCGTTTTGGGCTCCGCAACCGTTGTTAATAATTGGGTCCATTCCTGTTGCTGCCGAAGCAACAACCATTGAACCAACCACTTGAGATGTTCCGTTTCCTACATCCGAAATAGGAGAAGTAGGTGTGCCAGTTATCGTGTTATAATTCCAATTAGAAATTATGTTTTGAGAAAATCCAAAACTGATTAAACTGATTGAGTAACAAATTGTTAAAATTTTTTTCATCGTTTTATTTTTTATGTAAAATAAACGATTTGTTATTATCAGAAAATTAATATTATTGAATTAAACTGTTTTGATTCGATTAATAAAATATTAATAAATGCAAAAAAAATAACTTGGCTAAATAATTATGTTTGTTAGAGGATTTTATTTTTTAAACTCCTTTAACGTCCAAGAAATTAATAGAAAAGCGATTAATCCAATAAAACTAGCAACAAAGAAAGGAGTGCCTAAACCAATGTTTGAATTGGGAACGCTGTTTTTAAAGGTATAGAAAAACCACATGAATAGGGGAGGGCCAATGATTTCAGCTAAACTCATTAAGCTGGTAAAAATTCCTTGAAGTTCGCCTTGTTCGTTGTTTTCCACTTGTTGTGAAATGATTGAACGAATGGCAGGATCTACAATTCCAGAGAATGCATACGGAATAATGATGGCATACATCATCCAGCCTTGATTAATTAATCCCATTCCTAACAAAACTAGAATTGACACAAATAAACCTGCTTTTGCACTTTGTTTTTGGCCAAATTTCCCGACAATTTTACCGGTTAATCCACCTTGTACAATTCCAAAACAAACCCCAACAACAGCTAGAGAGATTCCAACTTCTTTGATCGACCAGCCAAATTTTTCAATCGAATAGAAGTTCCACGTTGAATGAACAGCCATCGTTGTTATGATGGTTAAAAATGTCACTAAAAACAAATATTTTAACTTTTTAAAACGTTTGATTTGTTGAATTGCTCCCAATGGATTTGCGCGTTTCCAATCAAAAGCTCTTCTGTTATCAACAGGCAATGATTCTTTTAATACGAACAATCCGTAAATGAAATTGGCGATAGAAAAGAATGCGGCAACTAAAAAAGGAGTTCGTGTTCCAAAATCTGCTAATAATCCACCAATTGCAGGTCCGATCACGAATCCAATACCGAAAGCAGCACCAATCATACCAAAGTTTTGGGCACGTTTTTCAGGAGTTGAAATATCTGCAATATACGCCGCTGCAGAAGTAAAACTAGCACCAAAAATTCCAGAAATCGCTCTTCCTAGAACCAACCAAAACAAATCAGGCGCAAAATACATGACAATGTAATCCAATCCCATTCCCAATACAGAAATCAATAGAATAGGTCTTCTTCCAAAGCGATCACTCAAATTTCCGATTAAAGGAGAAAAGAGAAATTGCATAAATGCATATGCGCCCATCACCCATCCAAAATATTTTGAACCTTCAGAAAATGGAACATGTGCCGTTTCAGAAATTAAACTCGGAAATGAAGGAATAATAATTCCTAAACCAATTGAATCAAGGCATATGGTTATTAAAATAAATATCAGTGCTGATTTTGTATTGATTGAATTCATGTTTTATTTTATAAAGGACGTAAAACAAAAAATGCCCTTAAAAGGGCATTTTAAATCTTTGGCGGAGAATGTAGGATTCGAACCTACGGTACCTTGCGGTACAACAGTTTTCAAGACTGCCGCAATCGACCACTCTGCCAATTCTCCGTGGCAAAAGTAGTAATACTTTATGTATTGGCAAGAAAAAACCAAAAAAAAATAATTTATTTTCATGATTTGGTGCTCATCTAATTTGAAAACAAGCAATTAGCAAGTGTTAAAATTGAAAAACTATCCGTTTAATCAAAAGTTGAACATTTCAACCGCTATTTTATGGGTTTTCTTATCTTTACTTTTTTAAACATATTTTATGAAATTTCTTCGCTTTATTATTGTTTTTTGGTTCGTTGCTTTCAGTTCATCTGTTCAAAGTCAAGAATCTACCTTGCGTGCCTATCTAGACATGAAGCAATTTTATGCACCTGGATCAGGCGATTACATGGAATTTTATTTTCAGTTTATAGGTCCGACAATAAGCTATAAAGGTGTTCAAGGAGGCTTACAAGGAGAATTAGCCATTTCATTACTTATTAAAGATGAAAAAGGTGACGTTGCTAATCAAACAGCATATCGCTTGCAAACGCCTATAATGCGCGACAGTATTGTAGAAGATTTTTATGAACTCAAACGTGTACTTTTAAAGCCGGGAAATTATACCTTAGACTTGAAATTTGAAGATTTAAACACTAATGCAAGTGCAGTTACAGCATCTCAAAAGTTTGTTGTTGATGCAACTGACGGAACGATATTTACTTCTGATATTGAAGCGATTGAATACGCATACAAAGGAGATGAATCTTCGTCTTTTTACAAATCAGGGTACACAATTATTCCTCGTTTAACTTCGTTTTATCCCAAAGAACTTTCTAAAATTCCAGTATATTTTGAATTGTATAATACCAATTTGTTAGAAGATTCTATTTGTGGTTTGAAACAGTCTATTTTTAATTTAGAAACAAACACTGAATTGAGTGATTACACCGTGTTTTCAAAATTAAAAACAGCAGCTGTTATTCCTCAGTTAAAAACCGTTGACATTGCTAAAATTCCTTCAGGAAAGTATGCGATAAATTATACCTTGTTGTCAAGAAGTATGAAAGAATTAACAACGCAAACCTATACTTTTGAACGCAGTAATGATATTGAACAGGTTATAGATTTTGAAAATTTAGTATTAGACCCAGCATTTCAAGCTTCAATTTCAAATGATAGTGTAGCTTTTTACCTAGCAAGTTTGTACCCAATTGCTAAAAATCAAGAATCGCGCAATATTTCTGATATATTAAAAACAAAAGATCTTCAAAAACAACGCCGCCACATTCAAGCGTTTTGGTTGGTTACAGCACCTAAAAATGCTTATGAAGCATGGTTGAAATATAAAGGTCAAGTGCAATTAGTTCAACGTTTGTATTCTAATAATTTCCAAGATGGCTTTGAAACAGATCGTGGACGTGTTTATCTTCAGTTTGGTTCTCCAAGTTCTTTAATTGTGCGTGAAACTTCAGCATCTGAATATCCGTATGAAATTTGGCAATACGATAAAATTGGAATCTATAGTAATCGACGATTTATATTTTACAACCCAGATTTAGTCAATAATACGCACAGATTGTTACATTCTGATATGTTGGGTGAGATTAAAAATCAAGGTTGGCAGCAGGTTTTAGTGAAACGACATACCGACACGCAAGATGTTGATAATCCTAATGGGAAGGTTCAACGCCAGTTTGGAGATAATAGTTACGATTTGTTTCGTCAATATTAATTACTAATATTGCGCACTAAAATTACTGCATTGGATTCATTAGCGATTGTTATTTTAAATTGGAACGGAAAAGAATTTCTTGAGAAATTTCTTCCAAGTGTTGTTGCATATGCAAATGGTTCTCAAATAATTGTTGCAGATAATGCTTCCACGGATGATTCTGTTGCATTTGTACAAGCGCATTACCCAACAATTGAACTGATTAAAAATGATTCCAACGGTGGTTTTGCAAAAGGATACAACGATGCCTTAAAACAGGTGAAAACTGATTTGTATTTGTTATTGAATAGCGATATCGAAGTGACTGAAAACTGGTTGAACCCCTTATTGGAAGTAATGAAAGACCCAACAGTTGCAGGTTGTCAACCAAAAATTCTTTCGTATCAAAATAAAAATTATTTTGAGCATGCCGGCGCTTCAGGAGGTTATTTAGACCATAATTATTTTCCTTTTTGTCGTGGACGCATTTTTAATAAATTTGAAAAAGACGAAGGACAATACGAAGGTAAAGCAGAAGTTTTCTGGGCAACAGGAGCGGCCTTATTAATTCGTGCCGAACTTTTTCATAAAGTCAATGGCTTTGATGAAGCATTTTTTGCCCACATGGAAGAAATCGATTTGTGTTGGCGAATAAAAAAATTGGGCTACAAATTTATGGTAGAACCTAAAAGTTATATTTATCATGTTGGTGGAGGAACACTTCCATATTTATCGCCAAAAAAATCGTATCTAAACTTTAGAAACAGTTTGTTTATGTTGGTGAAAAACCACGAAGGAGCTTTATTTCCGAAGTTGATTTACAGAATGTTGTTAGATGGACTTGCAGCTGTTCGCTTCATTGCATTAAGGGAATGGAAACATTTAGCCAGTGTATTCAATGCGCACATGGCTTTGTACAAACGCCTGCCGATTTTACTAAAACAACGCAAAGAAATTCAACAAAATAAAGGTAAAACCAACACTTCTGGATTGTACCAAGGAAGTATTATTTGGGCGCGTTATTTTAAAGGTGTTACTAAATTTAAAGCTTTAAATCAACGTTTGTTTGATTCAAAATGATGCAAGGCTAAACGGTAACTTTCTAGGCCAAATCCAAAAATACAACCAATTGCAACAGGAGAAATTAATGAAGTGTGACGATATTCTTCGCGTGCTGTGATATTGGAAATATGTACTTCAATTACAGGTGTTTGTATTGCTTCAACACAATCACGAATGGAAACGCTCGTATGCGTGTATCCTCCAGCATTTAAAATAATTCCATCGACGTTAGCTTGTTGCAATTCATTGATGATTTCGCCTTCAACATTCGATTGAAAATAACTTAATTCTGCTGTAGAATTTAATTTCAAGGCCTCAAAAAAAGTTTCAAAGCTTTCTGTGCCGTATATTTGTGGTGCGCGCGAACCTAGTAAGTTTAAATTCGGGCCATTAATTATTAAAATTTTCATACGCATGTTACATTGGGAACGCTATATTAAGGATTTTGTTTCGTTCTTGAAAATCGAAAAAGGATTAGCAGAGAATTCTATCTTTGCGTATCAGAATGACGTGCGTAAATTACAAGTATTTTCTGAAGCTCGAAATTTAGATGTGAAAGCCATAGAATACGGGCATTTACAAGAATTTATCGCCGTACTTTTTGACCTTGGATTACATGCGAGATCGCAAGCGAGAATCATTAGTGGCATCAAACAATTTTTTGTTTTTTTATTGGTGGAGGATGAAATTTCTGACGATCCAAGTGAATTATTGGAATTGCCAAAAGTTGGCCGCAAGCTTCCTGAAGTTTTAACCATTGAAGAAATTGATGCGTTAATTCAGGCCATTGATCATAGTAAAGCAGAAAGTCAACGCAATGTCGCAATTTTAGAAACATTGTACAGTTGTGGCTTGCGTGTAAGTGAATTGGTGAGTTTGCGTTTTTCAGATTTGTACTTCGAAGAAGGATTTATTCGTGTGATTGGAAAAGGTAACAAAGAACGTTTGGTGCCGGTAAGTAAATCTGTAGAGAAAGAAATCAATCGCTACAAAGCGGATGTGCGCGATCATCAAACGGTTCAACCAGGAAATGAAAACATTGTTTTTTTAAACCGAAGAGGAGCTAAATTAACCCGTGTAATGATTTTTACTATAATTCGTCAGTTAGCTGCTGCTATTGGTTTGAAGAAAACAATTTCACCGCATACTTTTCGCCATTCTTTTGCGACACATTTAATCGAAGGTGGAGCAAATTTAAGAGCCATTCAAGACATGTTGGGTCACGAAAGCATTACAACCACAGAAATTTATACGCATTTAGATCAGCGATTCATTCGCGATGCGATTATTCGTTTTCATCCGAGAAATAGTTGAGGGAATTTAGGACTTCAAGACTACAAGACTTTAGGACTTCAAGACTACAAGAATTAAGGATTTTAGGACTACAAGAATTAAGGACTTTAGGACTTCAAGAGTTCAATAATGAAGGAATGAAAAATGAAGGAATTAAAATTAAAGTTCGTTATTGGAATTAATTAAATACGCTTTGTACAATTTTTTATTCCAGAAATAAGTAATTATGATACATCCAATTATTAGGATAGAATAAATAACTGCGGCACTGTGAACTTTTTTATACCATTCTGTTTTGTTTATTAACAGCCACATCACGGTTGAAACAATTCCAGCATAGACTAAAAATTTCGACATCATTAATCCAAAGTAATGATTAAATCGCTGAATATCTTTCGGGAATTTATAAAAAATTGCAGGCCAACTTTCTTTTTTACCGAGGTATAAGTATGCCACAAAATGACTGAACGAATAGCCTTTTTTGGAAGGAATAAGTGAAATTGGTTTGAAAACAACTAAGAAATAGCAAAAGATTGAATACAAGGTTAGAATTCCAATTGTTACTAGCAAAGGCGTCCAATTCATTCCTAAAACAGAAACCAAGGGATTACTTTCTTTCGATAAATCAGGTGTTAAATTGTGTGTGCAATAAGCATCATATGCTCTTGAAAATAATATCCAAGTTGCAGTTAAAATAAAAGTAACCGTATTTTTCATAAAAATAAAGATACTAATTTCTTTTAATAGACAAAAGGATTTAAAGAATTAAGAAATGAAAGAATTTAAGAATTAAGGAATTAAGACTAGATCGTTGTTCTGTTGCAATCAAAAACTAATGCCTTGTGCCTAACTAACCAACTAAATAACTAAATAACTAACTAACTAACTAACTAACTATCTTCCCAAACAAATCATAATGATCAGCAGAAGTGATGTTGACCATAGAAAAGTCACCAATTCTTAAGAATCCATCTGCTTTTTTAACTAACACTTCATTATCTACTTCAGGAGAATCAAATTCAGTTCTACCGATGAAATAATCACCTTCGGCACGATCAAACAACACTTTAAAATCTTTTCCAACTTTTAATTGGTTCAAATCGTAACTAATTCCAGATTGCAATTCCATGATTAGGTCAGCACGTTCTTTTTTTACTTTAGCTGAAACGGTATCTTCAAATGAATAAGCATGCGTATTTTCTTCGTGTGAATAGGTGAATATTCCTAAACGATCAAAACGACTGCGTTCAACCCAATCATACATTTCTTGAAAATCTGCTTCTGTTTCTCCAGGATATCCTGCAATTAATGTTGTACGCAAAGCAATTCCAGGAACTTTTTCACGAATCGTTGCAATTAATTCTTCCGTTTTTTCACGGGTAATTCCACGACGCATGGCTTGTAAAATCTTTGTTGAACCATGTTGCAATGGCATGTCCAAATAATTGCAGACATTCGAACGTTCGCGCATTACGTCCAACACATCCATTGGGAAACCTGAAGGAAATGCATAATGCAAACGAATCCATTCAATTCCTTCAATATCAGCCAAGCGATTGATTAAATCAGAAAGCGCTCTTTTCTTGTAAAGATCTAATCCATAATATGTTAAATCTTGTGCGATTAACATTAATTCACGTACACCTTTAGCAGCTAAACCTATTGCTTGTGTAACTAAATCTTCAATAGGTGTTGATATATTTTTACCACGCATGATTGGAATCGCACAAAATGAACAAGGACGATCGCAGCCTTCTGCAATTTTAAAATAGGCGTAATGATTTGGTGTTGTCAATAAACGTTCTCCAACCAACTCATGTTTATAATCTGCTTTTAATGTTTTTAATAAACGCGGTAAATCGCGCGTACCAAAAAATGCATCAACTTCAGGAATTTCTTTTTCTAAGTCGTCTTTGTAACGTTCAGATAAACAGCCTGTAACGTATACTTTATCAACCATTCCATCAGCTTTTGCTTCAGCGTAGCGAATAATTGTATCAATTGATTCTTGTTTAGCATTGTCTATGAAACCACATGTGTTGATGATCACAATTTCCGCATCGTCGTCCATGGATTCATGCTCCACGTCAAAATTATTTGCTTTTAACTGCGCCATTAACACTTCTGAATCGTAGATGTTTTTTGAGCAACCAAGGGTTACAACATTTACCTTATTTTTTTTCAGTGTTTTTGTTTTCATATCTATTTTTGCTACCTGTTTACCCTTGATATCGTCTTAAAATAGAATGAATCAAGAAGGTGCAAATTTACGTAAACTAATAGCAGTATCAAATTTTAGCGAATAAAATCGTATATTTGTTTGAACTTAATACAGGTTTGAAATGTAGTTATAGTTTAAAAAGCTACTTCAATTATAAAATGAAACCTTCATAATGTTAGACTTATAAAATGAGAAAATTAGTATTTATTTCAGCGCTGTTACTAACAGCAAGTTGTTCGGTTAGTAAAAACGAACCAACAGAAAATGTAACCATAAACGAAAAGAAAGTGAATACACGAAACTTGGTAGCGATACTTGGTGAAACAAAAATTCAATCTAAAGATTTTACCATAAAAAATGCGGTTATCAATGGAAATATTCTAGAACTTGAGGTGACCTATTTTGGATCTTGTCAAGCGCATGATTTTATTTGTACTGGTTCGAACATGATTTCAAAATCGTTACCTCCAATTCGTTCAATACAATTGGTTCATTATGGAAAAGAAGATTTGTGCAAAGAATTAGTTACAGAGGTATTAAAAATAGATATCACTGCATTTGCATACAAACAAGTAGATGGAAGTCAAATAAATTTGAATTTATCTGGTTGGCAAGAACAATTAATGTACACGTATTCTGCCAAAACAATCAAACTAAAAGAACAGCAACGCCTTGATTCAAAAGGTTTACCCGTAGAAAAAAAGAAATGAAAAATGTTATCGCTCAATTACGCTTATTTTCTGTTTTAGAAGGCGTATCTTATATTGTTTTATTTTCAAACATGTTGTTGGTTAAGCCATTCAATCTAGAATTATACCGTAAATTGCTCTACCCAATTGGAATGACACACGGTATTTTGTTTGTAATCTATGTTGGCTTGGTCTTGATTTGTACCTTCCAATACAAATGGACGTTTTCAAAAATGGCATTATTAATGCTCGTTTCTTTCATACCTTTTGGAACTTTTTGGTCAGAAAAGAAACTCTTAAGAAATAAGAATTAATACCATGAATGAAACTCGAAAATTAGTTGAAGTTTGTTACACTCCAGGAGAATACGAATATTTCAAGGGTAATTATGAGATTGTTGTTGTGATCGACGTTCTAAGAGCGACATCAGCTATTTGTGCTGCTTTTGATAATGGGATTGCATCTATTATTCCTGTCCCAACCGTTGAAGAAGCATTGGAATACAAGAAAAAAGGGTATTTGGCTGGTGCCGAACGAAAAGGTCAAATTGTAGAAGGATTTGATTTTGGTAATTCACCATTTTCCTATATGAATCCTGAATTTAAAGGAAAAGATGTGGTGTTAACAACAACCAATGGAACGAAATCATTAGACGTTGCAAAAGATGCCGAAATCGTTGTTGTTGGTTCGTTTTTAAATTTAGATTTTCTTTCAAAATGGTTAGAAAAGCAAGATAAAAATATCTTATGCTTGTGTTCCGGTTGGCAAGATAAATTTAATTTAGAGGATACAATTTGTGCGGGAGCAATTGCAGATTATTTGATTTCAACAGGAAATTTTACGTCTGTAGAAGATTCATCCATTGCTGCAAAGTATTTGTATCAATCAGCGAAAGATAATTATTTTGGTTTCTTAAAATCGAGTTCGCACCGACGTAGGTTGAAAAATTTAAATTTAAACGAAGACATTAAATATTGTCTAACACCCAATCAAACAAATGTTATACCGATCTTAAAAAATGGCAAATTGGTCAATTTATAAACTGATTGCAATTAGTACGTTACCACTCTTACTTGCTTTCGAAACCACTATTACTGATCATTCAGCAAAATGGGGATTTTATGGACATCAACGCATCAATCGGGTGGCGGTTTTTACCTTGCCTCCTGAAATGTTTGGGTTCTACAAAGAACATATTGAGTTTTTGACAGAACACGCTGTTGATCCTGATAAAAGACGCTATGCGGTTGAAGGTGAAGCGCAACGACATTACATTGATTTGGATCATTATTACAAACCAGGTGAAAATCCGTTTGAAATTATACCCCGTAATTGGTTCGAAGCCGTCAAGAAATTTTCGGAAGATACGTTGCAAGCATATGGCATTGTTCCGTGGCATATTTCGGTCATGAAATTAAAATTACAAAAAGCTTTTGAAGCAAAGAATGTAGATTTAATATTGAAATATTCTGCCGATTTAGGTCATTACATTGGCGATGCACATGTGCCATTACATACAACCGAAAATTACAATGGTCAGTTGACCAACCAACGCGGGATTCATGGATTATGGGAAAGTCGCTTGGTAGAAATTAATGCGGATAATTACGATTATTTTGTGGGTAAAAGCACTTATATTCAAAATATTACAGATTTTGCATGGCAAGCAGTTGAAGGATCTCACCAAGCATTGGATTCTGTTTTACGCATTGAAAAAGAAGTAACAGCAACATTTCCATCAGATAAAAAATACACCTTTGAACAAAGAGGAAATGCAACGGTTTTTACTTATTCATATGATTTTTCCCAAGCATATCATCAAAAAATGAACGGAATGGTGGAACGAAGAATGCGCAAAGCTATTTTGGCTGTTGGTGCTATTTGGTTCACTGCTTGGGTCGACGCTGGACAACCAAATTTGGCTGCGCTTCAAAATATCCCGCCATCCAAAAGTCTGTTAGAAGAAATGAAATTATTAGACGACGCTTTTCATGCTGAGAAACATAAGGGTAGGGTTTGTGATTAAAGAGTTAGTTGGTTTTGAGTTTTTGGTTTTGAGTTGGGATTTTGTGAGCACCATGATTTCGTCTTTAAGTACTTTAGTTTTGAAATCCTTTTAAAAAGTTTTTAGTTTTAAATTTTAACTTATGTTGATTAAAGAAAGAACATTTGAGTTTGCTTTAAAAATTGTTTTGATATGCAGAGAGTTACAAAATCATAAAGAATATGTTTTGTCAAAACAATTACTTCGATCAGGAACTTCCATCGGCGCAAATTTGAGTGAAGCTGAGGCTGGTCAATCAAAAGCAGATTTTATTGCAAAAATGTCGATTTCCTCAAAAGAAGCTAGAGAAACATTGTATTGGATTCAACTATTAAAAGCATCAAAATTATATTCAATTGATTTTGATAGTATAGAAAAGGACGCCATAAGTATTGTTAATATTCTTACAAAAATTGTCAAAACCTCCCAAATGAATCATCTAAAATCAAAAAAATGAAATATTTTATGAACTAAGTTATAGCTGTAAATCCTTTTATCTCCATCAATAAAACCAAAAACCAAAAACTTCCAACTCAAAACCTAAAACCAATAACTCAAAACCTCCCTTCGATTGTTAATAATTTACCAAAAAACAAAACGCATTTTTTTGTAGTTTTACTTCACTCAATTTTCAGACAGCATGTACATTATTTTTGACACCGAAACAACTGGTTTACCGCGTAATTGGAATGCGCCAATAACGGATACAAGTAACTGGCCGCGTGTTGTTCAAATTGCATGGCAAGTGCATGACGACTTGGGACGTTTAATTGAAAATAAGGATTTTTTAATTCGTCCTGATGGGTTTGATATTCCTTTTGATGCAGAAAGAATTCATGGAATTTCTACAGAATTAGCGCAGCAATATGGTGATCCGCTTGAAGATGTTTTGATGCAATTCAACAAAGCATTGGAAAAAGCAGATTTTGTCGTTGGACAAAATGTTGGTTTCGATATCAATGTCTTAGGCTGTGAATTTGTTCGTTTAAATCAATCTTCTAAAATGGCTGAAATGCCTGTCTTGGATACATGTACAGAAGTTACAGCTGAATTATGTAAACTTCCTGGCGGTAGAGGCGGTAGATTTAAATTGCCAACATTAACGGAGTTACATCAGTTTTTATTTCACTTTCCATTCTCAGAAGCACACAATGCAACTGCCGATGTGGAAGCAACAACGCGTTGTTTTTTAGAGTTAATTCGTTTGGGCCATTTTACCTTAGAAAAACTCCAAAAAGATTCAGCTTATCTTCAAGATTTTCAAGATTTTAATCCTGCACCGATTGGATTAATTGGATTAAAACACACTAATCTTAAAGAAGAAAGTTTAAAATTAAAACAACAATCAGTTGTTGAACAAGTTCCTGTAAATTCAGTTGCTTCAACAATTTCAGGTGAGTTGGCAGACATTCCTTTTGCCCATTTACACAACCATACACAATTTTCGATTTTACAATCAACGATTGATGTAAAAAGTTTGGTTAAAAAAGCGGCAGAATTGAATATGCCTGCAGTTGCTTTGACGGACACAGGAAATATGATGGCTGCATTTCACTTCGAAAAAGCTGTGTCAACATACAATAAAGAATTAAAAGCTGAACGTGAAGAAGCGTTGGAGAAAGGAGAGGCTTTTACAAAACAAGAATTATTGCCAATTATTGGATGTGAATTCAATGTTTGTAAAGATTTAGAAGATAAAAAACAAAAAGATAATGGCTATCAAGTTGTATTCTTAGCTAAAAATAAAAATGGCTACCACAATTTGATCAAGTTAGCTTCAATTGCATATACGAAAGGAATGTATTATGTTCCTCGAATTGATAAAAAAGTGATTGAGCAATACAAAGAAGATTTAATTGTTTTAAGCGGGAATTTATATGGTGAAGTTCCAAGTTTAATTTTGAATGTAGGTGAGGCGCAAGCTGAAGAAGCGTTGCTTTGGTGGAAAGCACAATTTGGCGAAGATTTTTATTTAGAAATCATGCGCCATGGTCAAGAAAATGAAAATAGGGTCAATGAAACCTTGATTAAATTTTCAACGAAACACGCTGCAAAATTAGTTGCAACAAACAATACCTATTACATTGATAAAATCGATGCTGAAGCACACGATGTTTTATTATGTGTAAAAGACGGAGAATTGGTTTCAACACCAAAAGGTCGCGGTCGCGGTTTTCGTTATGGATTAGACAACAATGAATATTACTTCAAAACAGCGGAGGAAATGAAGCAATTGTTTGCTGATTTACCCCAAGCAATTGAAACGGTAAATGAAGTAATTGCAAAATGCGAACATTATGGTTTAGCGAGAGATGTATTGTTGCCTGCATTTGATATTCCAGAAGAATTTCAATCGTTGGAAGACATTGCCGATGGAGGTAAACGTGGCGAAAATAATTTCTTGCGTCATTTAACCTTTGTTGGTGCTGAAAAACGTTATTCAGAAATTACAGATGAAATTCGTGAACGCATTGATTTTGAATTAGCAACCATTGAAAAAACAGGTTATCCAGGTTACTTCTTAATTGTTCAAGATTTTTGTCAAGCGGCGCGCGATATGGGCGTTTCTGTTGGGCCGGGTAGAGGTTCAGCTGCAGGATCTGTAGTAGCTTATTGTACTGGAATCACGAATGTTGACCCAATAAAATACGATTTACTTTTTGAGCGTTTTCTAAATCCAGATCGTGTTTCGATGCCGGATATCGATATTGATTTTGACGATGAAGGTCGCGGAAAAGTTATCGATTGGGTAATTAATAAATACGGCGCGAATCAAGTGGCACAAATTATTACTTACGGAACAATGGCTGCAAAGTCATCTATTCGTGATACAGCGCGTGTGATGGATTTGCCGTTACCTGATGCTGATCGAATCGCAAAATTAGTACCTGATATTTCGCTTGGGAAATTGTTTAAAATGAGTGATCCTGAGTTGGCTGAAAAGTTCAAAAACAATCAGGAGGAAATTGCGAAAGCAAAAGAGTTAAGAGCATTGGCTGAAGGAAGCGATCTTTCGGCTAAAGTAATCAATCGTGCGCGTCAATTAGAAGGTTCCGTTCGGAATACAGGAATTCATGCATGTGGTGTGATCATTACACCGGATGATATTACCAATTTTGTTCCTGTTGCAACAGCAAAAGATTCGGACATGTATTGCACGCAGTACGATAACTCTGTGGCAGAATCAGCTGGTTTGTTAAAAATGGATTTTTTAGGATTGAAAACCTTGACCTTGATCAAATATGCAGTGAAAAACGTATTTGAAACGAAAGGAATCGAATTAGATCCTGATAATTTTCCAATCGACGATGAGAAAACGTATGAATTGTTCCAACGTGGCGAAACAGTTGGGATTTTCCAATATGAGTCACCCGGTATGCAAAAATACATGCGCGAATTAAAACCGACAGTTTTCGCCGATTTAATTGCAATGAATGCCTTGTATCGTCCTGGACCATTAGAATACATTCCTTCGTTTATTAAGCGTAAACACGGAGAAGAAACAATTGTGTACGATGTTGATGATTGTGAGGAATACTTAAAAGAAACATACGGAATCACGGTTTACCAAGAGCAAGTAATGTTATTGTCTCAAAAATTAGCTGGATTCACAAAGGGTGAAGCGGATACATTGCGAAAAGCAATGGGAAAAAAAGACCGTCCGACCTTGGATAAAATGAAGCCTGCGTTTCTTGAACGTGGAGGAGAAAAAGGACACGATGCGACCAAACTGGAAAAAATCTGGAAAGATTGGGAAGCTTTTGCAATGTATGCATTTAACAAATCACATTCTACTTGTTACGCTTGGATAGCTTATCAAACTGCCTATTTAAAAGCAAATTATCCTGCAGAATACATGGCTTCAGTTTTGTCAAATAACATGAACGATATTAAACAAGTTTCATTTTTCATGGAAGAATGTAAACGTATGGGCGTTCCTGTTTTAGGACCAGATGTGAATGAATCCATTTACCAATTTACAGTCAACAAAGAAGGTGCAGTTCGTTTTGGATTAGGTGCAATTAAAGGAATGGGTAGCGGTCCCGTTGAAGGAATCATGTCCGCTAGGGCAGAGGGAGGACCTTTTGTATCAATTTTTGATATGGCTAAACGTGTGAATTTGCGTTTGTGTAATAAGAAGGCCTTTGAAAGTTTAGCCTATTCAGGAGGTTTTGATTCCTTTAAAAATGTACACCGAGCGCAATATTTTAAAGAAGATACTTCAGGGAAAACTTTTTTAGAAAATGCCATACGTTTTGGAGCAAGTTTTCAAGAAAGTGAAAATTCTTCGCAAGCTTCCTTATTTGGTGATGCTTCGGGAACCAAAATGCCTGAACCAGAAATCCCTAAAGCAGATGAATGGGGAAGTGTATACACCTTGAACCGTGAAAAAGAAGTAGTTGGAATTTTTATTTCTGGTCACCCATTAGATGATTTTAGAATTGAAATTGACGCTTTTTGTAACGGTAAAGTTGGCATGTTGAATGACATGGAACAAAACAAAAACAAAGATTTATTGATTGCTGCAACGGTAACTGAAGCTGAACATCGTTTTACAAAAAACGGAGATCCTTTTGGGACGCTTACGATTGAAGATTATACCGATTCATACCGTATTTTCTTATGGCGAGAAAACTACTTAAAATACAAACATTTTATTGCTCCAGGAGCATTCATTGCGCTTAAAGGTAGAATAGAAGTGCCGCGTAACCGAAAAGAATTTGAATTCATCATCAATAACATTGATATGTTGCAAGATTTGAAAGAAAATCGGGCTAAAAATGTTAGTATAAAATTAACTACCAAACAAATTGATCATGCGCTCATTTCAGATTTAAATAAATTGTTTTTAGCACACGAAGGAAAGTGTAGTTTAACGTTTTCAATCAAGGATCCATTAGACAACATAGAAATCAACATGCCTTCAAAATCATTCAAAGTAGAACCAAATAATTCTTTGTTTAAAGAGTTAAAACGATTGAATATTGATTATAAGTTGAGTTGAGTTTTTTCTGAATTGGTAAATTTGTTCTTTTTTAATGTGTTTGCAATCTTATGTTATTTTTTTAAAATTTACAACATTGCAATATTGTAAAGAAGTTAGTTTTGTTAAGGGTTTTAAACTCATTTTGACGGCTGATGTTGTTGAAGCCAATAAATCTGTCATTACGAGTAAGACTTAACATAATATAAATTTTTCACAAAAAAAAAGCTTCACATTTCTGTGAAGCTTTGTGGGAGATGAGGGATTACAGTCCCCATCTTCCCGACGTGCAATGGATAAAAGCATTGCATCACTTCATTCTGCTGCTTATTTTTTGTTTTCCTTCTCTTGAGTGAACTCAGATTCGCTTAAACAAAAAAAAGCATCATTCTAGTGAATGATGCTTTTATCAGAGTGGGAGATGAGGGATTAAAGTTCCCTTCTTCCCGACGTGCAATGGATAAAAGCATTGCTTCACTTCGTTTCGCTGCTTATTTTTTGTTTTTCCTCTCTTGAGTAAACTCAGATTCGTTAAAACAAAAAAAAAGCATCATTCTAACGAATAATGCTTTTATCAGAGTGGGAGATGAGGGATTAGCTTCGCTGGTCTTCACTTCGTTTCGGCTCGAACCCCCGACCCTCCCGATTGCTATGCATCGGGATGCTCTAAACCAACTGAGCTATTAATTAGTTGTTGAATTTTCACTGAAGATTTCCAACGTTTGATTTGTCTTTCAAAAGATAAAGCTTCAGTTTTGGTTTCAAATGGTTTTAAGAAGACAATTTCCCAATCATTAGATTGGTTGGTAAATCCTTTGTTTTTAGCATTATGCTTTTTCAATCGTTCCGAAGGGTTCTCTGAAGCACCAATATAGAATTTATTAATTGAAATAGAGTGGAGAATATACGTGTAATACATAATATAAATTTTTCACAAAAAAAAAGCTTCACATTTCTGTGAAGCTTTGTGGGAGATGAGGGATTCGAACCCCCGACCCCCTGCTTGTAAGGCAGGTGCTCTAAACCAACTGAGCTAATCTCCCAATAACTAAAACCACGTTTGGTTTATTTATTGCGAGTGCAAATATACACTA